>NZ_JBVJKF010000021.1:0-144751 GCF_055585365.1 Streptomyces sp. NPDC053432
GGCGATCTGGCACAACCGGGCCACCGGAACACCGATCACACGATCACTGATCGCCTACGACCACTGACCAGGACTTCGGACTTACTCGTCTAGGCCCCGGCGGACTCCGCCAGCAGGCGGTCGGCGATCTCCTCGATACGTGCGCGCAGGCCCTCCTGGCTCTTGCCGCCATCGAGGCGCTCGCCGTCGATCACGTACGTCGGGGTGCCGGTCACGCCGATCGCCTTGCCCTCGGCCTGGTCGGCGTCGACGATCAGGATGTGCCGCCCGTCGATCAGGGCGGTGTCGAACTCCTCGACGTCCAGGCCTAGTTCACGCGCCACGTCCAGCAGCACCGACTCGCCGCGCTCGGCCAGCTCAGCGGTCCTGGCCAGTACGGCCTCCGCGTAGGGCCAGCCGTTCCCCTGTTCCAGGGCCTCCTCGGCGGCCTGTGCCGCGGCGAAGGCGTGCTTGTGCTTCTCCAGCGGGAAATGGCGCAGCCGGATGTCCATCCGGTCGCCGTAGCGGGCCCGCAGGGCGCGCACGTCGTCCAGCGCGCTGTGGCAGTCGGGGCACTGGAGTTCGCACCAGACGTCGAGGATCACGGAATCGGTCATGTCCCCAGTCTCCCAGCCCCCGGACGCGCCCGTTCCCCCCGGACCCGGTCCCCAGGGATGAGGCGCGACCCCGAGATGTCCCGGAGATCCGCCCGGCGGCGGCCCCGGGCCTGGCCGCCGGGGCGGGGGCCGGTGCACGATGGATGGGACAGATCGCCCAGCCGTCGAACAGCCGGAGGACCGCATGCTCGCCGAGACCATTTGTTCCGCGGTGTCCGCGGCGGGGCTGGGCATCGCCGCGGTGACCGCCTACCGCAAGCGGTTCCTGGCCGCCACGCGGATCGCCGCGTACTCGCTGGTGCCGGTCGCCCTCGTGCTGACCGGCCTGGTGGAGTGGGTGTCCGGGATCGCCTTCGACCCGACCGTCTGGATCGGCTTCGGGCTCCTCGGGCTGGCCTGGCTGCTCCTGTTCACCACCCGCGCCGTCGAACGCCGCGGCCTGGGGAAGAAGGCCGGCCGCGCTCCCGGGGCCGTCGCCCCGGCCGCCTCCGCGCCCTCCCTCGGAACCGGGGGCGCCGCCGGTGCCCGGAAGCCGCCGGCCCCCGCCGCCGGGGACGACTTCTCGGACATCGAGGCCATCCTGAAGAAGCACGGCATCTGAGCCGAAGTCCCCGGATCCCGGCGTGATCCACGAGATCGGGCGAACTCCCGCACGGACATTGGCGTGTTGAAGGGTCGCCGGCGGTGCGCTGCGCCATCATCGCCCCGACATGCTCGAGACATCGCAGGGTGAGCCGACGGTTCCCGCGCCGGCGCCCGCCTCCGTTGCCGAGGAGCCGAGAGGCTGCCTCTTCGCCCTGTCCCAGCCGCCGTTGATGATCTTCCTAGCGGTGATCGGCGTCCTGCTGCTGCTGGCCGCCGTGCACGATCTCTTCCTGCTCTGAGGGTCCCGTGTCGGCCCCCTTGCGACGGGCCCGGTACGCCGCCACGTGCAGCCGGTTCCCGCAGGTGCGGCTGTCGCAGTAGCGCCGGGAGCGGTTGCGGGAGAGGTCCACGAAGGCGCGCCGGCAGTCCGGGGCCTCGCAGCGGCGCAGCCGCTCCTGCTCCCCGGAGACCACGATGAAGGCCAGGGCCATGCCGCCGTCGGCCGCCAGGTGGTCGCCCACCGACGCGCCCGGCGCGAAGTAGTGCACGTGCCAGTCGTAGCCGTCGTGGTCGGTCAGCCGCGGGGTGGTGCCCGCCGTCGCCACCAGCTCGTTGATCAGCGCGGACGCGGTGCGCGGGTCCGGTGCGGCGAAGACCTGGGCGAACTTGCCGCGCACCGTCCGCACGCCCGCGAGGTCGCGGTCGCCGAGCTCGCCGACGTCGCTGATCGAGTGCTCCTGGACGAAGGCGCGCAGCGCACCGAGGTCCGCGAGCGCGTCGGGCTGATCCGCCTCGGCCGAGGTGTTCACCAGCGCGACGACGACGTCGAGCGCGCGACGGGTGTCGTGGGGGATCTGCACGGTGGTCTCCCTCAAGGGCCGGGCCTGCGGCGACGACCTCTGCCGTCGCTGGGGGCCGACTCTAGCGGGTTCCTCCAAAAGGGGTGCTCCGCGTCGCAGGCGTGGCCCCCGGACGCGCAACGGCGCCGTCCACGCGGGTGGCTCCCGCGGGGACAGCGCCGGCACGTCGTATGCGGTTGTCCGGCACACACCGTCGCCCCGAGTCGGACGGTGTCGCGCGGGTGTAGGGCTGGCTCAGCTCTCGGCCAGGATGTGGGAGAGCTCCTTGTCGAGGTCGAAGTGCCGGTGTTCGGTCCCCGGTGGGACCGCGGCATCCGTCCGCTTGAGGAATGACTCCAGTGCTCGGGCGGGTGCTTCGAGCAGTGCTTCTCCCTCCGGTGAGCTCAGGGCGATGCAGACGACCCCCTGACCGTGGCTGCGGGACGGCCAGACGCGGACGTCTCCGGTTCCGGTGGGCCGGTGGAGGCCCTCTGCGAGGAGGTCGCGGGCGAACACCCATTCGACCGTCTCCTCGGCGCCGGTGTGGAAGGTGGCGTGCACGGCGTAGGGGTCGGCCGTGTCATACCGCAGGCCCGCGGGAACAGGCAGTGAGGACTCGCTCGACACAACGAGGCGCAGGTGCAGCTCGCAGCTGACCGTGGTGTTCATAAGCGCCAGGGCCTTTCGCTCAGTGTGCGCTCGGGGATTCGCACGTCGGCGAAATCGACATGCCACCTACGGTGCCGTTGTAAACCCCTCTGACCGTTTTGCGGACCTCTGGGTCCCTCGGACGGCGGATCCAAACCGCCGTTCACGTGTGCTTGCCCCTCGGGTAGATTCGACTCCATGAATACGGGGAGTGACCACGAGACGGGCAAGCCCGCAGAGCCGACCGGAACCGGCGCGGCGGCCGACGGCGACGGCGCCGAAGAGACGCCGCACGTGTCGAAGGCACCCGCCTTCATCAAGGCCAACCGCAGCCTGCACCTGAGCTGGCAGGTCGGCGTCTTCGTCGTCGGCCTGGCCGTCATCGGCGCGGGCATCGCGATGCTCGTACTGCCCGGCCCGGGCTGGGTGGCGATCTTCGCGGGCCTGGCGATCTGGGCCACCGAGTTCGCCTGGGCCCACCTCGTGCTGCGCTGGACCAAGCGCAAGGTGACCGAGGCGGCCCAGAAGGCACTCGACCCGAAGGTCCGCCGCCGCAACATCATCCTGACCAGCGTGGGCCTCGCCATCGCGGCCGCGCTGATCGGTTTCTACCTGTGGAAGTACGGGCTCGTCCTGCCCTGGAACATCAAGGACCAGTGATGGTCAGGGGGCACCGCTGACATGCGGTAATGTTTGCGGTGCGTCCGGGCGATTAGCTCAGTGGGAGAGCACTTCGTTCACACCGAAGGGGTCACTGGTTCGAACCCAGTATCGCCCACCCGGACCCGAGGCCCGGAGACTTCACAGTCTCCGGGCCTCGGGTGTTTCCCCGCCCGGCCCGCCGGTGTCACGCCAGCCGGCCGATCGCGTCCCGCAGCCGGCGCGCGTCGCGCAGCCGCCTCTCGTAGGTCGCGCCCACCGCGAGCAGCAGCAGTCCCGCCATCGCCGGCGGCACCCAGCGCGGCAGCGCCCCCGCCACCTGCACCACGTACGGGGCCAGCTCGTGCAGCGCCACCACCGCCAGCACCGCGCCGCCCAGCAGCAGCGGCGCCTGCAGCCGCCGCCGGGCACCCGTGAGGGTCACCGCCAGGGCCGCCAGCCCCAGCAGCAACGGGCGCACCCACTCCGGATCCGCCCAGGCCGCCAGCAGGCTCGGCAACAGCGTGGCCGACAGCCCGGGACCGTACGCCGTCCAGGACGAGCTCGCGGGATCCCTGCGCCGCCGCAGCACGCCCACCGCCAGGGCCGGGAGCGTCACCGGCAGGCTGTAGGCCTCCGGCGCCGTGACTCCGGCATCGGCCAGCCGGACCCAGGCCGCCGCCACGAACAGCGCCCCCGCCGCCCAGCCCAGCACGCGCCGCTCCGGCCGGACCGCCGCCCCCGCGCAGACCGTCCCGAGCAGCGCCAGGACCAGCGCCAGCGTCCCCGCCCGCCCGGCCGACAGGGCCACCGCCATGGTGCCCGCCACGCCCGCCGCGATCTCCACGGGCAGCCGGACACCGCCCAGCCGGGGCCCGAGCGCGGCCACTGCTGCCGGGGCCGCGAGCACCGGCAGCGCCCACCACACCACCGCCAGGTCCGCCAGCGCCGCCGAGGCCGCCAGCAGCCCCGTGGCATGGCCGACCGCGCAGACCGCCGCCCCGGCACGGGCCCAGCGCGGCGCGGGCCCGTACGCCGCCGCAGCCGCGCCGAGCATGCACAGCAGCCCCCACACCGCAAAGGTCGCCGTACGGCCGTCCAGCGCGCCCAGGGACACGTTCACGGCCCCTGCCAGCGCGCAGATGCCCGCCGCCGCACCCGTCGCCATGGCCGGCGCCCGCAGCGCGAGCACCCCGGCCGCGCCCGTCACCGCCAGCTGCGTCGCGAACACGGCCGCCACGGGGAGACCGAGCAGCACCGGGGCCGTGAACAGCCCCGCCCACGCCAGCACCGCCGCCACCGCCGCCGGCTCCGGGCGCGACAGTGTCCGCGACAGCCACCAGGCGGCCCCCGCCGTCAGCAGCAGCGCCACCGCGGGCGCCGCCCCCGTCCCGGACGGACCGGCGCCCGGGGTCGTCCCCGCCCACACCTCCGCCAGGACCCCGGCCCGGGCCGCCAGCGCCGCCGCCGCCGGAGCCGCGGACAGCAGCGCCGCCAGGGCGGCCACCCCCGCCCCGGCCCGGGCGAGCCCGTGCCGGACCGGCGCCGGGAGCGCGTGGGCCCGTACGGTCGCCACCAGGGCCAGTGCGACCAGCAGGTACGCCACCACCGCCCAGGCGGGGGACAGCTCCGGCCGGGCCACGCCCCCCAGCGCCGCCACCCCCGCCAGGCCGCCCACCACGGCCGCCGCCCCCGCGCGCGGCTCCCGCCAGGCCGCCGCCACCCCGAGGGCCGCGCCCGCCAGCAGCAGCGCCGCCGGAGCCAGAGCCGCGGCCGCCGAAGCCGCCGACCAGGACTCGGACACGCCCGTCAGCAGCGCCCCCGGGCCCAGCACGGCCGCCGGCAGCGCCGCCCAGCGCAGCCGCAGGGCGAGCGCCGCGTCCAGCGCGGCCGTCGCCAGCAGCGCCCAGGCGAGCTCCAGCGGGCCCGCCTGCGCGGCCAGCGCAGCCAGCGGCAGCGGGAGCTGCGCCGCCAGCACCGCCGCGGGCAGCGGGATCCGCAGCCCGCGCAGGGCCGCCCCGTAGCCGGCCCACGCCGCCGCCAGCACCGCGGCGGCCCCCGCCGTCCAGGCCCGGGGGTCGACCTCCGGGGCGGCGACGACGTACAGCGCGTACGCGTCCAGCACGGTGAGCAGCAGCCCCACCGCCGCGACGGACTCCGCCGTCGAACGCAGCCCCCGCCGCAGCAGCGGCACGGGCGCGGCGAGCGCCGCGGCGGTCACCGCGCCCAGCACCGCGCAGCGGCCGGCGATCCCGAGCGAGCCCCAGCTGACCAGCGTGAACGCCAGCGCGGCCACGGCCAGCAGGACGGCGCCGAGGGTGAGGAGCACGTTCTGCGCACTCGGCGCCGAAGCGTCCTTCGCGGGCCCGGACACCGGAGTCGATCCCGGGGAGAAGCCCGCGGCGGCCGGCGAGGGCGGCGGCCCCGCCGCGTACAGCAGGCGCAGCAGCCAGTCCCTGCGGGCCAGCAAGTACTGGCGACGGGAGTCGAGTTGGACCAACTCGCGGTCGATGAGCGCCAGCTCCTCGGCCGGCGGCAGGGGCGTGTTCATATCCGGAGTGTGGCGCCGGTCACGCGGTCAGGACATGGGCGTACGTACTCAGATGTGCCCTGAGTACGCGCGAACCGCACCCGTGCGCACCCGCCGCGCGCCACACTGGATCCATGGACCGCAGCCGCTGGGACCGCTGGAACCGCTACCGCTTCCGCAGCGTGTGGGACCTCGACGCCCCGCCCGCGCGGGTCTTCGCCGTACTGGAACTCCCCGGCGACTACCCGCGGTGGTGGCCCCAGATCCGCCGGGTCGAGGAGCTCGACGAGCGCAGCGGCACCGCGACCATCCGCTCGCTGCTGCCCTGGTCCCTCCACGTCACCGCCACCCAGCTGCTGCGCGACCCCCGGCGGCGGGTCCTGGAGGTGGCCCTGCGAGGTGATCTCGACGGCTGGGCGCGCTGGACCGTACGGCCCCGGAGCGCCGCCGGGGGCGCTCCGCGCACCCGGGCCCTCTACGAGCAGGAGGTCGAGGTGCGCCAGCCCGTGATGCGCCGGCTCGCGCTGCCGGGGCGGCCGGTGTTCCGGCTCAACCACGCCCTGATGATGCGGGCCGGACGGCATGGCCTGGAGGCGCTGCTGGCAGGGCGCCCGGAGGCGGTTTGAACCGTCCCCAAGTCTTCTGTATTGTTCAGTGCGTTCCCGGGCGATTAGCTCAGCGGGAGAGCACTTCGTTCACACCGAAGGGGTCACTGGTTCGATCCCAGTATCGCCCACCGGGACAGGCCGGTCCGTCTTATCCACGGACCGGCCTTCCGCATTTTCGGGGCTAGGCCGCCGTCGACAGGTCCGGCCGCAGCGGCCAGTGCGGGTCCACCGGCTCCGGCGTCCCCTGGCGCGCGAACCACGCCTGCAGACCGCGCGCCTGTGCCGCGTGCCACACCGCCTGCAGCGTATGCAGCTCCGCCGGGGTCAGCCGCTCCAGGCGGGCCGCGAACCGGCGGCCCACCGCCCGTACGAGCTCCAGCGAGGCCTGCGCGTCGGCCGCCGCGTCGTGGGCGCCCTCCAGCTCGATGCCGTAGTGCTCGCACAGGTCCGTCAGCGTTCGGCGACCCTTGCGGTACCGGTCCAGGTGCTTGTCCAGGACGCGCGGATCCAGCACCGTCAGCGGCCGGTTGTCCAGGTACCGGGCCAGCGAGGAGGCCCGGTGGCGGCGCAACTCCCGGTCCAGGAGCGTCAGATCGAAGGGAGCGTTCATCACCACCACCGGGCGCCCCGCCACCTGCTGCTCACCCAGCGCCCGGGCTATCTCCTCCACCACCGGCGCCGGCCAGCGGCCGTTGCGCTGGAGGTGCTCGTCGGTCAGCCCGTGCACTTCCGTGGCGCCCGGGGGCACCGGGATCCCGGGATTGACCAGCCAGCGCGTGGTGCGGATCCGGCCCCCCGCACACTCCTGGACGATGAGCGCGGCGGACACGATCCGGTCCTGCTCGACGTCCACTCCGGTGGTCTCCGTGTCGAATGCGGCCAGCGGGCCCTCGTACCAGCGTGTCATGGCGAACTCCTCGTCCCCGGTCGGCGGATGGGGCGCACTCGGATCACGCCACCTTCGCCCGCATGGTGATACCCGTGCTCTTCGGCGCGTACGCCGTTTGCGGTGGCCCTGGTACGGAGACAACACCCTTGGGGGACCGCACACATGACCGGTCGTCACCCCACCCACCACAGACGGCAGAGCCCGGAAGGCATGGGGAGCCGGCCATGGCGCTCGCGCAGCCCGAACAGGGCGGGGTGCTGCAGGGACGGTCCGGTGCGCCGACCGGACCGCTGCGCGGCACGCTCGCCACCACCGCCTGCATGGAGACCCTCCAGGTGGGATACCTGCACGCCGTCGCGGCCGCCGCCGGCTGCTCGCTCTCACAGCCCTTTCCGGACAACGGGATCGACTGGCACGTCAGCCACGGTGCCCCCGAGCACGTCGTCGACGACGAGGTCACCATCAAGGTGCAGCTCAAGGCGACCTACCAGATACCGCCCCGGCCGGCCGGGCCCACCTTCTCCTTCACCCTCGACAACGAGCACCTGGTGAAGCTGGCCCGCACCCCGGTCGCCGTCCACAAGATCCTCGTCGTGATGCTGGTCCCCCGGGAGCGCGAGCAGTGGCTCGCCGCCGGGCACGACCGGCTCGACCTGCGGCACTGCTGCTACTGGACCAACCTCGCGGGACACCCCGTGACCGGCCGGCGCCGGACCACCGTACGGATCCCGACCACGCGGATCTTCGACGACCGTGCGCTGTGCGAGATCATGACCCGGGTCGGGTCGGGAGGGACACCCTGATGCACTGGAACCCGCCGCACCTCGAACCGCTGCCGCCGCCCGGTTTCAACGACCCCGCCGTGCCCGACCCCGGACAGGTCGACCCCGCGGTCCTCGGCGCCCTCCTGCACCGGCACGGCTGGCTGCGGCGCGGCGGGGCCGCCGGGCGGTACGGCCGCTGGACGCCCCCGGCCGGCGCGGGCACGAGCCTGCTCGTCCCCGAGAACCGCACCTTCCCCGACTGCGCGGACCTGCTGGAGGAGGCGCTCACCGCCCTCTCGCGCAGCGGGCTGCCCTCGGCGCGCGAGGTGCTGTACGGGCTGAGCGTGCCCAGCGACGAGGTCCGCTGGGAGCGGGAGATCCCGGAGGGGCCGCAGGGGCTCCAGGGCGAGGCCGACTGGACGGCGCAGGAGCAGCTGCGCTCGGCGGCCCGGCGGCTGCTGCTGGCCGGGGCGCTGGCGGACCGGGCGCGGGCCGGCTACTACGGAGCCCGCCACCGCGGCCAGGCCGAACGGGCGCTGGACGGGGTGCTGGTCGGCCCTTCACCGGGGGGCCGCAGGCTCACCGCGTACGTGCCGGTGGACGGGGGCCGGGGCACGGTGAAGCGGCTGCACCACGCCCTGCACGCGGCCCGCGAGGCCGTGGACTACCGGCGGGCCACCGGCGGCATGGAGGCCTTCGACGCGGCCGTGGAGGCCGGGGTCAGCCGGGAGCTCGCGGACGGGCTCATCGCCCTGGTCCGGGGTGCTGAGGGGGCCCGGGTCACGCTCGCGTGGGCACCGGCCGCCGGGGTCCCCGCGGGATGCGCGGCCCGGCCGGAGCCCGTGGAGTTCTCCCCGGGCGACCTCCCGGTACTGAGGGAGGCCGCCGCCCGCTACACCCAAGACGAGCCGGCCGTCACGGTCCGGATCGTGGGCACGGTCGTACGGATGCGGCGCTCGGCACCGGGCGGCGGCGGGACGGTCCGGCTGCGGGTCCTCGCCGGGGCGGACCTCGCCTCGGTCCGGGCGGAGCTGGACGAGGAGTCGTACCGGGTCGCGGGCCACGCCCACCTGGTCGGCCTGCCGATCAGGCTGACGGGCCGCCTCCACCGCCGGGGCGGGTTCCGGCGGCTGACCCACGCGGCTGAGGTGACCCCGGTACCGCTGGACGAGGTCGAGCGGGACCGGCTGATGAAGTCCCTGGACACGACCTTCGACCCGTCGGACGAGTAGTCGGCCATGCCCGGGGCGCCTCCCGGCGGCGGTCCGGCAGGCCCGGGCCCCAGGAGGCCCTACGGCGTGCCCGGCCCCGGGCGGGAGAAGGAAGCCATGCGCAGGCCGGGGACGGGGGAGAAGTCCTCGCCGCGGGCGAAGCCGAACCGCTCGTACAGCGCCACGGCGGGCGCGTTGTCCGCTCCCGTCGACACCGTGACGGGGCGGTCGTCCGGCACCCGGCCCAGCAGCAGCGACGCGACACCCCGGCGGAACCAGCCGGGGTCCACGCAGAGCCGGTCCACACACAGGCCCCCGACGCCGGCTTCCTCCCACGCGATGAAGCCGACGATCTCCCCGCCCCCGGCCAAGGCGCCGACCCAGCTCAGCTCCCGCGCCCGCATCTCGGCGAGGCTCTCGCGCAGCGCCGGTATGCCGTCGAAGCCGATGATCTCCGCCTCCACCGCGTACGCGGCCCGCCCGATCCGGTGCACCGCCTCCGCGACGTCGTCGTCGCCCAGGTCCAGCAGTCGTGTCCGCATGCCGATCACGCTACCCGCGGCCGCCACCCGAGCGGCCCCCGGTAACCGTTTAGCGGCGCGGCCGCTCCGCTCGGTACGATTCAGGCGCGCAGTGTTCGCTAGCGCACCCCCTGAGTCAGGAGAGACCGGTGTCAGACGTCCGTGTGATCATCCAACGCGATTCCGAGCGGGACGAGCGCGTGGTGGCCACGGGCACTACGGCGGCGGAGCTCTTCGCCGGCGAGCGCACCATCGTCGCCGCGCGCGTCGCGGGCGAGCTCAAGGACCTCAGCTACGAGGTGAAGGACGGCGAGACCGTCGAGCCGGTGGAGATCTCCTCCGAGGACGGCCTGAACATCCTGCGCCACTCGACCGCGCACGTCATGGCGCAGGCCGTGCAGGAGCTCTTCCCCGAGGCCAAGCTGGGCATCGGCCCGCCGGTCCGGGACGGCTTCTACTACGACTTCGACGTCGCCAAGCCCTTCACCCCCGATGACCTCAAGGCCATCGAGAAGAAGATGCAGGAGATCCAGAAGCGCGGCCAGCGCTTCGCCCGCCGCGTGGTCACCGACGAGGCGGCCCGCGAGGAGCTCGCCGACGAGCCGTACAAGCTGGAGCTCATCGGCATCAAGGGCTCCGCGTCGACCGACGACGGCGCGAACGTCGAGGTGGGCGGCGGCGAGCTGACCATCTACGACAACCTCGACGCGAAGACCGGCGAGCTGTGCTGGAAGGACCTCTGCCGCGGTCCCCACCTGCCCACCACCCGCAACATCCCGGCGTTCAAGCTCATGCGCAACGCGGCCGCCTACTGGCGCGGCAGCGAGAAGAACCCGATGCTCCAGCGCATCTACGGCACCGCGTGGCCGTCGAAGGACGAGCTGAAGGCGCACCTCGACTTCCTCGCCGAGGCCGAGAAGCGCGACCACCGCAAGCTCGGCAACGAGCTCGACCTCTTCTCCGTCCCGGACGAGATCGGCTCCGGCCTCGCCGTCTTCCACCCGCGCGGCGGCATCATCCGCCGGACCATGGAGGACTACTCGCGCCGCCGGCACGAGGAGGAGGGCTACGAGTTCGTCTACTCCCCGCACGCCACCAAGGGCGCCCTCTTCGAGAAGAGCGGCCACCTGGACTGGTACGCGGAGGGCATGTACCCCCCCATGCAGCTCGACGGTGGTACCGACTACTACCTCAAGCCCATGAACTGCCCGATGCACAACCTGATCTTCGACGCGCGCGGCCGCTCCTACCGTGAACTGCCGCTGCGCCTCTTCGAGTTCGGCACCGTGTACCGGTACGAGAAGTCCGGTGTGGTGCACGGCCTGACCCGCGCCCGCGGTTTCACCCAGGACGACGCGCACATCTACTGCACCCGTGAGCAGATGGCGGAGGAGCTCGACCGCACGCTCACCTTCGTGCTGAACCTGCTGCGCGACTACGGTCTGACCGACTTCTACCTGGAGCTGTCCACCAAGGACCCGGAGAAGTTCGTCGGCTCGGACGAGGTGTGGGAGGAGGCGACCGCCGTCCTCCAGCAGGTCGCCGAGAAGCAGGGCCTCCCGCTGACCCCCGACCCGGGCGGCGCGGCCTTCTACGGCCCGAAGATCTCCGTGCAGGCGCGCGACGCCATCGGCCGTACCTGGCAGATGTCGACCGTGCAGCTCGACTTCAACCTGCCGGAGCGCTTCAACCTGGAGTACACCGCGCCCGACGGCACCCGCCAGCGGCCGGTCATGATCCACCGTGCGCTGTTCGGCTCGATCGAGCGGTTCTTCGCCGTACTGCTGGAGCACTACGCGGGCGCCATGCCGCCGTGGCTGGCCCCGGTCCAGGCGGTCGGCATCCCGATCGGCGACGGGCACGTGGAGTACCTGCAGGAGTTCGCCGCCGAGGCGAAGAAGCAGGGCCTGCGGGTCGAGGTGGACGCCTCCTCCGACCGCATGCAGAAGAAGATCCGCAACCACCAGAAGCTCAAGGTCCCGTTCATGATCATCGTCGGTGACGAGGACATGGCGGCGGGCACCGTCTCCTTCCGCTACCGCGACGGTTCGCAGGAGAACGGCATCCCGAAGGCCGAGGCGCTGGCCAAGCTGGCCAAGGTCGTCGCGGACCGCGTCCAGGTCTGACGGACCCGCACGACCCGAAGGGCCCCCGGAAAGTGATCACTTTCCGGGGGCCTTCTCCGTCCGTACCGGCAAGGTCATATGCTTGCCGCCATGACGAGTGAGCCGGAGCAGCAGAACGGCGTTGGTACGCATGACGGGTTCCAGCGCCTGTGGACCCCGCATCGGATGGCCTACATCCAGGGCGAGAACAAGCCCACCGGCCCCGAGGCCGGGGACGGGTGTCCCTTCTGCGGGATTCCGGAGATGTCGGACACGGACGGGCTCGTCGTCGCCCGCGGCAAGCACGTCTACGCGGTGCTCAACCTGTACCCCTACAACGGCGGGCACCTGATGGTCGTCCCGTACCGGCACGTCGCCGACTACACCGATCTGGACGCCCTCGAGACCGCCGAGCTGGCGGACCTCACCAAGCGGGCCATGGTCGCGCTGCGCAAGGCCTCGGGGGCGCACGGCTTCAACATCGGCATGAACCAGGGCAGCGCGGCGGGGGCCGGCATCGCCGCGCACCTGCACCAGCACATCGTGCCCCGCTGGGGCGGGGACACGAACTTCATGCCGATCGTCGGCCACACCCGCGTCCTGCCGCAGCTCCTCGCGGACACCCGGCAGATGCTCGCGGACGCCTGGCCCACGGACTGACCCTCGGACGGCGGCGCGCGGAGGGCGGCGGGTGCGGCGGAGCGCTCAGGCGGCGTGCGCCGCGCGCCACTGCTCCAGCACGTCCTCGACGTCGTACTCGGCCAGGTTCAGCGGCGGGCCCTGCGGCGGCATGCACAGGGCCGCGGCGATCTTCTCGTTGATCCCGGTGAGGATCGCCCGCACCTGCCGCTCGGAGCGGGCCGCGCGGGCCGCCGCCAGCGCGTCCTCGGCCTCCTTGCGCAGCGCCAGCGCGGGCGGCAGCGCGGCGAAGCCCTCGCGGTGCATCTTCCCCTTGATCCACCACATCTCGTCGTAGGGCGCGTCCAGCGAGGCCAGCGGCTTGCCGAAGCCCGGCAGCTCCTCGAACTCGCCGCGGTCGGCGGCCTCCCTGATCTGCCGGTCCACCCAGGACTCGACGTCCACGCCAGGCGGTTTGCGCTCCGTCATGCTGCCTCCTCGGGGGATCACTTCAGCCTAACCGGGCGCCCCGCCTACGCGTCGTAGACGTCGGCCTTGCGCGGGGCCGGCTCCTGGATGAGGCCGCTCATGATCGAGGAGCGGTTGGTGAAGCGGTCGATGTCGACGCCGTTCTCCTCGAGGACCTTGAACGTCGCGGCGTGGACCGCGCGGAGCACCGGGGCCACCGTGCGCAGGGCGTCGTCGGCCATGAAGCGGTGGCGCCACATCGAGCCGGCCCAGACGTGCCGGATGCCGAAGGGCTCGGGCAGGACCAGCTTCCCGCCGAGGTAGTCCAGGACCGGCGGGAACCAGGTCAGCGGGGCCCGGACGGCGAGGCGTACGACCTCGCTGGCGTCCACCAGCGGCTGCGGGCGCTCGACGGTCTCCCAGAAGCGGATGCTCTTGGGGACCTCCACCACCGGGGCCTTCGACTTCGTCGTGAACAGGCCGTGCACGGGGCCCAGCGCGTGCGCGGTGACGTCCACGCGCAGCGTCTTGTAGAGCACGGTGACCGTGACCAGCATGTTGATGACGAGCTGGCCGTCCCAGAGCGGGTACTGGATGCCCAGGTAGTGCCGGTTGCCGGAGCTGAACTGCTGCTCGTTGCAGATCCGGGTGATCTCGTGCGGCTTGATCAGGAAGTTGTCGATGTTCTCGCCGGAGGGGCGGGCCACCTCTGCGGCGCCCTCGCCGATCGGCGTGACGATCCAGTGCTGGATGGCGGCGGTCGGGAAGCCTCCGGTGTGCAGGGGGCCGCGCTCCAGCTTGCGGAGCTGGGTGTCGATCGCGCGTATGACGTCCCAGCTGCGGAAGGGGTGGATCTCGGCGCCGTCGGTCATGGGCGCCAGCTCCTCGGCCATCTGCCAGCTGCCCCAGCGGGTGCCCATGCCGAGGATGCCCTTGGGCCCCGCGTAGAAGACCTGGTTGCTCCGGTCCTCGGCGGTCAGCTTGGCGAGCTGGTGGCGCAGGTCCTCGCGGGCCTTCTCGTCGGGGTTGCCCGGCACGGCCTCCGGGATCTTCGCGCCGATCCCGTCACCGGCCAGCAGCCCGTCCCAGCGGGAGCGCAGGTCCGCGGCGGTCGACTCGCACAGCCGGCGGGCGAGCAGCCAGCCCAGCGCCGGGGCGATCACCATGCCGCGCAGGTAGAGGCCGAGGAAGCCGGTGAGCGGCAGCCGGAACATCAGCACCGCCACCACCACGGCGATGCCGACCAGGATCGCCGTGCCCATCCACGACGCGCGCTTGCCCTCGCTGTCGGCGAGCGTCTTGCGGAGCTGGAAGAGCCCCAGCCACAGCAGCAGCCCCGGCAGGAACAGCACACCGCAGACCAGCATGATCAGCCGGAGCTTGCTGTCGCGCTCCTTGCGGATGCGGGTGGCCGCCAGGCAGTGCTCGACGACCGTCTGCGGGTCGGCCCCGAAGGACTGGATGAGCGGCTTGCGGCCGGCGCCCAGGGTGCGGGCCTCCACGGCCCGGCAGAAGGCCTCGCCGAGGTTGGGTTCGAAGAGCGATATCTTGCCGGGCTTGACCGTGGCGGGGTGGTTCTCGCTGTTGGCGGTGAGGATCGTCGCCAGTTTCGTGTCACCGCCGCCGTCGCGGTACGCGGCCGAGGCCAGCGCGTTGGTCGCCGCCGTCTGCCCGCCACCGCCCTGGAGAGGAATCTGCGCTCCGGGCCTGAAGTCGAATCCGTCGTCCGCCACCGCTGCCCCCATCGCTGTGCGTTCGTGCTCTTTGGTGCGCCGACGAGCCTATCGGCGGATCCCGCCCCATGGTCATGGGACAGGGAAATGCCGCCCACCGCAAGCGGGTTGGCGGGCGGCCCTTCCCGACACTATGTCAGCTTGCTTCCCTTCTCGGTCTGTTCGCGCACCTTGTCCGCGATCTGTGGCGGCATCGGCTCGTGCCGGGCGTAGGCCCGGGCGAAGCGGCCCGTACCGTGCGACACGGAGCGCAGCTCGACCGCGTACCGGCCGATCTCGATCTCGGGGATCTCGGCGCGGACCCGGGTGCGCCCGGGACCGGCCTGGTCGGTGCCGACGACCCGGCCGCGGCGGCCCGCGAGATCGCTCATGACCGGGCCGACGTACTCGTCCGGTACCAGGATCGCGAGCTCGGCGACCGGTTCGAGCAGGTCGATCCGGGCCTCGGCGGCGGCCTCCCGCAGGGCCAGCGCGCCGGCCGTCTGGAAGGCGGCGTCGGAGGAGTCCACCGAGTGCGCCTTGCCGTCGAGGAGGGTGATGCGCACGTCGACCAGCGGATAGCCCGCGGCCACCCCGCGCGCGGCCTGCGTCCGTACGCCCTTCTCCACGGACGGGATGAACTGGCGGGGCACCGCGCCACCGACCACCTTGTCCACGAACTCGATGCCGCTGCCCGGCGGGAGCGGCTCGACCTCGATCTCGCAGATCGCGAACTGGCCGTGGCCGCCGGATTGCTTGACGTGCCGGCCGCGTCCTGCGGCCTTGCCGCCGAAGGTCTCGCGCAGGCTCACCTTGTGCGGTACGGCGTCGACCTGGACGCCGTACCGGGTGCGCAGCCGCTCCAGGGCGAGGTCCTGGTGGGCCTCGCCCAGGCACCACAGGACGACCTGGTGGGTGTGCGGGTTCTGCTCCAGCCGCATCGTCGGGTCCTCGGCGACGAGCCGGGCCAGGCCCTGGGAGAGCTTGTCCTCGTCGGCCTTGCTGTGGGCCTCGATGGCGAGGGGGAGCAGCGGGTCGGGCATGGTCCAGGGCTCCATGAGGAGCGGGTCGTCCTTGGCGGAGAGGGTGTCGCCGGTCTCCGCGCGGGTGAGTTTGGCCACGCAGGCCAGGTCGCCGGCGATGCAGTGGTTCAGGACGCGCTGCTGTTTGCCGAAGGGGGAGCTCAGGGCGCCGATCTTCTCGTCGACATCGTGGTCCTCATGGCCCCGGTCCTCCAGGCCGTGACCGCTGACGTGCACGGTCGCCTCGGGGCGCAGGGTGCCGGAGAAGACGCGGACCAGGGAGACGCGGCCGACGTACGGGTCGGAGGAGGTCTTGACGACCTCGGCGACGAGCGGCCCGTCCGGATCGCAGGTGACGGCGGGGCGGGGGGAGCCGTCCGGGGCGGTGACGTTCACGGCGGGGCGTTCCGAGGGAGTGGGGAAGCCGCCGGTGATCAGTTCGAGGAGCTCCACGGTGCCCAGGCCCTGCTTGGCCCCCTCGACGGCGGGGGCCGCCATCAGGACGGGGTGGAAGGTGCCGCGGGCGACGGCCCGCTCCAGGTCGTCCACGAGGGTCTTGACGTCGATGTCCTCGCCGCCCAGATAGCGGTCCATGAGGCTCTCGTCCTCGCTCTCGGCGATGATCCCCTCGATCAGGCGGGAGCGGGCGCCCTCGATGAGGGCGCGCTCCTGCGGATCGGGGTCGCGTTCCACGCGGGAGCCGGAGGAGTACTCGTACACGCGCTGGGAGAGCAGGCCGAGCAGGCCGGTGACGGGGGCGTGGCCGTCGGCCCCGGCGGGGCCGTGCAGGGGCAGGTAGAGGGGAATGACGGCATCGGGGTCGTCGGCGCCGAAGATCTCGCCGCAGACGGCGGTCATCTGCGTGTAGTCGGAGCGGGCGGCCTCCAGGTGGGTGACGACGATGGCGCGCGGCATGCCCACGGCCTCGCACTCGTCCCAGACCATGCGGGTGGCGCCGTCGACGCCGTCCGAGGCGGAGACGACGAAAAGGGCCGCGTCCGCGGCGCGCAGACCGGCCCTGAGCTCACCGACGAAGTCGGCGTATCCGGGGGTGTCCAAGATGTTGATCTTGATCCCGCCCCATTCGACGGGGACGAGGGAGAGCTGGACGGAGCGTTGTCGGCGGTGCTCGATCTCGTCGTAGTCGGAGACGGTCCCGCCGTCCTCGACGCGGCCCGCCCGGTTGACCGCTCCCGCGGTCAGGGCCAGGGCTTCGACCAGTGTGGTCTTGCCGGATCCGCTGTGGCCGACCAGCACGACGTTCCGTATGGAGCTCGGCCGGTCGGCCGTCAGTGCCCTGCCGGCGGCTCCGGCTTGGTGTGATGTGGCTCCCATGATTCTCGTGCCTCCCGGTGGTGACGGTGAGGAGGTGGGTGTCCTTCGAGCTTTGCACCGCTGTCACACCGCGTCCATACGTCGTACCCGGAGCGGCCCCGCGGGGGTCGCCGGGCACGGCGCGATCCACAAGCGGAAGGAACCGGTGGGTGCGCGGCGTCCCCGGGGCGGCGTGCTGGCTACGATGGGCCAGCCGGTGGCCGTGGTGGCCGTGCGGCCCAGCGACCCTCCGGGAAGGCCATGCTGAACAAGTACGCGCGTGCATTCTTCACGCGTGTTCTCACGCCATTCGCCGCTTTTCTGCTCCGGCGGGGGGTGAGCCCGGACGCGGTGACCCTGATCGGCACCGCCGGAGTGGTGGCCGGAGCGCTGGTCTTCTTCCCCCGGGGAGAGTTCTTCTGGGGAACCATCACCATCACCGTCTTCGTCTTCTCCGACCTGGTGGACGGGAACATGGCCCGCCAGGCCGGGATCTCCAGCCGCTGGGGCGCCTTCCTCGACTCCACCCTCGACCGGGTCGCGGACGCGGCGATCTTCGGCGGCCTCGCGCTCTGGTACGCGGGGTCCGGGAACGACAACGCGCTGTGTGCGGTCGCGATCTTCTGCCTGGCCAGCGGGCAGGTGGTCTCCTACACGAAGGCCCGCGGCGAGTCGATCGGGCTGCCGGTGGCCGTCAACGGCCTGGTCGAACGGGCCGAGCGCCTGGTGATCTCGCTGGTCGCGGCCGGTCTGTCCGGACTGCAGACCTTCGGCGTGCCCTCCTGGATCGGGGTGCTGCTGCCGATCGCGCTGTGGATCGTGGCGGTGGGCTCGCTCATCACGCTGATCCAGCGCGTGGTCACCGTGCGCCGCGAGTCGGCGGAGGCAGACGCGGCCTCCCCGTCCTCACCGTCCTCGCCCGCCGAGGGCGGTGCCGCCTGATGGGCAGGGCACAGGACAAGCTGGTCGACGCGGTGTACGGGCTCGGCTGGGCCGGGGTGAAGAAGCTGCCCGAGCCGGCCGCCGTGGCCCTCGGCCGCCGCATCGCCGACTACGCCTGGAAGCGCCGCGGCAAGAGCGTGCTGCGCCTGGAGTCGAACCTGGCCCGGGTGGTGCCGGAAGCCACGCCCGAGCGGCTGCGCGAGCTGTCGCGGGCCGGAATGCGCTCGTACATGCGGTACTGGATGGAGTCCTTCCGGCTGCCCACGATGGATCCGCAGCGGTTCGGCGAGGACGTCCAGCTCAAGGACGACCACATCCTGCGCGAGGCCATCGCCTCGGGGCGCGGGGTCGTCGCGGCCCTGCCGCACCTGGCCAACTGGGACCTGGCCGGGGCCTGGGTCACCGGCCACCTCGGCGTCCCCTTCACCACGGTCGCCGAACGCCTCAAGCCCGAGAGCCTCTACGACCGCTTCGTGGCCTACCGGGAGAGCCTGGGCATGGAGGTGCTGCCGCACAGCGGCGGCGCCGCCTTCGGCACCCTCGCCCGCCGGCTCCGCTCCGGCGGCCTGATCTGCCTGGTCGCCGACCGGGACCTGTCGGCCTCCGGGGTCGAGGTGGACTTCTTCGGCTCGACTGCGCGCATGCCGGCCGGGCCGGCGCTGCTGGCGCAGCAGACGGGGGCGGTCCTGCTCCCCGTGACCCTGTACTACGGGGACTCGCCGAAGATGTACGGCCGCATCCACCCCGAGGTGGAGGTGCCGAGGACCGGAACCCGGGCCGAGAAGACCGACGCCATGACGCAGGCGCTCGCGGACGCCTTCGCCCGGGGCATCGCCGAGCACCCGGAGGACTGGCACATGCTGCAGCGGCTGTGGCTGGACGACCTGGAGGAGCGCCCGTAGTGAAGATCGGCATCGTGTGCCCGTACTCGTGGGACGTGCCGGGCGGCGTCCAGTTCCACATCCGCGACCTGGCGGAGCACCTGATCCGCCTCGGCCACGAGGTGTCGGTCCTGGCACCGGCCGACGACGAGACCCCGCTCCCGCCCTACGTGGTCTCGGCCGGCCGGGCCGTCCCCGTCCCGTACAACGGCTCCGTCGCCCGACTCAACTTCGGGTTCCTCTCCGCCGCCCGGGTGCGCCGCTGGCTGCACGACGGCACCTTCGACGTGATCCACATCCACGAGCCCGCCTCCCCCTCCCTGGGGCTGCTGTCCTGCTGGGCGGCCCAGGGGCCGATCGTGGCCACCTTCCACACCTCGAACCCGCGCTCGCGCGCGATGATCGCCGCCTACCCGATCCTGCAGCCGGCGCTGGAGAAGATCAGCGCGCGGATCGCCGTGAGCGAGTACGCGCGCCGCACCCTGGTCGAGCACCTGGGCGGGGACGCGGTGGTCATCCCCAACGGCGTCGACGTGGATTTCTTCGCCAAGGCGGAGCCGAACCCCGAGTGGTCCGGGCAGACCCTGGGCTTCATCGGCCGCATCGACGAGCCCCGCAAGGGACTGCCCGTGCTGATGGCGGCCTTCCCGAAGATCGCGGAGGCCTGCCCGGACGTACGCCTCCTGGTGGCCGGCCGCGGTGACGAGGAGGAAGCGGTGGCGTCCCTGCCCGTGGATCTCCGCTCCCGCGTCGAGTTCCTCGGCATGGTCTCGGACGAGGACAAGGCGCGGCTGCTGCGCAGCGTCGACGTCTACGTCGCCCCGAACACCGGCGGCGAGAGCTTCGGCATCATCCTGGTCGAGGCCCTCTCGGCGGGCGCGGCGGTGCTCGCCTCCGACCTGGACGCCTTCGCGCAGGTCCTGGACCAGGGCGGCGCGGGCGACCTCTTCGCCAACGAGAACGCGGACGCCCTCGCGGAAGGCGCCATCGCCCTCCTGCGCGACCCGGCCCGCCGCGCGGAACTCAGCAGCCGCGGCTCGGCCCACGTCCGCCGCTTCGACTGGTCCACGGTCGGGGCGGACATCCTGGCGGTCTACGAGACGGTCACGGACGGCGCGGCGGCGGTGGCCGCGGACGAACGCGTCCCGCTCCGCACCCGGCTGGGCTTCTCCCGCGACCCGTCCTCCTGACGGGCGGGACGGCTCACCAGCCTGCGGAGGCGACCCGGTCGGGCCGCCCGCCGCGGGCGACGGTCACCTCGAAGACCTCGCCCCCGGCGGTGGTCATGCGGATCCGGTCCGGGGCCGTCCACACGGCCTCGCGCAGCTCGTCGTCCGTGTCGTCGCCGTTGAAGTGGCCGACGGCCCAGCGGCGCTGCATGGGCCAGGTGCCCTGGTCGACGTAGACGTACCAGAGAGGGTCGATCATGGCCGTGCCCCGCTCCACGACGAGCCGCCGGTCGCTCCGGCCGGGAGCCGCCTCGCTCTTCGTCTCCCAGGTCGGGCCGGCCAGCATCGAGAGGAGGCCCGCGAGGAGCAGGAACGGGATGCCGAGGACGAGCAGCGTCGTGCACAGCACGAGGCGCACCGTGGACTTCGCCATCCCCAGCAGGAGGGCCCCGGTCAGCGAGACCAGGGCGACCCACCCCAGTACGACGGGGTACTCACCGACCCCGGCGAGCAGGGTGAGGCCGCCGGAGCCGCGGCCCTGGCGGAAGGCGATCCCGACCACCGCCACGAGGACGACGGCCAGTGCCAGCAGGACCCAGGCCGACGGTCTGCGGTAACGCGCGTAATCCATGATCCCCCCGAGTGGTGTGATGATCAGGCAGCCTAAGGGTGCGTTCGGCGCCGCAGCCAGGGCTGATGGGCGGCGGGGCGCCGCGGAGCGGTAGTGTCGCCGCCCGTGATCGAAACCCTTGTCTGGATTGCCCTCGCTCTCGGAGTGGTCGGGGTCTACCTCAGTTGGACCGCAGGCCGGCTCGACCGGCTGCACTCGCGGATGGACGCCTCGCGGGCCGCACTCGACGCGCAGCTCGTGCGGCGGGCCTCCGTGGTGCTGGAGGTGGCGACCTCCGGGGCCCTGGACCCCGCGTCCTCCCTGGTGCTGTACGAGGCCGCGCACGCCGCCCGGCAGGCCGAGGAGGAGAACCGGGAGGTCGCCGAGAGCGAGCTCAGCCAGGCACTGCGGGCGGTGTTCTCCGACGCCGACCAGGTGGAAGTGCTGAAGGCGGCACCGGGGGGCGTGGAGGCCGCGGAGGACCTGGCGGCGGCCGTGCGGCGGGTGCCGATGGCGCGGCGGTTCCACAACGACGCCGTACGGGCCGCACGAGCCCTGCGCAGGCACCGCAAGGTGCGATGGTTCCGGCTGGCCGGGCACGCCCCGTTCCCGCTCGCCTTCGAGATGGACGACGAGCCCCCGGCCGACCTCGCCGACCGGCCCGCCTAGTGCCGTGACCGGAAAGGGTTCACCGGGTCGCGCTGCCCGGCACGGCACCTCGCCGCGTTGTCGGACCACGGCGGTACGTCCAGTACGAGCCGTGGCCCTCCGCCTTGCGATGCACCGCACCGGACAACGCGACCCGGCAAACCTTTCCGGTCACGGCACTAGCAGATCCCCACCGGGCCGCGACAGGCCGCAATGGACCGCAATGGACCAGTCGAGGAGCCACCTGCTCCATATTGGCCCTTGCAGTGGACTGGTCCGCCAGGGTTTCCTCTGCCAGTAGAAACCGCCCCCTTCCGAATTCCCTTCGAGTGAGGTCATTTCCGTGAGCACGCTTCCCACCACTCCCCAGTCCGCTGAGTCGGCCATCGGCACCTCGCGCGTCAAGCGAGGCATGGCCGAGCAGCTCAAGGGCGGCGTGATCATGGACGTGGTCAACGCCGAGCAGGCGAAGATCGCCGAGGACGCCGGCGCCGTGGCCGTCATGGCCCTGGAGCGGGTCCCCGCCGACATCCGCAAGGACGGCGGCGTGGCGCGCATGTCGGACCCGAACATGATCGAAGAGATCATCGAGGCCGTCTCCATCCCCGTCATGGCCAAGTCCCGCATCGGCCACTTCGTCGAGGCCCAGGTCCTGCAGTCCCTCGGCGTCGACTACATCGACGAGTCCGAGGTCCTGACCCCGGCCGACGAGGTCAACCACTCCGACAAGTGGGCGTTCACCACCCCCTTCGTCTGCGGCGCCACCAACCTGGGCGAGGCCCTGCGCCGCATCGCCGAGGGCGCGGCCATGATCCGCTCGAAGGGCGAGGCCGGCACCGGCAACGTCGTCGAGGCCGTCCGCCACCTGCGCCAGATCAAGAACGAGATCGCCAAGCTGCGCGGCTTCGACAACAACGAGCTGTACGCCGCCGCCAAGGAGCTGCGCGCCCCGTACGAGCTCGTCAAGGAGGTCGCCGAGCTCGGCAAGCTCCCGGTCGTGCTGTTCTCCGCCGGTGGCGTCGCCACCCCGGCCGACGCCGCGCTGATGCGCCAGCTCGGCGCCGAGGGCGTCTTCGTCGGCTCCGGCATCTTCAAGTCGGGCGACCCGGCCAAGCGCGCCGCCGCCATCGTGAAGGCCACCACCTTCTACGACGACCCGAAGATCATCGCGGACGCCTCCCGCAACCTGGGCGAGGCCATGGTCGGCATCAACTGCGACACGCTGCCCGAGGCCGAGCGCTACGCCAACCGCGGCTGGTAGTCCCGACATGACGAACACCCCCGTGATCGGTGTCCTGGCGCTCCAGGGCGACGTACGGGAGCACCTGATCGCCCTGGCCGCGGCGGACGCCGTGGCCAGGCCGGTCCGGCGTCCCGAGGAGCTCGCCGAGGTCGACGCCCTGGTGATCCCCGGTGGCGAGTCCACGACCATGTCGAAGCTCGCCGTGCTCTTCGGCATGCTGGAGCCGCTGCGCGAGCGCGTGGCCGCCGGCATGCCCGTGTACGGCACCTGCGCCGGCATGATCATGCTCGCGGACAAGCTCCTGGACGGCCGTGAGGACCAGGAGACCCTGGGCGGCATCGACATGATCGTCCGCCGCAACGCCTTCGGGCGGCAGAACGAGTCCTTCGAGGCCAAGATCGACTTCGCCGGCATCGAGGGCGGACCCGTCGAGGGCGTCTTCATCCGCGCGCCCTGGGTCGAGTCCGTCGGCGGCGGCGCCGAGGTGCTCGCGACGTACGACGGCCACACGGTCGCCGTCCGCCAGGGCAACGTCCTGGCGACCTCGTTCCACCCCGAGCTGACGGGCGACGACCGCGTCCACGCGTACTTCGTCGACATGGTGCGCGCGGGGCTGTGACCCGGTCCCGGTAGGATCGGAGACGAACACTGTTGGTTACGCGAAGGAGACAGGCGGATGTCCGGCCACTCTAAATGGGCTACGACGAAGCACAAGAAGGCCGTGATCGATGCCAAGCGCGGCAAGCTCTTCGCGAAGCTGATCAAGAACATCGAGGTCGCGGCCCGTATGGGCGGTGCCGACATCGACGGCAACCCGACGCTCTTCGACGCCGTTCAGAAGGCCAAGAAGCAGTCGGTCCCGAACAAGAACATCGACTCCGCGGTCAAGCGCGGCGGCGGCCTCGAAGCCGGCGGCGCCGACTACGAGACGATCATGTACGAAGGCTACGGCCCGAACGGTGTCGCGGTGCTCATCGAGTGCCTCACCGACAACCGCAACCGTGCCGCCTCCGACGTCCGCGTCGCCATGACCCGCAACGGCGGCTCCATGGCCGACCCGGGCTCGGTGTCGTACCTGTTCAACCGCAAGGGCGTCATCCTGCTGCCCAAGGCCGAGCTCACCGAGGACGACGTCCTGGGCGCGGTCCTGGACGCCGGTGCCGAAGAGGTCAACGACAACGGCGACACCTGGGAGATCATCAGCGAGGCCACCGACCTGGTCGCGGTCCGCACCGCGCTCCAGGAAGCCGGCATCGACTACGACTCGGCGGACTCCAGCTTCGTCCCGACCATGCAGGTCGAGCTCGACGAAGAGGGCGCCCGCAAGATCTTCAAGCTGATCGACGCGCTGGAGGACAGCGACGACGTGCAGAACGTCTTCGCCAACTTCGACGTCTCGGACGAGGTCATGGAGAAGGTCGACGCGTAGCGCTGCCGCGAGCTCGGCGTTCTCGGCGGGCCGGCAGGACACACGTCCTGCCGGCCCGCCGCTTTGTCAGTGCCACCCGATAGCCTGATTCTTCGATGTCAGTGATCGCGCAGAGGGGGGCGTGCGGTGCGCGTACTGGGTGTGGACCCGGGGCTCACGCGGTGCGGTGTCGGCGTGGTCGAGGGGGTCGCCGGCCGCCCCTTGACCATGCTCGGCGTGGGGGTCGTACGGACGCCCGCGGACGCGGAGCTGGGCCACCGGCTCGTCGCCGTCGAGCGGGGCATCGAGGAATGGCTCGACACGCACCGGCCCGACGTCGTCGCCGTGGAGCGGGTCTTCAGCCAGCACAACGTCTCCACCGTGATGGGCACCGCCCAGGCGAGCGCCGTCGCCATGCTGTGCGCCGCACGCCGGGGGATACCCGTCGCCCTGCACACCCCCAGCGAGGTCAAGGCCGCCGTCACCGGCAGCGGCCGGGCCGACAAGGCGCAGGTCGGATCCATGGTGACCCGGCTGCTGCGGCTCGCCGAGCCGCCGAAGCCCGCCGACGCCGCCGACGCCCTCGCCCTCGCCATCTGCCACATCTGGCGGGCCCCCGCCCAGAACCGCCTCCAGCGGGCGGTCGCCCAGCACGCCTCGAAAGGCCGTAAGTAGATGATCGCCTTCGTCAGCGGCCCGGTCGCCGCACTCACCCCCACCCTGGCCGTGATCGAGGTCGGGGGAGTGGGGATGGCCGTGCAGTGCACCCCGAACACGATCGCGGGCCTGAGGACGGGGGAGCCGGCCCGCCTGGCGACCTCCCTGGTGGTCCGGGAGGACTCCCTGACCCTGTACGGCTTCGCCGACGACGACGAGCGGCAGGTCTTCGAGCTGCTCCAGACCGCGAGCGGGGTCGGTCCCCGGGTGGCCCAGGCGATGCTCGGGGTGCACAGCCCGGACGCACTGCGGGCGGCCTTCGCCGCAGGGGACGCGAAGGCCCTGACGGCGGTGCCGGGCATCGGGCCCAAGGGCGCGCAGAAGCTGCTGCTGGAGCTCAAGGGCAAGCTGGGCGCGCCCGCCGCCCCCGTGGTCGGGGCCCAGCGCGCGGCCGCGTCGGCGCCCGCGCCCTGGACCGAGCAGCTCACGGCCGCGCTGATCGGGCTCGGCTATGCCTCCCGCGATGCGGAGGAGGCGGTGTCGGCGGTGACGCCGCAGGCGGAGGCCGCCATCGCTGCCGGTGGCTCGGCTCCCGTACCGCAGCTCCTGCGGGCCGCCCTCCAGTCCCTGAACCGGGCCCGCTGACCCGCTGTACCGCTGCGCGGGGCCGGTCCCCTACCCTCCCCCGGACTCCGCCCGGGGGACCCCCTCTTCCACCGTTCCCCGGGGGCTCCGGGGCGGAGCCCCCGGAAACGGAGAATGGGCGGGTAGGGGACGGAGCCCGCGCAGCCACAGCCCCCGCACCGACCACCGCACAGACGCAGAAGGCAGACTGACACCGTGAACTGGGACGACGACAGCACCACCGCCGAGCCGGACCGGCTGGTCGCGCCCGCGGCGGACGGCGAGGACACCGCGGTCGAGGCGGCACTGCGGCCCAAGGACCTCGGGGAGTTCGTCGGGCAGGAGAAGGTCCGCCAGCAGCTGGACCTCGTCCTCAAGGCGGCCCGGCAGCGCGGAGCCACCGCCGACCACGTCCTGCTGTCCGGCGCGCCCGGCCTCGGCAAGACCACGCTTTCGATGATCATCGCGGCCGAGATGGGCGCGCCCATCAGGATCACCTCCGGCCCCGCCATCCAGCACGCCGGCGACCTCGCCGCCATCCTCTCCTCCCTCCAGGAGGGCGAGGTCCTCTTCCTCGACGAGATCCACCGCATGTCCCGGCCCGCCGAGGAGATGCTGTACATGGCCATGGAGGACTTCCGCGTCGACGTGATCGTGGGCAAGGGGCCGGGCGCCACCGCCATCCCCCTGGAGCTGCCGCCGTTCACGCTGGTCGGGGCGACCACGCGGGCCGGTCTGCTGCCGCCGCCGCTGCGCGACCGGTTCGGGTTCACCGGGCACATGGAGTTCTACGCCCCGGAGGAGCTGGAACGCGTCATCCACCGCTCCGCCGGCCTCCTCGACGTGGAGATCGACCCCGCCGGCGCCGCCGAGATCGCCGGCCGCTCCCGCGGTACCCCCCGTATCGCCAACCGCCTGCTGCGCCGCGTCCGCGACTACGCCCAGGTGCGGGCCGACGGAGTGATCACCCGTGAGGTGGCCGGAACCGCCCTCCAGGTGTACGAGGTGGACGGACGTGGGCTGGACCGCCTCGACCGGGCCGTACTGGAGGCGCTCCTCAAGCTGTTCGGCGGCGGACCCGTCGGGCTGTCCACCCTCGCCGTGGCCGTCGGTGAGGAGCGGGAGACCGTGGAGGAGGTGGCCGAGCCCTTCCTCGTACGCGAAGGACTGCTCGCGCGCACCCCCCGGGGGCGGGTCGCGACCCCCGCCGCATGGGCTCACCTGGGGCTTGTCCCGCCGCAGCACGGCGGGAGCGGATCAAGTGGACAACAGGGCCTGTTCGGGGCCTGACGGCGCGGAGGTTCGCCCCCCGAGGAACTGCGGTGCCATGCTGGGCGTTGTTCCATCGGTGCGGACTCGCCTAGACTCCGCCGATGCCGACCCTTCGGGTCGGTGTGCCCACCCCCGTAGAAAAGGCCGCCGTCCGCGTGCGGTCGTGCGAAGGAACTCCGTCCCGTGAATCTCGTGACACTCCTCCCGTTCATCGTGCTCATCGGGGCGATGATCCTGATGACCCGCTCCGCCAAGAAGAAGCAGGCCCAGGCCGCGCAGATGCGCGACCAGATGACGCCCGGTACCGGCGTCCGCACCATCGGCGGCATGTACGCCACGGTGAAGGAGATCGGCGACGACACCGTCACCCTCGAGGTGGCGCCCGGCGTCCACGCGATCTACGCGAAGAACGCCATCGGTGCCGTCCTGGAGGACGCGGAGTACAACCGCATCGTCCACGGCATCGGCGACGGCCTCTCGACGGACTCGCCGGTCGTCCCGGACGACGCTTCTTCCCTCACCGAGGCTCCCGCCGAGGACGAGGCGCCCAAGCTCGACCTGGGCAAGAAGGACGAGCCCAAGAAGGACGAGCCCAAGGACGGCAAGGCCGACGGCGAGGCCGACGCGAAGTAGCGCGCGGCCGGGGACCGCGAAGGCGCCTGATCGGCGGCCGTCGCGGTCCTGGTCAGTGACCCACTTCTGCGGGGGGCAGGGGTCCCCACCACACATTTTCGTGGCCGTCCGCGCGCTGACCCGGCGCGGGACGGTTGGACAGGGAGAAACGACAAGGTGGCAGCACCGAAGAAGGGCCGGCGGCCCACGGGGGCTCAGGGGAGGCCGGGGCGCGCCCTGGCGATCATCCTGATCGCGATGGTGGCGCTCACCGCGGGGATGTTCCTCTCCAAGCAGACGACTCCCCGGCTCGGCATCGACCTCGCCGGCGGCACGAGCATCACGCTCAAGGCCAAGAGCGAGCCCGGCAAGCCGGACGCGATCAACGAGACCAACATGAACACGGCGGTCGGCATCATCGAGCGCCGTGTCAACGGTCTCGGCGTCTCGGAGGCCGAGGTCCAGACGCAGGGCCGTGACCACATCATCGTGAACATCCCGAAGGGGATGAACGAGAAGCAGGCCCGCGAGCAGGTCGGTACGACCGCCCAGCTGTACTTCCGCCCGGTCCTCGCCTTCGCGGACGGCGCTCCCGCCGCTCCCGAGGGCACGCAGAGCCCGAGCCCGTCCGCGAGCGGTTCCGGCGCTCCCAAGGCCGAGGGCAGCAAGTCCCCGTCGGCCACCCCGTCGTCCAGCGCCACTTCCCAGGGCCGCGCGGTCAGCGAGGCCCTCAAGGCCCCGTCCGCCACCCCCTCGCCCTCGGCGAGCGAGTCGAAGAAGGCAGACGACAGCAAGGCCACCCCGTCCGCGACGCCGCCGGCGACCCCGGCCCCCACCCCTTCGGGTGACGCGGCCGTCGCCGGCCTCCAGGCGAAGTTCGCGGCGCTCGACTGCACCGACGAGAAGCAGCGCGCGGCCATCAAGGGCGCCAAGCCCGAGGAGCCCACGCTCGCCTGCGGCAAGCGCGGCAACGCCTGGGGCAAGTGGGTCCTCGGTCCCGCCGCCGTCGAGGGCAAGGACGTCAAGAGCGCCAAGGGAGTCATCGACCAGCAGGCCGGCGCCTGGATCGTCACGATGAACTTCAACGACAAGGGCGCCGACGCCTTCGCCAAGGTGACCGGCGAGCTGGCGGCCAAGCAGTCCCCGCAGAACCAGTTCGCGATCGTGCTCGACGGCGACGTCGTCTCCGACCCGTCCGTCAGCGGCGCGATCCTGGGCGGCAACGCCCAGATCTCCGGTGGCTTCAACCAGCAGTCCGCCCAGGACCTGGGCAACATGCTCTCCTACGGCGCCCTGCCGCTCTCCTTCAGCGAGGACAGCGTCACCACCGTCACCGCCGCCCTCGGCGGCGAGCAGCTGAAGGCCGGTCTGATCGCCGGCGCCATCGGCCTGCTCCTCGTGGTGATCTACCTGGTGGTCTACTACCGGGGCCTGGCGCTCGTCGCGATCGTCAGCCTCATGGTCTCCGCGATCCTCACCTACACGATCATGGCGCTGCTCGGCAAGGGCATCGGCTTCGCGCTGAACCTGCCCGCCGTCTGCGGTGCGATCGTGGCGATCGGCATCACGGCGGACTCGTTCATCGTGTACTTCGAACGCATCCGGGACGAGATCCGCGAGGGCCGCACCCTGCGTCCGGCCGTCGAGCGTGCCTGGCCGCGCGCCCGCCGCACCATCCTGGTCTCCGACTTCGTGTCGTTCCTGGCGGCCGCGGTGCTGTTCATCGTCACCGTCGGCAAGGTGCAGGGCTTCGCCTTCACCCTGGGTCTGACCACCCTGCTCGACGTGGTCGTGGTGTTCCTCTTCACCAAGCCGATCATGACGCTGCTGGCCCGCACGAAGTTCTTCGCCAGCGGTCACCCGTGGTCCGGCCTCGACCCGAAGCGGCTCGGCGCCAAGCCCCCGCTGCGCCGGTCCCGCCGTGGCTCCGCACCCGTCCCCGTCGACGCAAAGGAGGCGTGAGATGTCGAAGCTGGGAGATCTCGGCGCCAAGCTGTACCGCGGTGAGGTCGGCTACGACTTCGTCGGCAAGCGCTTTCTCTGGTACGGCGTTTCCATCCTGATCACCATCACGGCGATCGTGGCCCTGGCCGTTCAGGGCCTCAACATGGGCATCGAGTTCAAGGGCGGTGCCGTCTTCACCACCCCGAAGACGGCCGTCTCCGTCGCCAAGGCGACCGAGGCCGCGGAGAAGGCCTCGGGCCACGACGCGATCGTCCAGGAGCTCGGCACCGGCGGCCTGCGCATCCAGATCTCGGGTCTGGACACCAACGCCGCGGCCGACGTGAAGAAGGAGCTCGCCACCGACCTCAAGGTCACCGAGGCGGACATCAACGCGGACCTGGTCGGTCCCAGCTGGGGCGAGCAGATCGCGAACAAGGCCTGGACGGGCCTCGCGATCTTCATGGTCCTGGTGGTGATCTACCTGGCCATCGCCTTCGAGTGGCGGATGGCCGTCGCGGCGCTGGTCGCGCTGATCCACGACCTCACCATCACCGTCGGCGTGTACGCGCTCGTCGGCTTCGAGGTCACGCCGGGCACCGTCATCGGTCTGCTCACGATCCTCGGTTACTCCCTCTACGACACCGTCGTCGTCTTCGACGGTCTCAAGGAGGGCTCGAAGGACATCACCAAGCAGACCCGCTACACCTACAGCGAGATCGCCAACCGCAGCATCAACGGCACCCTGGTCCGCTCGATCAACACCACGGTGGTCGCGCTGCTCCCCGTCGCCGCGCTGCTCTTCATCGGCGGCGGCTTCCTCGGCGCCGGCATGCTGAACGACATCTCGCTGTCGCTGTTCGTCGGCCTCGCGGCCGGTGCCTACTCGTCGATCTTCATCGCGACCCCGCTGGTCGTGGACCTGAAGGAGCGCGAGCCGGCGATGAAGGCCCTGAAGAAGCGGGTGCTCGCGAAGCGGGCGTCCGCGGCGGCCAAGGGCGAGTCCGCGGAGGAGGGCACCGACTCCGGCGACGAGCCGCAGGTCGTGGCCCAGGGCCGGTCGGGGCGGCGCCGGTGACGGCGAACGTGTCCGAGGCCGTGCGGGAGCTGCTCCTCAGCCGCATCAAGGACGTGCCGGACTACCCGAAGCCGGGCGTGATGTTCAAGGACATCACCCCGCTGCTGGCGGACCCGGAGGCGTTCGCCGCGCTGACGGACGTGCTGGTGGAGCTGGCCGCGGGGTGCGGGGCGACGAAGATCGTCGGCCTGGAGGCGCGGGGGTTCATCCTCGCCGCCCCGGTGGCGGTCCAGGCCGGGATCGGCTTCGTGCCGGTGCGCAAGGCCGGCAAGCTGCCGGGGGCGACGCTGGCCCAGTCGTACGACCTGGAGTACGGGACCGCGGAGATCGAGGTCCACGCGGAGGACCTGGCGGCGGGTGACCGGGTCATGGTCATCGACGACGTCCTGGCCACCGGTGGCACCGCCGAGGCCTCGCTGTCCTTGATCCGGCGGGCCGGGGCCGAGGTCGCCGGCGTGGCGGTCCTGATGGAGCTGTCGTTCCTCCCGGGACGGGCCAAGCTGGCCGATTCCCTGGCGGGGGCTCCGCTGGACGCGCTGATCGTGGTCTGACCGATCGTGGTCCGACCCCTGCTCGCGGAGCGGCGGGTGTCCGGGACGTCCCGGGTGCCCGCCGCTTTCACGTGCGGCGCCGCCGCGGGGGCTCCGCCTGCGGACCCCCGCTCCTCGATCGCCGGAGGGGCTGGTGCCGGCGGACTCGCGGTGGGGTGTTCGAGGCGTGGTCTCGGGGAACGGGCGAGCGGAACCCTCGCTACGATGGGTTGTCCGGACCGCACACGGGCACCGGATCCCGCTAGGAGCGCTCTTGCCAGACGAGGTCCAGCCACTTTCCGCCGCGCAGCCCGACCCGCAGGCCGAGCAGGCCCCGGCGGCCTCCGCCACGCCCCCGCCGGCCCCGCCGGTCCCGCCGGTCAAGCCCGCGCCGGCGAAGTCGGCCGGGTCCTCCAACCGGGTGCGCGCCCGCCTGGCCCGGCTGGGCGTGCAGCGTTCGAACGCGTACAACCCGGTGCTGGAGCCCCTGCTCCGCATAGTCCGCAGCAACGACCCGAAGATCGAGACGTCGACGCTGCGCCAGCTCGAACAGGCCTACCAGGTCGCCGAGCGCTGGCACCGCGGTCAGAAGCGCAAGAGCGGCGATCCGTACATCACCCACCCGCTCGCGGTGACCACCATCCTCGCCGAGCTCGGCATGGACCCCGCCACCCTGATGGCGGGTCTGCTGCACGACACCGTCGAGGACACCGAGTACGGGCTGGAGGACCTGCGCCGGGACTTCGGCGACGCCGTGGCGCTGCTCGTCGACGGCGTCACCAAGCTCGACCGGGTGAAGTTCGGCGAGGCCGCGCAGGCCGAGACCGTCCGCAAGATGGTCGTGGCCATGGCCAAGGACCCGCGCGTCCTGGTCATCAAGCTCGCCGACCGGCTCCACAACATGCGCACCATGCGCTACCTCAAGCGGGAGAAGCAGGAGAAGAAGGCCCGCGAGACCCTCGAGATCTATGCCCCGCTGGCGCACCGCCTGGGCATGAACACGATCAAGTGGGAGCTGGAGGACCTCGCCTTCGCGATCCTCTACCCGAAGATGTACGACGAGATCGTCCGGCTCGTCGCCGAGCGGGCCCCCAAGCGCGACGAGTACCTCGCCCTCGTCACCGACGAGGTGATGGTCGACCTCAGAGCCGCCCGGATCAAGGCCACCGTCACCGGCAGGCCCAAGCACTACTACAGCGTCTACCAGAAGATGATCGTCCGCGGCCGTGACTTCGCGGAGATCTACGACCTGGTGGGCATCCGGGTGCTGGTGGACACCGTCCGGGACTGCTACGCCGCCCTCGGCACCGTGCACGCGCGATGGAATCCGGTCCCCGGCCGGTTCAAGGACTACATCGCGATGCCGAAGTTCAACATGTACCAGTCGCTCCACACGACGGTCATCGGACCCAACGGCAAGCCCGTCGAGCTGCAGATCCGCACCTTCGACATGCACCGCCGCGCCGAGTACGGCATCGCCGCGCACTGGAAGTACAAGCAGCAGACCGTCGCCGGCACCTCGAAGGTGCGCACCGACGTGCCCCAGGCCGCCAAGGGCAGCGCAGGCCAGGACACCGTCAACGACATGGCGTGGCTGCGCCAGCTCCTCGACTGGCAGAAGGAGACCGAGGACCCGGGCGAGTTCCTCGACTCGCTGCGCTTCGACCTCTCCCGCAACGAGGTGTTCGTCTTCACCCCCAAGGGCGACGTCATAGCGCTGCCGGCGGGCGCCACCCCCGTGGACTTCGCGTACGCCGTCCACACCGAGGTCGGCCACCGGACCATAGGGGCCCGGGTCAACGGCCGCCTGGTCCCGCTGGAGTCCACCCTCGACAACGGTGACCTCGTCGAGGTCTTCACCTCCAAGGCGGAGGGCGCCGGACCGTCCCGCGACTGGCTGGGCTTCGTCAAATCCCCACGGGCCCGCAACAAGATCCGCGCCTGGTTCTCCAAGGAGCGCCGCGACGAGGCGATCGAGCACGGCAAGGACGCCATCGCGCGGGCCATGCGCAAGCAGAACCTGCCCATCCAGCGCATCCTCACCGGCGACTCGCTCGTCACCCTCGCGCACGAGATGCGCTACCCCGACATCTCCTCCCTGTACGCGGCCATCGGCGAAGGGCACGTGGCCGCGCAGGGCGTCGTCCAGAAACTGGTGGCGGCCCTCGGAGGCGAGGACGCCGCCAGCGAGGACATCGAGGAGTCGATCCCGCCGGCGCGCGCCCGCAGCAAGCGGCGCAGCAACGCCGACCCGGGTGTCGTGGTCAAGGGCGTCGACGACGTGTGGGTCAAGCTGGCCCGCTGCTGCACGCCGGTGCCGGGCGACCCGATCATCGGGTTCGTCACGCGCGGCAGTGGCGTATCGGTTCACCGGGCGGACTGCGTCAACGTGGACTCCCTCTCCCAGCAGCCCGAGCGGATGCTGGAGGTCGAGTGGGCGCCCACCCAGTCCTCGGTCTTCCTCGTCGCCATCCAGGTGGAGGCGCTGGACCGCTCCCGACTCCTGTCGGACGTCACCCGCGTCCTGTCGGACCAGCACGTCAACATCCTGTCGGCCGCGGTCCAGACCTCCCGCGACCGGGTGGCCACCTCGCGCTTCACCTTCGAGATGGGCGACCCCAAGCACCTGGGCCACGTCCTGAAGGCCGTTCGGGGTGTGGAGGGCGTGTACGACGTCTACCGCGTCACCTCGGCCCGGCGGCCGTAGGGGCGCAGCCGCAGAACGCGGGAGGGCCCCGGTACGCACGACGCGTACCGGGGCCCTCTTGCCGGCGGGGTTTCAGTCTGCCGGCGGGCTTTCAGCCGCCGAACTCCTCCAGGCCCTTCAGGGCCTGGTCCAGCAGGGCCTGACGGCCCTCCAGCTCACGTGCCAGCTTGTCGGCCTTCGCGTTGTTGCCCGCTGCGCGGGCCGCGTCGATCTGCGTGCGCAGCTTGTCGACCGCCGCCTGGAGCTGACCCGTCAGACCGGCCGCACGCGCCCGCGCCTCCGGGTTCGTACGGCGCCACTCGCCCTCCTCGGCCTCCTGGATCGCCCGCTCCACCGCGTGCATCCGGCCCTCGACCTTCGGCCGGGCGTCCCGCGGCACGTGGCCGATGGCCTCCCAGCGCTCGTTGAGGGAGCGGAACGCGGCACGGGCCGCCTTCAGGTCCGTCACCGGGACGAGCTTCTCGGCCTCCTCGGCCAGCTCCTCCTTCAGCTTCAGGTTCTCCGTCTGCTCGGCGTCACGCTCGGCGAAGACCTCGCTGCGGGCCGCGAAGAACACGTCCTGCGCACCGCGGAAACGGTTCCACAGGTCGTCCTCGGCCTCGCGCTGCGCCCGGCCCGCCGCCTTCCAGTCCGCCATCAGCTCGCGGTAGCGGGCGGCCGTCGGACCCCAGTCGGTCGACTTCGACAGCGACTCGGCCTCCGCGACCAGCCTCTCCTTCACCTTGCGCGCGTCCTCGCGCTGCGCGTCCAGCGAGGCGAAGTGCGCCTTGCGCCGCTTGGAGAAGGCCGACCGGGCGTGCGAGAAGCGGTGCCACAGCTCGTCGTCCGACTTGCGGTCCAGCCGGGGCAGGCCCTTCCAGATGTCCACCAGCGCGCGCAGCCGCTCGCCGGCGCTGCGCCACTGGTCGCTCTGGGCCAGCTGCTCGGCCTCGACGACCAGGGCTTCCTTGGCCGTACGGGCCTCGTCCGCCTGCTTGGCCTTCTGGGCCTTGCGCTCCTCGCGCCGCGACTCCACGGTGGCGACCAGCTTGTCCAGCCGTACGCGCAGGGCGTCGAGGTCGCCCACGGCGTGGTGCTCGTCGACCTGCGTCCGCAGGTGGTCGATCGCCGTCTGCGCGTCCTTGGCGGACAGATCAGTGGTCCGCACCCGCTTTTCGAGGAGGCCGATCTCGACCACCAGGCCCTCGTACTTGCGCTCGAAATAGGCCAGGGCCTCCTCAGGCGTGCCCGCCTGCCACGAGCCGACGACCTTCTCGCCGTCGGAAGTACGCACGTACACGGTGCCCGTCTCGTCGACTCGGCCCCACGGGTCGCTGCTCACAGCGCCTCCTCCACCTGATGCCCTTGAGGGGTCGCCCCCGGGCATCGTCCACAGTTTCCTGGGGCGGGCAGCGCCCGCCCTGCACAACGCCAACATAGGCGACCGCCGGGCCGGCTGTCCGCATCCCGCACGACGGAATATCGGCGTAACGGGGGAAGCCGGCCGGGCCGGTGCCGGGTTCCGTCAGTTCTGGGTGACGGTGCCCTTCTCGATCTTGACCTCGTTCTTCGGCGCCCCGTCCTGGCCGCCGTCGGCCGTACCGGCCTTGGCGATCTCCTCGAGGACCTTCATGCCCGCCGCGTCGATCTTGCCGAAGGGGGTGTACGACGGCGCGAGCGGGCTGTCCTTGTAGACCAGGAAGAACTGGCTGCCGCCCGAGCCGGGCCGGCCGGTGTTGGCCATGGCCACCGTGCCCGCCGGGTAGACGACCTGACCCTGGTCGTTCGGCTTGCCCAGCGAGTCCAGGTTCTCGTCCGGGATGTTGTAGCCGGGGCCGCCCATACCGGTGCCCTGCGGGTCACCGCACTGGAGGACGAAGATCCCGCCCGATGTCAGCCGGTGGCACTTCGTGTTGTCGAAGAAACCCTTGTCGGCGAGGTACTTGAAGGAATTCACCGTCTGCGGGGTCTTCGCCGCGTCCATCGAGAACCCGATGTCGCCCGCGCTCGTCCTGAGGGCGAAGGTGTACTTCGCCTTCTCGTCGATGGCCATGCCGGGGGACGGGGACTGCTTGGGCGTCGGCGTCGCGGACGGCGTCGCCGACGGCTCCGCCGCCTGGTCCTTCTTGCCGCTGTCGAAGACGCCGCCGACGATGAGGCCGACCAGCGTCGCGACGACCACGGCCACCGCCGCGCCGATCACCGCCATGCGCCGGCGGGCCTTCTGCCGGGCCTCGGCCCGGCGCTTCTGCTGGCGCTCGTACTTCTCCCTGGCGAGCTGTCGCCGCCGCTGATCGCTCGTGACCACCGGGTTCGTCTCCTTGTACGTCTCTGGTACCGCTGTCCGGGCCTGGATAGCCCGTACCGTATATGGGTTGGCTGTGTGATGAAGGGCGCCGGTAGGCTCTGATCAGCAGCATTCCGATCTGCAAGCTCCCGCCGGACGACGATTGAGGACGAACGTGCTGATTGCCGGGTTCCCCGCCGGGGCCTGGGGGACCAACTGTTACGTGGTCGCCCCCGCCGCCGGTGAGGAGTGCGTCATCATCGACCCGGGCCACCAGGCCACCCAGGGTGTCGAGGAGACGCTCAGGAAGCATCGGCTCAAGCCCGTCGCGGTCGTGCTGACCCATGGCCACATCGATCATGTGGCCTCGGTGGTCCCGGTGTGCGGAGCACACGACGTACCGGCCTGGATCCACCCCGAGGACCGCTACATGATGAGCGACCCGGAGAAGGCGCTGGGCCGCTCCATCGGGATGCCGCTCATGGGCGAGCTGACCGTGGGGGAGCCGGACGACGTCCGCGAGCTGACGGACGGCGCGGGCCTGAAGCTGGCCGGCATGGACTTCTCCGTGGCGCACGCGCCGGGGCATACCAGGGGGTCGGTGACCTTCCGGATGCCCGAGCTGGCGGACATCCCGCCGGTCTTCTTCTCGGGTGACCTGCTCTTCGCCGGCTCCATCGGACGCACCGACCTGCCCGGCGGCTCCCACGCCGAGATGCTCGAGTCGCTGGCCCGCGTGTGCCTGCCGCTCGACGACTCGACCGTGGTGCTGTCCGGCCACGGTCCCCAGACCACCATCGGCCGCGAGCGCGTGACCAACCCGTACCTGCGGGAGGTCGCCGCCGGCCTGGCAGCGGACCCGACAGCCGCTCCACGACGAGGAATGTGACGAGAGTTTCGTGAGCACCTTCAAGGCCCCCAAGGGCACGTACGACCTGATCCCGCCGTACTCGGCCAAGTACCTGGCGGTCCGCGAGGCCATCTCCGCCCCGCTGCGGAAGGCCGGCTACGGCTACGTCGAGACGCCCGGATTCGAGGACGTGAACCTCTTCGCCCGCGGTGTCGGTGAGTCCACCGACATCGTCACGAAGGAGATGTTCACCCTCACGACCAAGGGCGGCTCGCAGCTCGCCCTGCGTCCGGAGGGCACCGCCTCCGTCCTGCGCGCGGCGCTGGAGGCGAGCCTGCACAAGCAGGGCAACCTGCCGGCCAAGCTCTGGTACTCCGGCTCGTACTACCGCTACGAGCGCCCGCAGAAGGGCCGCTACCGCCACTTCTCGCAGGTCGGCGCCGAGGCCATCGGCGCCGAGGACCCGGCCCTCGACGCCGAACTGATCATCCTGGCCGACCAGGCCTACCGCGCACTCGGCCTGCGCAACTTCCGGATCCTGCTGAACTCGCTGGGCGACAAGGAGTGCCGCCCGGTGTACCGGGAGGCGCTCCAGACCTTCCTGCGCGGGCTCGACCTCGACGAGGAGACCGTCCGCCGGGCCGAGATCAACCCGCTGCGCGTCCTCGACGACAAGCGGGCCGACGTCCAGAAGCAGCTCGTGGGCGCGCCGATGCTCCGCGACTACCTGTGCGACGGCTGCAAGGCCTACCACGAGGAGGTCCGTGAGCTGATCACGGCCGCCGGTGTGGCCTTCGAGGACGACGAGAAGCTGGTGCGCGGCCTGGACTACTACACCCGCACCACCTTCGAGTTCGTCCACGACGGTCTGGGCTCCCAGTCCGCGGTCGGCGGCGGCGGCCGCTACGACGGCCTGTCCGAGATGATCGGCGGACCGGCCCTGCCGTCGGTCGGCTGGGCGCTCGGCGTCGACCGTACGGTCCTCGCCCTGGAGGCGGAGGGCGTGGAGCTCGACATCCCGGCGACGACGGACGTCTTCGCCGTGGCGATCGGCGCCGAGGCGCGGCGCCTGCTGTTCGGTGCGGTCACCGAGCTGCGCAAGGCCGGGGTGGCGGCGGACTTCTCGTACGGGGGCAAGGGCCTCAAGGGTGCGATGAAGGACGCCAACCGCTCGGGGGCGCGGTTCACGGTGGTCGCCGGTGAGCGCGACCTCGCCGAGGGCGTCGTCCAGCTCAAGGACATGGAGTCCGGCGAGCAGGCAGCCGTGCCCGTCGCCGAGCTCGTCGACACCGTCCTGGCCCGCCTGGCCTGACGTACACCGCCGGAAGGGCGGGTTCGGGGAAGTCCTCCCCGAACCCGCCCTTCCGCCGTTCCGCGCGGTCCTTATACCGGTCGAACGGTGGAGACCCCGCGCCGTACGGCACAATGACCCGTGCTTGTTGACCTTGCAGATGCGGAGCGGGCGGTATGACGGCACGAGGCACGGACGCGGACACCTCCCCGAGGACCACCGTCGGCGGCAGCCGGGCGCTCGCCCTGCTGCTGGTGATCACGGGAGCCATGGGGCTGCTCGCCGCCTGGGTGATCACGATCGACAAGTTCAAGCTGCTCGAGGACCCGAACTTCACCCCGGGCTGCAGCCTCAACCCGATCGTCTCCTGCGGCAACATCATGAAGAGCGAGCAGGCGGCCGTCTTCGGCTTCCCCAACCCGATGCTGGGACTGGTCTGCTACGGCATCGTGATCTGCGTCGGCATGAGCATCCTGGCCGGCGCCCGGTTCAGCCCCTGGTACTGGCTGACGCTGAACGCGGGCATGCTCTTCGGCGTCGTCTTCTGCGCCTGGCTGATGTACCAGTCGCTGTACAACATCAACTCGCTGTGCCTGTGGTGCTCCCTGGCCTGGGTCGCCACGATCTTCATGTTCTGGTACGTCACGGCACACAACGTGCGCGAGGGGATGCTGCCGGCCCCGGGCTGGCTGAAGTCCTTCCTCGACGAGTTCGCGTGGGTGCCGCCCGTGCTGCACGTCGGGATCATCGGGATGCTGATCCTGACCCGCTGGTGGGACTTCTGGACCTCGTGAGGCCCGGGAGGAGTGTCGGCGGCCTCGCTTAGGCTTCCTGTGTGGAACCAGACCTCTTCACCGCCGCAGCCGAAGACCGCCAGGAGAAGGACCCGTCCAGCTCCCCGCTCGCGGTCCGCATGCGCCCGCGCACCCTGGACGAGGTCGTCGGCCAGCAGCACCTCCTGAAGCCCGGCTCACCGCTGCGCCGACTGGTGGGGGAGGGCGCCGGGGGACCGGCCGGTGCCTCGTCGGTGATCCTCTGGGGGCCGCCCGGCATCGGCAAGACCACGCTCGCGTACGTGGTCAGCCAGGCCACGCAGAAGCGCTTCGTGGAACTGTCGGCCATCACCGCGGGCGTGAAGGAGGTCCGCGCCGTCATCGAGGGCGCGAAGCGCGCGGCCGGCGGCTACGGCAAGGAGACCGTCCTCTTCCTCGACGAGATCCACCGCTTCAGCAAGGCCCAGCAGGACTCGCTCCTGCCCGCGGTGGAGAACCGCTGGGTGACGCTGATCGCCGCGACGACGGAGAACCCGTACTTCTCGATCATCTCCCCGCTGCTGTCGCGGTCCCTGCTGCTCACCCTGGAACCGCTGACGGACGCGGACCTGAGCGGGCTGATGCGCCGGGCGCTGACGGAGGAGCGTGGCCTCGGCGGGGCGGTGACCCTGCCGGCGGACGCCGAGGCGCACCTGCTGCGGATCGCCGGCGGCGACGCGCGGCGGGCGCTGACCGCGCTGGAGGCCGGAGCCGGGTCCGCGATCGCCAAGGGCGAGGCCGAGATCTCCCTGCAGACGGTGGAGGAGGCCGTCGACCGGGCGGCGGTCCGCTACGACAAGGACGGCGACCAGCACTATGACGTGGCCAGCGCCCTGATCAAGTCGATCCGCGGCTCGGACGTGGACGCGGCGCTGCACTACCTCGCGCGGATGATCGAGGCCGGGGAGGACCCGCGGTTCATCGCGCGCCGCCTGATGATCTCGGCGAGCGAGGACATCGGCCTGGCGGACCCGACGGCCCTGCCGCTCGCGGTGGCGGCGGCCCAGGCGGTGGCGATGATCGGCTTCCCGGAGGCCGCCCTGACGCTGTCCCACGCCACCATCGCGCTGGCGCTGGCCCCGAAGTCGAACACCGCGACGACCGCGATCGGGGCGGCACTGGCCGACGTCCGGGCCGGGCTGGCGGGGTCCGTGCCGGCGCACCTGCGGGACGGGCACTACAAGGGCGCGGCGAAGCTGGGGCACGCGGTGGGGTACGTGTACCCGCACGACGTGCCGGGAGCGATCGCCGCGCAGCAGTACGCGCCGGACGAGGTCCACGGGAAGCGGTACTACGAGCCGACGCGGTACGGGGCCGAGGCCCGCTACGCGGACGTGGTGGAGAAGGTCCGGGAGCGGTTGCGCGGCGCGTGAGCCCGCGGCGCCGTCCCCTGGGTTCCGCCCCGGACCGCGCTCCGCGCGGCGCGTGAGCCCGCGGCGCCGTCCCCGGGGTTCCGCCCCGGACCGCGCTCCTCAAACGGCGGAGGGGCTTCATGTTCCGCCCGGGAGGGCGGGCAGTCCCGGTCCGGGCTCCCAACACGGGAGCCACCCCCGGCGAGGCCTCAGTGCGCGGCCGCGGAGAACAGCGTGTGCATCGCCCGGCGCAGGCCGCAGACGTCCGCCACGGGCTCAGGGAAGTCGAAGCGGGCGTCGAAGGAGCTGGCCGGGCCGCCCGTGAAGCGGACCCGCAGGCCCAGCCGGTCCAGGGCGAGCGGGACCGCCCTCATGCCCTCCGACTCCCGCGGGCCCAGCAGGCCGGACAGTCCGCCGAGCCGGTCACCGTGGGCGGCGTGCAGGTGCTGGAGGAGCTCCGCCTCGTGGCCCGCCAGGGGGTCCGGCAGGGCCGCGGCGAGGTCGTCGGGGTCCACGCGTTCGGCGCCCCACAGGTCGTCCACCGAGATCTCACCGACCTCCAGGCGGAGCAGCGTCCACGCCGGGCGGCCGGTGTGCGGGGCGTCCAGGGACTCCGCGAGGCCCAGCAGCTCGCCCACCGGCTGCCGCTCCGCGAGCAGCGCCGCGCAAGACCCGCGGTCGTCCCCGCGCACCGGGGTCAGCCACCCGGCCAGCCAGGCGCGGCCTCGGATACGATGTGGCACGGACACCGGCGCCACATCCGTGATCTCGATCACGGCGGTGAGGTCGTCGTCCTGGGCGTGAGCGGCTGCCCTGGCAGCCGCGGATTCCCCGGAAACAAGGAGAATCACGTCCCCGTCCGGGGTGACGGTCCGCGCGACCGGCATCCCTGTCCCGAACTCGTCGCTGCCGTGCGCGTCACGAGCACCGACGAGCGTGAGGGATACTGAGGCGTTGGACTCTACGAGGGTTCGTACGCGTTCGGCTCCGGTGAGCTGCCGAACGCCTTCCCTGGGACGCGGCTGACCTTGCCTATCGTCGGCGCAAGCGGATTCTGTTTCGTTGGAATCCGAACTGCGGCGCGCACTGGGCAGGGGGATCCCATGTGGTCGAGACATTACGTCCTCCTCGCTAAGGTAAGCCTCACCTAACTTACATGGAGGTAGGTTCCCCGTGAACCAGAAGCGACCCAAGGTCAAGAAGTCGCGTGCCCTCGGCATTGCGCTGACCCCGAAGGCCGTCAAGTACTTCGAGGCTCGTCCCTACCCGCCGGGCGAGCACGGCCGTGGCCGCAAGCAGAACTCGGACTACAAGGTCCGTCTGCTCGAGAAGCAGCGTCTGCGCGCTCAGTACGACATCTCTGAGCGTCAGATGGCCCGCGCGTACGACCGCGCCAAGAAGGCCGAGGGCAAGACGGGCGAGGCGCTGGTCGTCGAGCTCGAGCGTCGCCTCGACGCCCTGGTCCTGCGTTCGGGCATCGCCCGCACCATCTACCAGGCCCGCCAGATGGTCGTTCACGGCCACATCGAGGTCAACGGTGGCAAGGTCGACAAGCCGTCGTTCCGTGTCCGCCCGGACGACGTCGTGACCGTGCGCGAGCGCAGCCGCGAGAAGGTTCCGTTCCAGGTCGCCCGTGAGGGTGGCTACGCAGGCGAGGGCGAGACCCCCCGTTACCTGCAGGTCAACCTGAAGGCCCTGGCCTTCCGCCTGGACCGCGACCCGAACCGCAAGGAAATCCCGGTCATCTGCGACGAGCAGCTCGTCGTCGAGTACTACGCCCGCTGATCTTCCGGCAGGCGTAGCCCTCACAGGCTGGTGGAAACCCGCCGTCCCCTCCGGGGGACGGCGGGTTTTCCGCTTTCCCGCCCCGCGCCCGCCTCCCCCTCCAGCGCGCGCCCCACCAGCGCCTCGCGGCTGAGCTCGCGCCCTTCCGCCGCGTACGCCGCGTAGCGCTCGGCGCCCAGCGCCTCGCCGGCCCGCTCCTGGCACATCAGCCGCGGGGCGTTGAAGTACCCCGAGCCGAAGAGCCGCAGCCCCACCCCGTCCCACAGCGGCTCGGCCGCCCCCTGGAGCAGAGCCGCCTCGGCCGCGTCCCCCTCCGCCACGGTGACCAGGGCCAGCAGCTCCAGCGCCAGGACCAGCCCCACAAGGTCGTGGAAGGCGTGGTTGATCTCCACGCACTCGGTCAGCAGCCGCCGCGCCTCCCCGGTGGCTCCGGAGTCCAGGGCCGCGTACGCGAGTACGTACAGGGCGTACGCCTTCGTCCAGCGCTCCCCGCGCTCCTCGCAGATCTCCCGGACCTCCTCGCACAGGGACAGCGCGCCCGCGGGCTCGCCCTGGAAGGCCAGCGCCATGCCCAGTTCCACCTGGCACATCAGGACGTTGCTGTTCAGCTCGCCCGCGTCCCGGTAGCGCTCCAGCGCCGAACCCAGCAGCTCCCCGGCCCGCTCCATGTCGTCCGAGACCAGCGCCAGACAGCCGAGCCGGTGTACCGCGTAGGCGGCGGCCAGGGCGTTGCCGCCGCGCGCCGCCCCGTCCCGGCACTCGTACAGGGCGCTCGTGGCGGCCACCGCGTCCCCCTGGAGGGCGCAGACGTAGCCCAGCACCCACAGCGCCTTCAGCCGCGAGGGCTCGTAGCCCTCCGCCGGTCCGCGCCGGTCCTCCAGGCTCCGGTCCAGCCAGTGCCTGCCCTCGGTCAGCCGGCCGCAGCCCGCCCAGTAGAACCACAGGGTGCCCGCCAGGTACTGGCCGAGGTGCGCCTCCTCCGGCTCGTCCAGGCAGCACTCCAGGGCGAGCCGCAGATTCGGCAGCTCCGCCTCCACCAGGGCGGCGACCTCCTCCTGGCGGGGGCTGAACCAGTCCGTCTCGCACCACGTCGCCAGGCCCATGTACCAGTCCCGGTGCCGCCGCCGCAGCCGCCCGGTGTCACCCGTCGACTCCAGCCACCCCGCTCCGTACAGCCGTACGGTCTCCAGCATCCGGTAGCGGACCCCGGACGGGCCCTCCTCCCGGACCAGGAGGGACTGTGCCAGGAGCTCCCCGACCAGGTCGAGCACGCCGTCCACCGGCAGGTCGGGGCCCGCGCACACGTACTCGGCGGCATCGAGGTCGAACTGCCCGGCGAAGACCGAGAGCCGTGCCCACAGCAGCCGCTCCGCGGGCGTGCACAGCTCGTGGCTCCAGCCGATGGCGGTGCGCAGCGCCCGGTGCCGGGGGAGCACCCCGCGCGCGCCGCCGGTCAGCAGCGCGAAGCGGTCCTCCAGCCGGGCCAGCACCTGCGCGGGGGACAGCACCCGCAGCCGGGCGGCCGCCAGCTCCAGGGCGAGCGGGATCCCGTCGAGGCGGACGCACAGCTCGGCCAGCGCCGTCCGGTCCGCCCCCGTCACCCGGAACGCCGGGTCCGCCGCGGAGGCCCGCGCGGTGAGCAGGGCCAGCGACGCCTCCGCGTCGAGCGGGGCCAGGGGGAAGGCGTGCTCCCCGTCCAGGGCCAGCGGGCGCCGCCCGGCCGCGAGCACCCGCAGGCCGGGGGAGCGGCGCAGCAGTTCCCGCACCAACTCGGCCGTCTCGTCGACCAGCTGCTCGAAGCCGTCCAGGACCAGGAGCAGCCGCCGCCCGGCCAGGTACTCGGCCAGCACGGTCCGGGGCGGCCGGGTGGTGTGGTCGGTCAGGCCCAGCGCCTCGGAGAGGGCGATCTCCAGCAGCGCGGGATCCCGTACGGCGGCCAGCTCGGCCAGCCAGACCCCGTCGCAGTAGCGTTCCCGCGGCGCTCCGCCGTCCGGCCCGGCGACGGCCCGGGCCGCGGCCACCACCAGCCGCGATTTGCCCACCCCGCCGACCCCGGTCACGGTCACGAGCCGGGAGGAGTCCAGAAGCCGCCCCAGTGCGTCGAGTTCGGCACCCCGGCCGACCAAGCCGCCCAGCTCCGAGGGAAGATTGCCCCGCGTCTCCTGTCGCATGGGACACGGAGGGTACTGGCCCGGATGCGCTGCGTACAAGATGATCACGCCGGTCCCCGAATTCCGGTACTGCCGGGGATCGCGGGCGCGATAGGGTCGTAGGGCGAATCTTTTTGCAGTTCAAGTCCAGACGAGAGTGCGGTGTGACGTGTCCGGTGGAGAGGTGGCCGGGATCCTCGTGGCCGTCTTCTGGGCGATCCTGGTCTCCTTCCTCGCCGTGGTGCTGGTGAGGCTGGCCCAGGTGCTCAAGGCGGCCACCAAGCTGGTGGCCGAGGTCACCGACCAGGCCGTGCCGCTGCTGGCGGACGCCTCCACCACCGTCCGCTCCGCGCGCACCCAGCTCGACCGGGTGGACGCCATCGCGAGCGACGTCCAGGAGGTCACCTCCAACGCCTCCGCACTGTCCTCCACCGTGGCCACCGCCTTCGGCGGGCCGCTGGTCAAGGTCGCGGCCTTCGGCTACGGCGTCCGCAAGGCGCTGGGCAGGACCCCGCAGGACGCGCCGCAGAAGACGTCCCGACGTAACGTGATCGTCGGCCGTACCGTGCCGGCGCCGCGCCGCCGGAAGCAGAAGGGCTGAGACCTCCGATGTTCCGCCGAGCCTTCTGGTTCACCGCCGGCGCGGCCGCCGGCGTGTGGGCCACCACCAAGGTCAACCGCAAGCTGAAGAAGCTGACGCCGGAGAGCCTCGCCGCACAGGCCGCCGACAAGGCCCTTGAGGCGGGACACCGCCTCAAGGACTTCGCCCTCGACGTCAAAGCGGGAATGTCGCAGCGCGAGGACGAGCTGAACGACGCACTGGGGCTGCACCAGGACCCCGACCGGCCCGACAACGTCACCGCCCTCCCCGGGCCGCGGCGGCTGCGGGCCATCCAGAACGACAAGACCACCCCCCTGAAGTTTTCGTACAACCGGAATGAGGACCACTGATGGAGTCGGCTGAAATCCGCCGCCGCTGGCTGAGCTTCTTCGAGGAGCGCGGTCACGCCGTTGTCCCTTCGGCGTCGCTCATCGCGGACGACCCGACTCTGCTGCTGGTCAACGCGGGCATGGTCCCGTTCAAGCCGTACTTCCTCGGCGAGACCAAGCCCCCGGCCCCCCGCGCCACCAGCGTGCAGAAGTGCGTCCGCACGCCGGACATCGAAGAGGTCGGCAAGACCACCCGCCACGGCACGTTCTTCCAGATGTGCGGCAACTTCTCCTTCGGCGACTACTTCAAGGAAGGCGCCATCAAGTACGCCTGGGAGCTGCTCACCAGCTCCGTGGCGGACGGCGGCTACGGCCTGGAGCCCGAGAAGCTCTGGATCACCGTCTACCTCGACGACGACGAGGCCGAGACGATCTGGCGCGACGTGATCGGCGTGCCCGCCGAGCGCATCCAGCGCCTGGGCAAGAAGGACAACTTCTGGTCCATGGGCGTCCCGGGTCCCTGCGGCCCGTGCTCCGAGATCAACTACGACCGCGGTCCGGAGTTCGGCGTCGAGGGCGGCCCCGCCGTCAACGACGAGCGCTACGTGGAGATCTGGAACCTGGTCTTCATGCAGTACGAGCGCGGCGCCGGCGAGGGCAAGGAAGACTTCCCGATCCTCGGCGACCTGCCGTCGAAGAACATCGACACCGGTCTCGGTCTCGAGCGTCTCGCCATGATCCTGCAGGGCGTGCAGAACATGTACGAGACCGACACGCTGCGCGTGGTCATGGACAAGGCCACCGAGCTGACCGGCGTGCGGTACGGCGCCGCGAAGGACACCGACGTTTCCATGCGCGTCGTCGCCGACCACATGCGCACCTCCGTCATGCTCATCGGCGACGGCGTCACCCCCGGCAACGAGGGCCGCGGCTACGTGCTGCGCCGCATCATGCGCCGCGCCATCCGCAACATGCGCCTCATGGGCGCCACCGGCGCCGTCGTGCAGGACCTCGTGGACGTCGTGATCAACACGATGGGCCAGCAGTACCCGGAGCTCGTCACCGACCGCAAGCGCATCGAGACCGTCGCGCTCGCGGAGGAGGCCGCCTTCCTCAAGGCCCTCAAGGGCGGCACGAACATCCTCGACACCGCCGTCACCGAGACCAAGGCCGTCGGCGGCAAGGTCCTCTCCGGCGAGAAGGCGTTCCTGCTCCACGACACCTGGGGCTTCCCGATCGACCTCACCCTGGAGATGGCCGCCGAGCAGGGCCTGTCCGTGGACGAGTCCGGCTTCCGCCGCCTGATGCAGGAGCAGCGCGACCGGGCCAAGGCCGACGCCAAGGCCAAGAAGACCGGCCACGCCGACGTCTCCTCGTACCGCGAGATCGCCGACACAGCGGGCGCCACCGAGTTCACCGGCTACGCCACCAACCAGGGCGAGTCCACCATCGTCGGCCTCCTGGTCAACGGCGTCTCCGCGCCCGCCGCCTCCGAGGGCGACGAGGTCGAGGTCGTCCTCGACCGCACCCCCTTCTACGCCGAGGGCGGCGGCCAGCTCGCCGACCAGGGCCGCATCAAGCTCGACTCGGGCGCCGTCATCGTCGTCCGCGACGTGCAGCAGCCCGTCCCGGGCGTCTCCGTGCACAAGGGCTCCGTGCAGGTCGGCGAGGTGACGGTGGGCGCCTCCGCGTACGCCGCCATCGACGTCAACCGCCGCCGGGCCATCGCCCGCGCCCACTCGGCCACCCACCTGACCCACCAGGCGCTGCGCGACGCCCTCGGCCCGACGGCCGCCCAGGCCGGCTCCGAGAACTCGCCCGGCCGCTTCCGCTTCGACTTCGGTTCCCCGAACGCCGTTCCCGGCTCGGTCCTGACCGACGTGGAGCAGAAGATCAACGACGTGCTCGCCCGCGAGCTGGACGTCACCGCCGAGGTCATGAGCATCGACGAGGCGAAGAAGCAGGGCGCCATCGCCGAGTTCGGCGAGAAGTACGGCGAGCGGGTGCGCGTCGTCACCATCGGCGACTTCTCCAAGGAGCTGTGCGGCGGCACGCACGTCGGCAACACCAGCCAGCTCGGCCTGGTGAAGTTGCTCGGCGAGTCCTCCATCGGCTCCGGCGTGCGCCGTGTCGAGGCCCTCGTCGGCGTGGACGCCTACAACTTCCTCGCCAAGGAGCACACGGTCGTCGCCCAGCTCCAGGAGCTGGTCAAGGGCCGTCCGGAGGAGCTGCCGGAGAAGATCGCCACCATGCTCGGCAAGCTGAAGGACGCCGAGAAGGAGATCGAGAAGTTCCGCGCGGAGAAGGTCCTCCAGGCCGCCGCCGGTCTCGCCCAGAACGCCCAGGACATCCACGGCGTCGCCCTCGTCGTCGGCCAGGTGCCGGACGGCACGGGTGCCGACGACCTGCGCAAGCTGGTCCTCGACGTCCGCGGCCGCATCCCGGGCGACCGCCCGGCCGTCGTGGCCCTCTTCACCGTGGCGAACGACCGTCCGCTGACCGTGATCGCCACCAACGAGGCGGCCCGCGAGCGCGGCCTCAAGGCCGGTGACCTGGTGCGCACGGCGGCCAAGACCCTCGGTGGCGGCGGTGGCGGCAAGCCGGACGTCGCCCAGGGCGGCGGCCAGAACCCGGCCGCCGTGCCCGAGGCCATCGCCGCCGTCGAGCGCCTCGTCGTAGAGACGGCCTGACGATGACACTGCGCCGCGGCCGCCGGCTCGCCATCGACGTCGGGGACGCCCGGATCGGGGTCGCCTCGTGCGACCCCGACGGGGTGCTCGCCACACCGGTGGAAACCGTCCCGGGCCGGGACATCCCCTTCGCCCACCGGCGGCTGCGGCAGCTCGTCGAGGAGTACGAGCCCCTCGAAGTCGTGGTCGGCCTCCCCCGCTCGCTCAGCGGGCGGGAGGGGCCGGCCGCGGCCAAGGTGCGGGCCTTCGCGAACGAACTCGCGAAGGGCATCAAGCCGGTGACGGTCCGTCTGGTGGACGAGCGGATGACCACGGTCACCGCCGCCCAGGGGCTGCGGGCCTCGGGGAAGAACGCCAAGAAGGGCCGGTCGGTCATCGACCAGGCGGCCGCTGTGGTGATCCTTCAGAACGCTCTTGAGACCGAACGGGTATCAGGTAATCCGCCTGGTGAGTGCGTCGAAGTGGTTGTCTGATCGCGGTACGGTAACGTTCCGCGCGATGAGACGGCATTCGAACAGCCGTCGCTTTCGTCTCGCGGCTCTAGGGGACCGATGACTGAGTATGGACGGGGCCACGGCTCCGAACCGTGGCATCCCGCGGACCCCCTGTACGGGGACCAGGGATGGACCGGGCACCAGACCCAGCAGGGACAGGTGCCCTACGGCGGCGAGCAGCAGCAGTACGCCCAGGACCCGCAGTACCAGCAGCAGTACCCGCAGCAGCAGTACCCCCAGCAGCAGCAGGGCTATGCCCCGCAGTACCCCCAGCAGGCCCAGCAGCCGCAGCAGGTCCAGCACCCCCAGTACCCGCAGCAGGCGCACCAGCCGCAGCAGCCGGTGTACGACGCCCAGGGCTGGGACACCGGCCAGCAGCAGTACATCGCCACGGCCCCGGCCGACCCCTACGCCGGGGTGGACCCCTACGCCCAGCAGTCCGCCGCCGGTTACCCCGGCGAGAGCCCGGACCTCTACACGACGGCCGACGCCTACCCGCCGCCGCAGCCCCCGAACCAGCGCCACCTCGAACCTGAGCTCCCCGAGCAGCAGGACGAGGAGCCGGAGGACTCCTTCTTCGCCGGGGGCGGCGACGGCGAGGACGGGGACGACACCGGCGGCGGGCGCCGCGGCGGCCGTTCCAAGGGCGGCAAGGGCGGCAAGCCCAAGAAGCGCAGCGGCGCGGCCTGCCTCCTCGCCTCCCTCGTCATCGTCGGCGTGCTCGGCGGCGGCGGGTACTACGGCTACACCTTCATCAAGGACAGGTTCGGCGCCGCCGAGGACTTCGTGGGCGAAGGCACCAGCGAGATCGTCGACGTCGAGATCCCCAAGGGCGCGGGCCTCGGGCAGATGGGCCGCATCCTCAAGGAAGCCGGCGTGGTCGCCAGCGCCCAGGCCTTCGTCGACGCCGCGGGCGCCAACCCCAAGGGCAAGTCCATCCAGCCCGGCGTCTACCCGATGCAGAAGAAGATGTCGGGTGCGGCCGCCGTCGCGCTGATGATCGACCCCAGCAAGCTGAACGTCATCACCGTCACCGAGGGCATGCGCAACGCCAAGGTGTACGAGGCGATCGACAAGAAGCTGGGCAAACCCGAGGGCACCACCAAGGACATCGCCCTGCGCGAGGCCAAGAACCTCGGACTGCCGGCCTGGGCGGGCAACAACCCGAAGCTCATGGACCCGCTCGAGGGCTTCCTGTACCCGATGCGCTACGACCTGAGGAAGGACAGCACCCCCGAGTCCCTCCTCAAGGAAATGGTCAAGACCGCGAACGCCAAGTACTCGGAGCTGGGCATCGAGGCCAAGGCCAAGGAACTGGGCCTGGAGAACCCGCTCCAGGTGGTCACGGTCGCCAGCCTCGTCAACGCCGAGGGCAAGAACCACGACGACTTCCGCAAGATGTCCGAGGTCGTCTACAACCGCATGAAGAAGACCAACGACGTCACGAACCAGAAGATCGAGTTCGACTCGACGTACAACTACGCCAAGGGCCAGAGCGAGATCAACTTCAACCTCAAGGAAGCCCAGGCGTTCAACAACCCCTACAACACGCACTTCATCAAGGGACTGCCCGTCGGCCCGATCGGGAACCCGGGCATGGACGCGCTGACCGCTACGCTCAACCCGGACCATGGCGGCTGGATGTTCTTCGTGTCGGTCGACGGCAACACGACGACCTTCACCAAGACCTACGACGAGCACCTCAAGCTCGTCGCCGAGTTCCAGGAACGGCAGAAGCAGAAGAACGGCGGTTAGCAGGACATGTCGCACATAAGGGCCGCGGTGCTGGGTTCGCCCATCGAGCACTCCCTCTCACCGGTGCTGCACCGCGCCGCCTACCAGGAGCTCGGCCTCGACGACTGGTCCTACGACCGCTTCGAGATCGACGAGGCCGCGCTCCCCGGGTTCGTCTCCGGACTCGGCCCCGAGTGGGCCGGGCTGTCGCTGACCATGCCGCTGAAGCGGGCGATCATCCCGCTCCTCGACGGGATCAGCGACACCGCCGCCTCCGTCGAGGCGGTCAACACGGTCGTCCTCACGAAGGACGGCCGCCGCCTCGGGGACAACACCGACATCCCCGGGATCGTCGCCGCGCTCCACGAGCGCGGCGTCGAGAAGGTCCCCTCGGCCGCCGTCCTCGGTGCCGGGGCCACCGCCTCCTCGGCGCTCGCCGCCCTCTCGCGGATCTGCACCGGCGAGGTCACGGCGTACGTCCGCTCCAGCGCCCGCGCCGACGAGATGCGCCGCTGGGGCGAGCGCCTCGGCGTCACCGTCCGCACGGCCGACTGGTCCGACGCCGCCGAGGCGCTGACGGCGCCGCTGGTGATCGCGACCACCCCCGCCGGTACGACGGACGCCCTGGCCGCGTCCGTGCCCGAAGGGGCGGGCACCCTCTTCGACGTCCTGTACGACCCCTGGCCCACCGCCCTCGCGGCCGCCTGGGACCGCCGCGGCGGCAAGGTCGTGGGAGGACTCGACCTGCTGGTCCACCAGGCCGTGCTCCAGGTCGAGCAGATGACCGGCCGCACCCCGGGCCCGCTCGCCGCCATGAGGGCCGCCGGAGAACGGGCGCTGGCCGCCCGTTAGGCTGCCCGCCTGCGTATTCGGTAACGGGGGCGGCATGGACGAGACGGGCGCTGGGCAACTGCTCGCGTCGAAGTGGGACGTCGTCCCCCGCCTGCTCGGCGGTCTGCTCAGAGTGGTGCTCGGCAGCCTCCCCGAGCCGGTCCAGGTGATCATCCTCGGAATCATCGGTTCCGCGGCCCTGTGGATGGCGGTCACGTGGCTCCGTGACCGCTTCACCCGGGCCGCCTGACGGACAAGGCGTCCGATTGCTGGACCGAGGCCCATCAAACCCCCTCGGACGTGGGAGGATCGGGTACGGCGGGTCAGGGCCGCGCACCCGATCGCGCCATCGCTGTACCAGGCGCGAGCATGAGGAGCATCGTTGAGCAGGTTGCGTTGGCTGACCGCCGGGGAGTCCCACGGACCGGCGCTGGTAGCGACGCTGGAGGGGCTTCCCGCCGGCGTTCCGGTCACCACTGAGCTGGTGGCCGACCACCTGGCCCGTCGCCGGCTCGGTTATGGGCGCGGCGCCCGCATGAAGTTCGAGCAGGACGAGATCACCTTCCTGGGCGGTGTGCGGCACGGGCTCTCGCTCGGTTCCCCCGTCGCGGTCATGGTCGGCAACAGCGAGTGGCCCAAGTGGGAGACGGTCATGTCGGCCGACCCGGTCGACCCCTCGCTGCTCAAGGACACCGGCCGCAACGCGGCGCTGACCCGCCCGCGGCCCGGCCACGCCGATCTCGCCGGCATGCAGAAGTACGGCTTCGACGAGGCCCGGCCGATCCTGGAGCGCGCCAGCGCCCGTGAGACGGCCGCCCGCGTCGCCCTCGGCGCGATCGCCCGGTCCTTCCTCAAGGAGGCCGCGGGCATCGAGATCGTCTCGCACGTGGTGGAACTGGCCTCGGCCAAGGCCCCGTACGGCGTCTACCCGACTCCCGCCGACGTCGAGAAGCTCGACGCCGACCCGGTGCGCTGCCTCGACGCCGACGCGAGCAAGGCGATGGTCGCCGAGATCGACCAGGCCCACAAGGACGGCGACACCCTCGGTGGCGTGGTCGAGGTCCTGGCCTACGGGGTGCCCGTCGGCCTCGGCTCGCACGTCCACTGGGACCGCCGCCTCGACGCCCGCCTCGCCGGCGCGCTCATGGGCATCCAGGCCATCAAGGGCGTCGAGGTCGGCGACGGCTTCGAGCTCGCCCGCGTGCCCGGCTCGAAGGCCCACGACGAGATCGTCTCCACCCCCGAGGGCCTCAAGCGGACCTCCGGCCGCGCCGGCGGCACCGAGGGCGGCCTGACCACCGGCGAGCTGCTGCGCGTCCGCGCCGCGATGAAGCCCATCGCGACCGTGCCCCGCGCACTGGCCACCGTGGACGTCGCCACCGGTGAGGCGGCCGTCGCCCACCACCAGCGCTCCGATGTGTGCGCCGTCCCCGCCGCCGGCATTGTCGCCGAGGCGATGGTCGCCCTGGTGCTGGCCGACGCCGTCGTCGAGAAGTTCGGCGGCGACTCGGTCCCCGAGACCCGGCGCAACGTGCGGGCGTACCTCGACAACCTGCAGATCCGGTGACGGGCGGACCGCTCGTCGTTCTCGTCGGCCCCATGGGCTCCGGCAAGTCCACCGTCGGCGGCCTGCTCGCCGAACGGCTCGGCGTCCCCTACCGGGACACCGACGCGGACATCGTCGCCGCCCAGGGCCGCGAGATCTCCGACATCTTCGTCGACGAGGGCGAGCCGTACTTCCGTGAGCTCGAGCGGGAGGCGGTCGCCGCCGCCCTCGCCGGGCACACTGGGGTGCTCGCCCTCGGCGGCGGCGCCGTGCTCGACGAGGGCACCCGCGCGCTGCTGTCCGGGCTGCCCGTCGTCTACCTGTCGATGGACGTCGAGGAGGCCGTGCGGCGCGTTGGCCTCGGCGCCGCGCGCCCGCTGCTCGCCGTCAACCCGCGCCGCCAGTGGCGCGAGCTGATGGAGGCCCGGCGCCACCTGTACACCGAAGTCGCGCGAGTCGTCGTGGCAACCGACGACCGCACCCCCGAAGAGGTCGCCCAGGCGGTCCTCGACGCTCTGGAGTTGAAGGACGTATGACGGACCAGGTGACGCGGATCCAGGTCGGCGCGAGCGCAGGCCACGACGCGTACGAGGTGCTGGTCGGGCACCAGCTGCTCGGCGAGCTCGGAGCCCTCGTCGGCACGAAGGCCCAGCGGGTCGCCGTGATCCACCCCGAGGCACTGGCCTCGACCGGCGAGGCGCTGCGCGACGACCTCGCCGAGCAGGGCTACGAGGCGATCGCCATCCAGGTGCCGAACGCCGAGGAGGCCAAGACCGCCGAGGTGGCCGCGTACTGCTGGAAGGCGCTCGGCCAGTCCGGTTTCACCCGCACCGACGTCATCGTCGGCGTCGGCGGGGGTGCCACCACCGACCTCGCGGGCTTCGTCGCGGCCACCTGGCTGCGCGGGGTGCGCTGGATCGCCGTGCCGACCACCGTCCTCGCGATGGTGGACGCCGCGGTCGGCGGCAAGACCGGCATCAACACCGCCGAGGGCAAGAACCTGGTGGGCTCCTTCCACCCGCCGGCCGGTGTGCTCTGCGACCTGGCGGCGCTGGAATCCCTGCCGGTCAACGACTACGTCAGCGGTCTCGCCGAGATCATCAAGGCCGGATTCATCTCCGACCCGAAGATCCTCGAACTGATCGAGGAGGACCCGCAGGCGGCCCGTACGCCCGCCGGTCCGCACACCTCCGAGCTGATCGTGCGGTCGATCCGGGTCAAGGCCGACGTGGTCTCCAGCGACCTCAAGGAATCGGGGCTGCGCGAGATCCTCAACTACGGCCACACCCTCGCGCACGCCATCGAGAAGAACGAGCGCTACAAGTGGCGGCACGGCGCGGCCGTCTCCGTCGGCATGGTCTTCGCCGCCGAGCTGGGCCGCCTCGCGGGCCGTCTCGACGACGCGACGGCGGACCGGCACAAGACGGTCCTCGCCTCGGTCGGCCTGCCGCTGACCTACCGCGGCGACCAGTGGCCCAAGCTGCTGCAGACCATGCAGGTCGACAAGAAGTCGCGCGGCAACCTGCTGCGCTTCATCGTCCTCGACGGGCTGGGCAAGCCGACCGTCCTGGAGGGCCCCGACCCGGCGCACCTGATCGCCGCGTACGGCGAGGTGTCCGCGTGAGCCGTCGCGTGTTCGTCCTGAACGGGCCGAACCTGGGCCGGCTCGGCTCCCGCGAGCCCGACGTGTACGGGGCCACCTCGTACGCGGGGCTGGTGGAGAGCTGCCGCTCGCTGGGCGAGGAGCTCGGCTTCGACGTCGAGGTCCGCGAGACCAACGACGAGGGCGAGATCGTACGGTGGCTCCACGAGGCGGCGGACGGCAAGATCCCGGTCGTGATCAACCCGGGTGCCTTCACGCACTACTCGTACGCCATGCGGGACGCGGCGGCGCAGCGGACCGCGCCGCTGATCGAGGTGCACATCTCGAACCCGTACGCCCGTGAGGAGTTCCGGCACACCTCGGTCATCGCGGCCGTGGCGACCGGTACGGTGGCGGGCTTCGGCCTCGGTTCGTACCGGCTGGCACTGCGCGCGCTGGCGGAGGAAGTCACGCTCTGAGGGTGCGAGTGGGAGGCCCGGCCTCCGCCGTCATATAACGTTCTCGCATCAGTCGCCTGAAACGAGACGGAGTGGCAGCGGATGCACCAGGGAACGGGCGGCGGCGCGGGCTGGGGGCAGGCGGGGCACCACCCGCCGACGCCTCCGCAGCCCCCGATACCTCCGTCGCAAGGCTGGCCGGGCCCGCCCCCGGGCCTTCCGCCGCACCCGGCGCACCCGGCGCACCCGGGCCAGCACCCGCCGGTCCCGGGCGCGCCCCCGCAGGGACCGCCCTCGCAGGTACCGCCGCCCTCGCAGGTACCGCCGTCGTCGGCCGTGCCGGAGGCGACCGGGCACATCCCGCTCCCGCCGGCCGTGCCGAGCACCGGCGGGGCCGTCCTCGCCGTGCTGCTGATCGGCCCGGCGGGCGCGGGCAAGACCACCGTGGCCCGGCACTGGGCGAGCACCCGGCCCGTGCCGACCGCCCACGTCAGCCTCGACGACGTCCGCGAATGGGTGTGCTCGGGCTTCGCCGATCCGCAGGCGGGCTGGAACGAGCACTCCGAGGCCCAGTACCGGCTGGCCCGCCGCACCTGCGGCTTCGCCGCCCGCAACTACCTGGCCAACGGGATCTCCTGCATCCTCGACGACGCCGTCTTCCCCGACCGGCCCGTGGTCGGCCTGGGTGGCTGGAAGCGGCACGTGGGACCGGCGCTGCTGCCCGTCGTCCTCCTGCCCGGTCTGGAGATCGTCCTGGAACGCAACGCGGCCCGTTCCGGCAACCGGCGCCTCTCGGACGAGGAGGTCGCCCGCATCCACGGGCGGATGGCGGGCTGGTACGGCTCGGGCCTGCCGATCATCGACAACTCGCACCTGGACGTCGAGGGCACGGCCCGCGCCCTCGACGAGGCGCTGGCGCGGGCGCTGGCCTAGCGCCCACCCCCGCCCCTGCGCCGGCGCCCCCCAGCCCGACGGGCCCGGGCCCGCCTCCAGCGCCTCCATGGCGGACGGGGCCGCGCCCGCCTCGGCGGTGCCTCCAGGCCCGGCGGGGCCGGGCCCGCCGGGACGGTGCCTCCAGGCCCGGCGGGGCCGGGTCCGCCTCCGGCGGCGCCTCAAACGCCGGCGGGGCTGGATTCGGCCGGCCTCGGCCTGCAAAGCGCTCCACCCCGTTCCGACCAGCCTGACGGGCTGGAACGCCCGCAGGGCAGTTCCAGCCCCCGGTGTTCGGGGCGCCGCCGAGGCAGTCCAGTCGCCCCAGGTGTTCGGGGCGCCGCCGAGGCAGTCCAGTCGCCCCCGGTGTTCGGGGCGCCGCCGAGGCAGTCCAGTCGCCCCCGGTGTTCGGGGCGCCGCCGAGGCAGACCAGCCCCGCCGGCGTTTGAGGCGCCGCCGGAGGCAGACCAGCCCGGCCGGTGTTTGAGGCGCCGCCGAGGCAAACCAGCCCCGCCGGCGTTTGAGGCGCGGGGGCGCGGGGCCGGAGTCCCCGGAACGGGGTCGGACAGTGCGGCGGCTGCGGGGCGGCGGGGGCCGGCGCGGACGGACGCGCTCACCAGGCCGGATGCGCCGGGCGCTCGTAGGCTCGAAGACATGTCAGACGTGTACGCCGCACGCCGCGGCCTGCTCCGTGACCGCTGCGCCGCCGCGGGGAACGCCGCCGCGCTGATCACGCGTCCGGCGAACGTCCGCTACCTCGCCGGGGCGTCCCCGCAGGGCGCCGTGCTGCTCGTAGGGCCGGTCGAGGACGTGCTGTTCTGCGCTTCCCCGCCCACCGGTGAGGCCGACGAGGGCCGCGTCGACGAGGGCCTCCGGCTGTCCGTCCTGACGGGCCCCGGCGGGGACCCGGCCGTGGCCGCCGCGGACATGGCGGCGGCCGCCCGCGCCGACTCCCTCGCGGTGGAGGAGCACCACCTCACCGTCGGCCGCCACCGCGCCCTGCGCTCCGTCGCGCCGAGACTGCGGCTCGCCGACCTCGGGACGGCCGTGGAGCAGCAGCGCCTCGTCAAGGACGAGGAGGAGATCACCTGCCTGCGGATCGCCGCCGAGATCGCCGACCAGGCCCTCGGGGAGCTGCTGGAGTCCATCCTGGTCGGCCGCACCGAACGCCACCTCGCCCTGGAGCTGGAGCGGCGCCTCGTCGACCACGGGGCCGACGGCCCCGCCTTCCGGACCTCCGTGGGCACCGGGCCGCACTCCGGCCGGTCCCGGCACCGCCCCTCCGACCGCAGGGTCGAGGAGGGCGACTTCCTCTCCGTCTGCCTCGGCGCCAACTACCGCGGCTACCGGTGCGAGATCGGCCGTACCTTCGTGATCGGCACCACCCCCGCCGACTGGCAGATCGAGCTGTACGACCTCGTCTTCAGGGCCCAGCGGGCCGGACGCGAGGCCCTGCTGCCCGGGGCCGCCTACCGCGACGTGGATCACGCCGCGCGCTCCGTACTGGACTCCGCCGGGTACGGGGAAGCCCTCGCTCCGTGGACCGGACACGGTGTCGGCCTCGAAATCGACGAGGACCCGCAGCTTGCACCTACGGCAATGGGTAAACTGGACGCTTGCGTGCCGGTCACCGTCGAACCGGGGGTTCACCTCCCGGGCCGGGGAGGTGTCCGGATCGATGACACGCTCGTCGTACGCCCCGAGGCGGACGGCGGTCCCGAGCTACTCACCATTACGACCAAGGAGCTGCTCGCGCTCTAGCCCGCACCGCCGGGTAGTGCGCGCCTCCCTGGTCTTCCAGTGCAGGAGATTCCGCAACCGTGGCTTCCACGAACGACCTCAAGAACGGCATGGTGCTCAAGCTCGACGGTGACCAGCTCTGGTCCGTCGTCGAGTTCCAGCACGTCAAGCCCGGCAAGGGCCCGGCCTTCGTGCGCACCAAGCTCAAGCACGTGCTCTCCGGCAAGGTCGTCGACAAGACGTTCAACGCCGGCACGAAGGTCGAGACGGCCACCATCGACCGCCGCGACATGCAGTTCTCTTACATGGACGGCGACTACTTCGTCTTCATGGACATGCAGACCTACGACCAGCTGATGGTCGACCGCAAGGCAGTCGGCGACGCCGCCAACTTCCTCATCGAGGGCTTCACCGCCTCCGTCGCGCAGCACGAGGGCGAGGTGCTCTACGTCGAGCTCCCGGCCGCGGTCGAGCTGACCATCGAGCACACCGACCCGGGCGTCCAGGGCGACCGCTCCACCGGCGGCACCAAGCCGGCCCGCCTGGAGACCGGCCACGAGATCCAGGTCCCGCTCTTCGTCACCACCGGCGAGAAGATCAAGGTCGACACCCGCACCAGCGCCTACCTCGGCCGGGTGAACGGCTAACCGTGGCTGCCCGGAGCAACGCGCGCAAGCGCGCTTTCCAGATCCTGTTCGAGGCCGACCAGCGCGGGGTGCCCGTGCGCGAGGTCCTCGCGGACTGGATCCGCCACTCGCGGTCGGACGACCGGCAGCCGCCGGTCAGCGCCTTCACGATGGATCTCGTCGAGGGTTACGCCGACAAGGTGAACCGCATCGACGATCTGATCGTCACCTACGCCGTCGACTGGGAGCTCGACCGCATGCCGGTCGCCGACCGGAACATCCTGCGGCTCGGTGCCTACGAGCTGATCTGGGTGGACGACACCCCGGACGCCGTGGCCATCGACGAGGCCGTCCAGCTGGCCAAGGAATTCTCGACGGACGACTCCCCGGCGTTCGTCAACGGGCTGCTGGCCCGGTTCAAGGACCTGAAGCCGAGCCTGCGCCGGGGCGAGTAGCCTCGGACGGGTCCATTCGGATCGAGCGGAGGGGCCGCAGCGAAAGCTGCGGCCCCTCCGCTTTTTCGCGGCGGGCGCGGAGGCCGTGCCATGGAAGAGCGCGCCACGAAAAAGGCGGGTGCCGGGAGCCTCTCGGACTCCCGGCACCCGCCGGTAAACGTTTCTTCTGGGACTGCCCGGACTAGATGTCCTCGTGTGCCACCGCACGACGGGCATCCGCGTCCAGGACGCCCCAGCTGATCAGCTGCTCGGTCAGGACCGAGGGGGACTGGTCGTAGATGACGGCCAGCGTGCGCAGGTCGTCCTGGCGGATCGACAGCACCTTGCCGTTGTAGTCACCGCGCTGGCTCTGGATCGTGGCCGCGTAACGCTGGAGCGGGCCGGCCTTCTCGGCGGGCACGCCCGCCAGGCGCTCCAGGTCCAGACGCAGCTTCGGCGGCGGCTCGGCGGCCCCGCCGGGAGTGGTGCCGGGCAGCAGCTCCTGCACCGGAACCCCGTAGAAGTCCGCCAGCTCTGCGAGGCGCTGGACGGTCACGGCGCGGTCCCCGCGCTCGTAGGACCCGACCACCACGGCCTTCCACCGGCCCTGCGACTTCTCCTCGACACCGTGGAGGGAGAGGCCCTGCTGGGTGCGGATGGCGCGGAGCTTGGCCCCGAGCTGTTTGGCGTATTCGCTGGACATAACGCTCCCGGACGCTGTGACGCTGTGACGATATGGACAACGTGCCCACGTGCGGCTCCGCCGCGCGGTTGGTAACTCACTGTGAGGTTACGCAGCGTTACTTGGGTGCGTCAAGCCGAATGGTCGGCATCGCCCCCTTAAGAGGGGCCCCAGGAGCCCCGTGCGCGCCCCCGCGTCCCAGCCCGGTGCCCGTTCGGCTCCGAGCCCCTGGTACCGTGTGAGGCGTACATCAGACGTCCTTTAAGGTCCGTCCCGTGAGGCGGAGAAGGAGGTCCTTTTCATGGACGCTCAGAACACTGACGTCATGCGCCCCGTGCTGGAGGCGCAGGACATCGCCCGGGTCCTGACCCGTATCGCCCACGAGATCGTCGAACGCGCCAAGGGCGCCGGCGACGTGGTGCTCCTCGGCATCCCCACCCGCGGTGTCTTCCTCGCCCGCCGGCTGGCCGCCAAGCTCGAAGAGATCACCGGTGCCAAGATCCCGGTCGGCTCCCTCGACATCACGATGTACCGCGACGACCTGCGGCTGAAGCCCGCCCGCGCGATCGGCCGCACCGAGATCCCCGGCGACGACATCGACGGCCGTCTCGTCATCCTCGTAGACGACGTGCTCTTCTCCGGCCGCACCATCCGCGCCGCCCTCGACGCCCTCGGCGACCTCGGCCGCCCCCGCGCCGTACAGCTCGCCGTCCTCGTCGACCGCGGCCACCGCGAACTCCCGATCCGCGCCGACTACGTCGGCAAGAACCTCCCCACGTCGCTGCGGGAGATCGTCAAGGTCCAGCTCCAGGAGGAGGACGGCCGTGACGCCGTGCTGCTCGGCCAGCGGACCGCCCAGGCAGCCGGGCACTGAGTCCGTACGAGCGGACGGGCCCCGGCCGGGGCCCGCGCCGCACCCTGCCTTGCCCACCGCGCTGACCCCGCGCTGTCCACCGGGATCCTCCGGACCCGGCCAGCCGGCCAGCCCGCCCTCCTGACCTACGGAGCCATCCAGATGAAGCGCCATCTCATCTCGGCCGCCGATCTCACGCGCGACGACGCCGTCCTGATCCTCGACACCGCCGAGGAGATGGCCCGCGTCGCCGACCGGCCGATAAAGAAGCTGCCCACCCTGCGCGGCCTGACCGTCGTCAACCTCTTCTTCGAGGACTCGACGCGCACCCGGATCTCCTTCGAGGCGGCCGCCAAGCGGCTGTCCGCCGACGTCATCAACTTCTCCGCGAAGGGTTCCTCGGTTTCCAAGGGCGAATCCCTCAAGGACACCGCCCTGACCCTGGAGGCCATGGGCGCCGACGCGGTCGTCATCCGCCACCACGCCTCCGGCGCGCCCTACCGGCTCGCCACCTCCGGCTGGATCGACTCCGCCGTGATCAACGCCGGCGACGGCACCCACGAGCACCCCACCCAGGCCCTGCTGGACGCCTTCACCATGCGGCGCCGCCTCGTCGGCCGCGACGCCGGGCTCGGCAAGGACCTGAACGGCCGCCGGATCACCATCGTCGGCGACGTCCTGCACAGCCGCGTGGCCCGCTCCAACGTCCAGCTGCTGCACACCCTCGGCGCCGAGGTCACCGTCGTGGCCCCGCCGACCCTGGTCCCGATCGGCGTCGAGAGCTGGCCCTGCGAGGTCTCGTACAACCTCGACGACGTGCTGCCGAAGTCCGACGCTGTGATGATGCTGCGTGTGCAGCGCGAACGCATGAACGCCGCCTTCTTCCCGACCGAGCGCGAGTACTCCCGCCGGTACGGGCTCGACGGCGACCGCATGGCGAAGATGCCCGAGCACGCCATCGTGATGCACCCCGGCCCGATGAACCGCGGCATGGAGATCACCGCCGAGGTCGCCGACTCCGACCGCTGCACGGCCGTCGAGCAGGTCGCCAACGGCGTCTCCACCCGGATGGCAGTCCTGTACCTGCTGCTCGGAGGCTCCGAGCCCGCCGTCACCACCACCAGCACGCCCCGCATCGAGGAGAGCAAGTAAAGATGAGCAAGATCCTGATCCGTGGCGCGAAGGTACTCGGCGGCGAGACGCAGGACGTCCTGATCGACGGCGAGACCATCGCCGAGGTCGGCACGGACCTGTCCGCGGAGGGCGCCCAGGTCATCGAGGCGGAGGGCCAGGTCCTCCTCCCCGGTCTCGTCGACCTGCACACCCACCTGCGCGAGCCCGGCCGTGAGGACTCCGAGACCGTCCTGACCGGCACCCGCGCCGCCGCGAGCGGCGGCTACACGGCCGTCTTCGCCATGGCGAACACCTTCCCCGTCGCCGACACCGCCGGTGTCGTCGAGCAGGTCTGGCGCCTGGGCAAGGAGTCCGGCTACTGCGACGTGCAGCCCATCGGCGCCGTCACCGTCGGCCTGGAGGGCAAGCAGCTCTCCGAGCTGGGCGCCATGCACGACTCCGCCGCCCGCGTCACCGTCTTCTCCGACGACGGCAAGTGCGTGGACGACGCCGTGATCATGCGCCGCGCGCTGGAGTACGTGAAGGCCTTCGGCGGCGTCGTCGCCCAGCACGCCCAGGAGCCCCGCCTCACCGAGGGCGCCCAGATGAACGAGGGCGTCGTCTCCGCCGAGCTGGGACTGGGCGGCTGGCCGGCCGTCGCCGAGGAGTCGATCATCGCCCGCGACGTCCTGCTCGCCGAGCACGTCGGCTCCCGCGTCCACATCTGCCACCTCTCCACCGCCGGCTCCGTCGAGATCGTCCGCTGGGCCAAGTCCCGCGGCATCGACGTCACCGCCGAGGTCACCCCGCACCACCTCCTCCTCACCGACGAGCTCGTGCGCTCGTACAACGCGGTCTACAAGGTCAACCCGCCGCTGCGCACCGAGAAGGACGTCCTGGCCCTGCGCGAGGCGCTCGCCGACGGCACGATCGACATCGTCGCCACCGACCACGCCCCGCACCCGCACGAGGACAAGGACTGCGAGTGGGCCGCCGCCGCCATGGGAATGGTGGGCCTGGAGACCGCGCTCTCCGTCGTCCAGCAGACGATGGTGGAGACCGGACTGCTCGACTGGGCGGGCGTCGCCGAGCGCATGTCCTTCGCCCCGGCCCGGATCGGCGGCCTGGAGAACCACGGCCGTCCCGTCTCGGCAGGTGAACCCGCGAACCTGACCTTGGTCGATACCTCGTACCGTGGTGTCGTGGACCCCGCACACTTCGCCTCCCGCAGCCGCAACACGCCTTACGAGGGCCGTGAGCTGCCGGGTCGCGTCACTCACACCTTCCTGCGGGGCCGGGCAACGGTCGTGGACGGGACGCTGGCGTGACACCTGCAGTAATCCAACTGGCCGCCGAGGCCGCCGAACGGCAGTCCGCGGAGGTGACCAGCTTCGGCGCCCGCATGGCGTGGGTCGTCGGCCTGGCCGTCTTCGTCGCCTTCGTCTACTGGCTGATGCGGCAAGGCTGGAAATGGCGAGGAGCCCTGCAGAACGACCTGCCGGAGCTCCCCGCCGCCCCCGACGGTCTTCCCGCGCACCGGCTGGCCCTGACCGGCCGGTACCACGGGTCCACCACCGCCGGACAGTGGCTCGACCGGATCGTCGCCCACGGCCTGGGTGTCCGCAGCCGGGTGGAGCTCACGCTCACCGACGCGGGCCTCGACGTGGTCCGACCGGGTGCCAACGACTTCTTCGTACCGGCCGCGCAGCTGCGCGGCGCCCGCCTCGACAAGGGAATCGCGGGCAAGGTACTCACCGAGGGCGGACTGCTCGTCGTCACCTGGGCGCACGGCGACAAGCTGATCGACTCCGGATTCCGCTCCGACCGCGCGGCCGAACACGCGGCCTGGGTCGAAGCCATCAATGACATGAACCAATCCATCACGACGGAAGGCGCCGAACGATGACGACCTCCACCAGGGGAGCAGACAAAACTCCCGCCGTACTCGTCCTGGAGGACGGTCGGATCTTCCGGGGCCGCGCCTACGGCGCTCACGGCGAGACCTTCGGTGAGGCCGTGTTCTCCACCGGCATGACCGGCTACCAGGAGACCCTCACCGACCCGTCGTACCACCGGCAGGTCGTCGTGATGACGGCGCCGCACGTGGGCAACACCGGTGTCAACGACGAGGACCCCGAGTCCTCCCGCATCTGGGTGTCCGGCTACGTCGTGCGCGACCCCGCACGCGTCCCCTCCAACTGGCGCTCCCGGCGCTCGCTGGACGAGGAGCTCGTCCACCAGGGCGTCGTCGGCATCTGCGGCGTCGACACCCGGGCGCTCACCCGCCACCTGCGCGAGCGCGGCGCCATGCGCGTCGGCATCTTCTCCGGAAACGCCGTCGCCGACGACGGCACGCTCCTCGCGAAGGTCCGCCAGGCCCCCGAGATGAAGGGCGCGAACCTCTCCGCCGAGGTCGCCACCAAGGAGGCCTACGTCGTCCCCGCCATCGGTGAGAAGAAGTTCACCGTGGCCGCCGTCGACCTGGGCATCAAGGGCATGACCCCGCACCGGATGGCCGAGCGCGGCATCGAGGTCCACGTGCTGCCCGCCACCGCCACCGTCGAGGACGTGTACGCGGTGAACCCGGACGGCGTGTTCTTCTCCAACGGCCCGGGCGACCCGGCCACCGCCGAGCACGCGGTCTCCGTCATGCAGGGCGTCCTCGCCCGCAGGACCCCGCTCTTCGGCATCTGCTTCGGCAACCAGATCCTGGGCCGCGCGCTGGGCTTCGGCACCTACAAGCTGAAGTACGGCCACCGCGGCATCAACCAGCCGGTGCAGGACCGCACCACGGGCAAGGTCGAGATCACCGCGCACAACCACGGCTTCGCCGTCGACGCGCCCCTCGACAAGGTCTCCGAGACCGCCTACGGCCGCGCCGAGGTCTCCCACGTCTGCCTGAACGACAACGTCGTGGAAGGCCTCCAGCTGCTCGACCAGCCGGCCTTCTCCGTTCAGTACCACCCCGAGGCCGCCGCCGGACCGCACGACGCCGCGTACCTCTTCGACCGCTTCACCGCCCTGATGGAGGCCGATCGTGCCTAAGCGCACCGATATCCAGTCCGTCCTGGTCATCGGCTCCGGCCCGATCGTCATCGGCCAGGCCGCCGAGTTCGACTACTCCGGCACCCAGGCCTGCCGCGTCCTCAAGGCCGAGGGCCTGCGCGTCATCCTGGTGAACTCCAACCCGGCGACGATCATGACCGACCCGGAGATCGCCGACGCCACGTACGTCGAGCCGATCACCCCCGAGTTCGTCGAGAAGATCATCGCGAAGGAGCGCCCCGACGCGCTGCTGCCGACCCTCGGCGGCCAGACCGCGCTCAACACCGCCATCTCCATGCACGAGCAGGGTGTGCTGGAGAAGTACGGCGTCGAGCTCATCGGCGCCAACGTCGAGGCCATCAACAAGGGCGAGGACCGCGACCTCTTCAAGGGCGTCGTCGAGGCCGTCAAGGCCAAGATCGGCTACGGCGAGTCCGCCCGCTCGGTCATCTGCCACTCGATGGACGACGTCATCAAGGGCGTAGACACCCTCGGCGGCTACCCCGTCGTCGTGCGCCCCTCCTTCACCATGGGCGGCGCCGGCTCCGGCTTCGCCCACGACGAGGAAGAGCTGCGCCGCATCGCCGGCCAGGGACTGACGCTCTCCCCGACCACCGAGGTGCTCCTGGAGGAGTCCATCCTCGGCTGGAAGGAGTACGAGCTGGAGCTGATGCGCGACACCAAGGACAACGTGGTCGTCGTCTGCTCCATCGAGAACTTCGACCCGATGGGCGTCCACACCGGTGACTCGATCACCGTCGCCCCGGCGATGACCCTCACAGACCGCGAGTACCAGCGGCTGCGCGACATCGGCATCGCGATCATCCGCGAGGTCGGCGTCGACACCGGCGGCTGCAACATCCAGTTCGCGATCGACCCGGTCGACGGCCGCGTCATCGTCATCGAGATGAACCCGCGCGTCTCCCGCTCCTCGGCGCTCGCTTCGAAGGCCACCGGCTTCCCGATTGCCAAGATCGCCGCCAAGCTGGCCATCGGCTACACGCTCGACGAGGTCCCCAACGACATCACCGAGAAGACGCCGGCCTCCTTCGAGCCGACCCTCGACTACGTCGTCGTCAAGGCCCCGCGCTTCGCCTTCGAGAAGTTCCCGGCCGCCGACGCCACCCTCACCACCACCATGAAGTCCGTGGGCGAGGCCATGGCCATCGGCCGCAACTTCACCGAGGCCCTCCAGAAGGCCCTGCGCTCCCTGGAGAAGAAGGGCTCGCAGTTCACCTTCGTCGGCCCCGTCGGCGACAAGGCGGAGCTCCTGGCCACCGCCGTCCGCCCGACCGACGGCCGCATCAACACCGTCATGCAGGCCATCCGCGCCGGCGCCACCCCGGAAGAGGTCTTCGAGTCCACGAAGATCGACCCCTGGTTCGTCGACCAGCTCTTCCTGATCAAGGAGATCGCCGACGAGCTGGCCGCCGCCGAAAAGCTCTACCCCGAGCTGCTCGCCGACGCCAAGCGGCACGGCTTCTCCGACGCCCAGATCGCCGAGATCCGCGGCCTGCGCGAGGACGTCGTCCGCGAGGTCCGCCACGCGCTGGGCATCCGCCCGGTCTACAAGACGGTCGACACCTGCGCCGCCGAGTTCGCCGCGAAGACCCCGTACTTCTACTCGTCCTACGACGAGGAGTCCGAGGTCGCCCCGCGCGAGAAGCCCGCGGTGATCATCCTGGGCTCCGGCCCGAACCGCATCGGCCAGGGCATCGAGTTCGACTACTCCTGCGTCCACGCCTCCTTCGCGCTCAGCGACGCGGGCTACGAGACCGTGATGGTCAACTGCAACCCGGAGACCGTCTCCACCGACTACGACACCTCCGACCGCCTGTACTTCGAGCCGCTCACGCTCGAGGACGTGCTGGAGATCGTCCACGCCGAGTCCCTCGCGGGCCCGATCGCGGGCGTCGTCGTCCAGCTCGGCGGCCAGACCCCGCTGGGTCTCGCCCAGGCCCTCAAGGACAACGGCGTCCCCGTCGTCGGCACCTCCCCGGAGGCGATCCACGCCGCCGAGGACCGCGGCGCCTTCGGCCAGGTCCTCGCCGACGCCGGCCTGCCGGCCCCCAAGCACGGCACCGCCACCACCTTCGCCGGCGCCAAGGCGATCGCCGACGAGATCGGCTACCCGGTCCTCGTCCGCCCGTCCTACGTGCTCGGCGGCCGCGGCATGGAGATCGTTTACGACGAGACCCGCCTGGAGTCGTACATCGCCGAGTCCACCGAGATCAGCCCCACCCGGCCGGTCCTGGTCGACCGCTTCCTCGACGACGCCATCGAGATCGACGTCGACGCCCTCTACGACGGCCACGAGCTCTACCTCGGCGGCGTCATGGAGCACATCGAGGAAGCCGGCATCCACTCCGGCGACTCGGCCTGCGCCCTGCCCCCGATCACCCTCGGCGGCTACGACATCAAGCGGCTGCGCGCCTCCACCGAGGCCATCGCCAAGGGCGTCGGCGTCCGCGGCCTGATCAACATCCAGTTCGCGATGGCGGGTGACATCCTCTACGTCCTGGAGGCCAACCCGCGCGCCTCCCGGACCGTCCCCTTCACCTCGAAGGCGACCGCGGTCCCGCTCGCGAAGGCCGCCGCCCGCATCTCGCTCGGCACCACCATCGCCGAGCTGCGCGCCGAGGGCCTGCTGCCGAAGACCGGCGACGGCGGCACCCTGCCGATCGACGCGCCGATCTCCGTCAAGGAGGCCGTCATGCCGTGGTCGCGCTTCCGCGACATCCACGGCCGCGGCGTGGACACCGTCCTCGGCCCGGAGATGCGCTCCACCGGCGAGGTCATGGGCATCGACGCCGTCTTCGGCACCGCCTACGCCAAGTCCCAGGCCGGCGCCTACGGCCCGCTGCCCACCAAGGGCCGCGCGTTCATCTCCGTCGCCAACCGCGACAAGCGCTCGATGATCTTCCCGGCGCGCGAGCTCGTCGCCCACGGCTTCGAGCTGCTCGCCACCTCCGGCACCGCCGAGGTGCTGCGCCGCAACGGCATCAACGCCACCGTGGTGCGCAAGCTCAGCGAGGGCGAGGGCCCGAACGGCGAGAAGACCATCGTCCAGCTCATCCACGACGGCCAGGTCGACCTGATCGTCAACACCCCGTACGGCACCGGCGGCCGCCTCGACGGCTACGAGATCCGCACGGCGGCCGTGGCGCGCAGCGTCCCGTGCCTGACCACGGTCCAGGCGCTCGCCGCGGCCGTGCAGGGCATCGACGCGCTCAACCACGGCGACGTGGGCGTCCGCTCGCTCCAGGAGCACGCGGAGCACCTGACCGCGGCCCGCGACTAGCAGCCCGTACCAGGGAGGGGGACACCGGATTCGCGACAGCGACGGGTGTCCCCCTTCCCATGAGCGCAGAGGGATTTCTCGGACGATGTACAAACTGTTCTTCAACCTGGTCTTCAAGCGGATGGACCCGGAGCGGGCCCACTACATGGCCTTCCGCTGGATCCGCCTCGCAGCCCGCATCCCGGGCCTGCGCACCTTCGTCGCGGCCGCCCTTGCGCCCCGCTACGAGGAGCTGCGCACCGAGGCCCTCGGCCTGCGGATGCACGGCCCCTTCGGCCTCGCGGCCGGCTTCGACAAGAACGCCGTCGCCATCGACGGCATGTCCATGCTCGGCTTCGACCACGTCGAGATCGGCACCGTCACCGCCCAGGCCCAGCCCGGCAACCCGAAGAAGCGCCTCTTCCGGCTCGTGCCGGACCGCGCGCTGATCAACCGGATGGGCTTCAACAACGAGGGCTCGGCGGCCGTCGCGCAGCGCCTGGCGGCCCGTACGCCCGTCTTCAGGACCGTCGTGGGCGTCAACATCGGCAAGACCAAGGTCGTCCCCGAGGAGGAGGCCGTCGGCGACTACGTGACCTCCACCGAGCGCCTGGCCCGGCACGCCGACTACCTCGTCGTGAACGTCTCCTCGCCCAACACGCCCGGCCTGCGCAACCTCCAGGCGACCGAGTCGCTGCGCCCGCTGCTGACCGCCGTACGGGAGGCGGCGGACCGGGTCGTCACGGACCGACGGGTCCCGCTGCTGGTCAAGATCGCCCCGGACCTTGCGGACGAGGACGTCGACGCCGTCGCCGACCTGGCCCTGGAGCTCGGTCTGGACGGCATCATCGCCACCAACACCACCATCGCCCGCGAGGGCCTCGGGCTGAAGTCCTCGCCGTCCCTGGTGAAGGAGACCGGCGGCCTGTCCGGCGCCCCCGTCAAGGAACGCTCCCTGGAGGTCCTGAGGCGCCTGTACGCCCGCGTGGGGGACCGGATCGTACTGGTGGGCGTCGGGGGCATCGAGAACGCCGAGGACGCCTGGCAGCGCATCCTGGCGGGCGCCACCCTGATCCAGGGCTACAGCGCCTTCATCTACGAGGGCCCGTTCTACGCCCGCGCCATCCACAAGGGCCTGGCCGCGCGCCTGGCCGCCAGCCCGTACGCGACGCTCGCCGAAGCGGTGGGCGCGGAGACCCGAAAGGCCGCGAAGTGAGCCCTGTGACCCCCTTCGGCACCCGCCTCCGCCAGGCGATGGACACCCGCGGCCCGCTGTGCGTGGGCATCGACCCGCACGCCGCGCTGCTGGAGCAGTGGGGCCTGGGCGACGACATCGCGGGCCTGGAGCGGTTCTCCCGCACGGTCGTCGAGGCCCTGGCGGACTCGGTGGCCGTGTTCAAGCCGCAGGCGGCCTTCTTCGAGCGGTTCGGCTCGCGGGGCGTCGCGGTGCTGGAGAAGACCGTGGCCGACGCCCGCGCGGCCGGCACGCTGGTCGTCATGGACGCCAAGCGGGGCGACATCGGCTCGACCATGGCGGCGTACGCCTCCGCCTTCCTGGACCCGGCCTCGCCGCTCTTCTCGGACGCGCTGACGGTCTCCCCGTACCTGGGCTACGGCTCGCTCCGGCCCGCGGTGGAGCTGGCGCGGACGTCCGGGGCGGGCCTGTTCGTCCTGGCCCTGACCTCGAACCCGGAAGGGGCCGAGGTCCAGCGGGCGGTGCGCGAGGACGGCCGTTCCGTCGGCGCGACGATGCTGGCGCACCTGGCGGCGGAGAACGCGGGCGCGGAACCGATGGGCTCCTTCGGAGCGGTCGTGGGCGCCACGCTGGGGGACCTGTCCTCCTTCGACCTGGACATCAACGGGCCGCTGCTGGCTCCGGGCCTGGGCGCGCAGGGCGCGACCGCGGCGGACCTTCCGAAGGTCTTCGGCGCGGCCGTGCGCAACGTCGTGCCGAACGTGTCGCGGGGCGTTCTCAAGCACGGACCGGACGTGGCCGCCCTCCGCGCGAGCGCGGCCGCCTTCGCGGACGAGATCCGCGAGGCCGTGGCCGGCGCCTGAGGTCCCGGCGAGGGCCCGGCGGCGGGGCCCGTCGTACGTCCTGACGAAAATCGAACGGTCTTCATCGGACAAAACCGGGGTGTTATGTCCTTGATGTACGGTTCAGTGGAGGCTGACCAGGACTTTTCGTCCGTTCTCGCTGACTCAGGCGGCCTTGGCCGCTAGTCTCCGAGCAGAGTGAACGTGCAGCGAACGAGTAATACCGCTGTTCGGGAGCTCGCCTGGTGTGGTGCCCTCGGGTAACCCACTGGTCCGTATCCGACAGTTCGACATCCGAGGTGACGTAGGCGTGGCTCTTCCGCCCCTTACCCCTGAACAGCGCGCAGCCGCGCTCGAAAAGGCCGCCGCGGCTCGCCGGGAGCGGGCCGAGGTCAAGAATCGACTCAAGCACTCCGGCGCCTCCCTCCAGGAGGTCATCAAGACGGGGCAGGAGAACGACGTCATCGGCAAGATGAAGGTCTCCGCCCTGCTGGAGTCCCTGCCCGGCGTGGGCAAGGTCCGCGCCAAGCAGATCATGGAGCGCCTCGGCATCTCCGAATCCCGGCGTGTCCGAGGTCTCGGCTCCAACCAGATCGCCTCTCTGGAGCGCGAGTTCGGCAGCACCGGCGCCTGAGGCGTCGACTGAAGTTCTCCCGGCGTTCTCAGGCAGTCCCGAGAACCTGGATAATCGCTCTATGGCAGCAGAGGTTCGTCCGCGGCTGACCGTGCTCTCCGGCCCTTCGGGGGTCGGCAAGAGCACGGTCGTCGCGCATATGCGCAAGGTCCACCCCGAGGTCTGGCTCTCGGTGTCGGCCACCACCCGCAAGCCGCGGCCCGGTGAGCGACACGGAGTCCAGTACTTCTTCGTCAACGACGACGAGTTCGACAAGCTGATCGCCAACGGCGAGCTGCTGGAGTGGGCCGAGTTCGCGGGCAACCGCTACGGCACTCCCCGCGGCGCGGTGCTGGAACGCCTGGACAACGGCGAGCCGGTACTGCTGGAGATCGACCTCCAGGGCGCACGGCTCGTCCGCGAGTCGATGCCCGAAGCCCAGCTGGTCTTCCTGGCCCCGCCGAGCTGGGACGAGCTGGTCCGCCGGCTCACCGGCCGGGGCACCGAATCGCCCGAGGTGATCGAGCGCCGACTCGACACCGCCAAGATCGAACTGGCTGCCGAGTCCGAGTTCGACACCACCCTGGTCAACACCTCCGTCGAGGACGTGGCGCGTGAGCTGCTAGCCTTGATGGAAGTTGTCTGATCTTTTATCCATCTTCGGAAGGTAGAGCGTGTCCTCTTCCATCACCGCGCCCGAGGGCATCATCAACCCGCCGATCGACGAGCTGCTCGAGGCCACGGACTCGAAGTACAGCCTCGTGATCTACGCGGCCAAGCGGGCGCGTCAGATCAACGCGTACTACTCGCAGCTCGGTGAGGGCCTGCTGGAGTACGTCGGCCCGCTCGTTGACACCCACGTCCACGAGAAGCCGCTCTCGATCGCACTGCGCGAGATCAACGCGGGTCTGCTGACCTCCGAGGCCATCGAGGCCCCGGCCCAGTAAGACGCGACATCATCACCACAGGCCCGGCAGCACGACTGCCGGGCCTGTGGTGTGTCATAGGTACGACGTGTCGTGGGTACCGACGCAACCGATCACGGGAGAAGCAGTGGACAAGCCGAAGGTCGTGCTGGGGGTCAGCGGCGGGATCGCCGCCTACAAGGCGTGCGAGCTGCTGCGCCGGCTGACCGAGTCCGGGCACGACGTGCGCGTGGTGCCCACGGCGGCGTCGCTGAACTTCGTCGGCGAGGCCACCTGGGCCGCCCTGTCGGGGAACCCCGCCTCCACCGAGGTGTGGGAATCCGTCCACGAGGTCCCGCACGTGCGGATCGGACAGGGCGCCGACCTCGTCGTCGTCGCCCCGGCCACCGCCGACATGCTGGCCAAGGCCGCCCACGGGCTCGCGGACGACCTGCTCACCAACACGCTGCTCACCGCCCGCTGCCCGGTGGTCTTCGCCCCCGCCATGCACACCGAGATGTGGGAGCACCCCGCCACCCAGGAGAACGTGGCGACGCTGCGCCGGCGCGGCGCCGTCGTCATCGAGCCCGCCGTCGGCCGGCTCACCGGCAAGGACACCGGCAAGGGCCGGCTGCCCGACCCCGAGGAGATCTTCGAGGTGTGCCGCCAGGTCCTGCGCAGGGGCGGTGCGGCCGAGCGGGACCTGGCCGGCCGCCACGTGGTCATCAGCGCGGGCGGCACCCGGGAGCCGCTCGACCCGGTCCGCTTCCTCGGCAACCGCTCCTCCGGCAAGCAGGGGTACGCGCTCGCCCGCACCGCCGTCGCCCGCGGCGCCCGCGTCACCCTCGTCGCGGCGAACACCGCCCTGGCCGACCCGGCCGGGGTGGACGTCGTACGCGTGGGGACGGCCGTGCAGCTGCGCGAGGCGGTGCTCAAGGCGGCCGCCGACGCCGACGCGGTGGTGATGGCCGCGGCGGTCGCGGACTTCCGGCCCGCCGAGTACGCCGGCGGCAAGATCAAGAAGAAGGACGGGGAGGACCCCGCGCCGGTCGCCCTCGTACGGAACCCCGACGTCCTCGCGGAGATCTCGGCGGACCGGGCCCGCGAGGGGCAGGTCGTGGTGGGTTTCGCCGCCGAGACCGACGACGTCCTCGCCAACGGGCGCGCCAAGCTCCGGCGCAAGGGATGTGATCTTCTCGTCGTCAATGAGGTCGGCGAGGCGAAGACCTTCGGTTCCGAGGAGAACGAGGCGGTTGTCCTGGGTTCCGACGGCTCTGAGCTGCAGGTTCCTTACGGTCCCAAGGAAGCGCTGGCCGAGGTGATTTGGGATCAGGTCGCCGGACGGCTGCGCCGCGGCGCGCCCTGAGCTGATCCCTTCTCCTCACCCCTTCGTTGGGACAGAATGGAGTGCCGCAGCTCACACGGCTCCCATAAGGCGAGACGGGTGGACTGACAGACTGTGGCAACCGATAAACTGCATTCGGAACGTGATCGGGCGCAGCCCCTGGTGTGGTTCCGCCAAATGACTCAGACAGCAGCCGCTGCAAACCCAGGGAGCGTTGTGTCCCGTCGTCTGTTCACCTCGGAGTCTGTGACCGAGGGCCACCCCGACAAGATCGCTGACCAGATCAGCGACACGATCCTCGACGCGCTCCTCACCGAGGACCCGACCTCGCGCGTCGCCGTGGAGACCCTGATCACCACCGGCCTCGTGCACATCGCGGGAGAGGTGACGACGAAGGCCTACGCCCCGATCGCGCAGCTCGTCCGCGAGAAGATCCTGGAGATCGGTTACGACTCCTCGAAGAAGGGCTTCGACGGCGCCTCCTGCGGCGTGTCCGTCTCCATCGGCGCGCAGTCCCCGGACATCGCGCAGGGCGTCGACACCTCCCACGAGACCCGCGTCGAGGGCGACGAGGACGAGCTCGACAAGCAGGGCGCCGGCGACCAGGGCCTGATGTTCGGCTACGCCTGCGACGAGACCCCCGAGCTGATGCCGCTCCCGATCCACCTGGCGCACCGGCTCTCCCGCCGGCTGTCCGAGGTCCGCAAGAACGGGACCATCCCGTACCTGCGTCCCGACGGCAAGACCCAGGTCACCATCGAGTACGACGGTGACAAGGCCGTCCGCCTCGACACCGTGGTCGTCTCCTCGCAGCACGCGTCGGACATCGACCTGGACTCGCTCCTCGCTCCCGACATCCGCGAGTTCGTCGTCGAGCACGTGCTGGCCCAGCTGATCGAGGACGGCATCAAGCTCGACACCGAGGGCTACCGCCTGCTGGTCAACCCGACCGGGCGCTTCGAGATCGGCGGCCCGATGGGCGACGCCGGCCTCACCGGTCGCAAGATCATCATCGACACGTACGGCGGCATGGCCCGCCACGGCGGCGGCGCCTTCTCCGGCAAGGACCCGTCGAAGGTCGACCGTTCCGCCGCCTACGCGATGCGCTGGGTCGCGAAGAACGTGGTCGCCGCCGGTCTCGCCTCGCGCTGCGAGGTCCAGGTCGCGTACGCCATCGGCAAGGCCGAGCCCGTCGGCCTGTTCGTCGAGACCTTCGGCACCGCCAAGGTGGAGGTCCAGAAGATCGAGGAAGCGATCTCCGAGGTCTTCGACCTGCGTCCGGCCGCGATCATCCGCGACCTGGACCTGCTCCGCCCGATCTACGCCCAGACCGCCGCCTACGGCCACTTCGGCCGCGAGCTGCCGGACTTCACCTGGGAGCGCACCGACCGCGTCGACGCGCTGCGCGCCGCCGCCGGTCTGTAAGCGGCACACTCCGCTCCACGTACCACCCCGGACCCGCTGGGTCCGGGGCGGTACTGCGTTGCGGGCCCTGTACGGCGCCCGCACGGTCTGCTCCCGCACGGCCTGCTCCCGCCCGGACCCCCAGGGAGGGCGAGGGCGCCGGATTGTCGGTGCCCTTTGGTAAGAATGCTGCTGTGAGCAGCGAGAACGAACCCGTCGCAGACGGCCCGGGCGGCCCGCCGGAACAGCTCGCGCTCATCCGCGAGATGGTCGCCGAGGCGAAGGCCAAGGCACCCAAGGCCAAGCCGCGCACCTGGCGCGGGGCCGCGCTCGCCGAGGAACTGCCCGTGGCCCGCGTCCTGGTGAACAAGGGCGTGCTCCACCTCGACCGGCTCTTCGACTACGCGGTCCCCGCTGAGCTCGCCGAGGCCGCACAGCCCGGTGTCCGCGTCCGGGTCCGGTTCGGCGCGGGCTCCCACCGGGTCCACGGCGGCCGCCGGGAGGGCGGCGGACTCATCGACGGCTTCATCGTCGAGCGGCGCGCCGAGTCCGACTACGACGGGGCCCTGGCCGCCCTCGCCCAGGTGGTCTCGCCCGAGATCGTCCTCGGCCCGCGCCTGCTCGCGCTCGCCCGGGCCGTCGCCGACCGGTACGCCGGCAGCCTGGCCGACGTCCTCCAGCTCGCGGTGCCCGCGCGCAGCGCCCGCGCCGAGGCCAAGCCCTCCCCGGATCCGCTGCCCCCGCCCCCGGCGCCCGAGACAGGGGGCTGGCAGAGCTACGCGTCGGGCCCCGCCTTCCTGCGCGCCCTCGCCACCGGCGGCGCCCCCCGCGCCGTGTGGACCGCGCTGCCCGGCCCCGGCTGGGCCGACGAGCTGGCCCGGGCCATGGCCGCCGCACTGGCCTCCGGCCGCGGGGCCCTGGCCGTGGTCCCCGACGGCCGGACCGCCGCGCGGGTGGACGCCGCCCTGACCGCCCTGCTCGGCGAGGGACGGCACGCGCTGCTGACCGCCGAGTCCGGGCCCGAGAAGCGCTACCGCCAGTGGCTCGCGGTCAGCCGGGGCTCGGTGCGGGCCGTCGTCGGCACCCGCGCCGCGATGTTCGCACCCGTACGCGACCTCGGGCTGGTGGCGATCTGGGACGACGGGGACTCCAGCCACAGCGACGACCACGCCCCCTTTCCGCACGTACGGGAGGTGCTGGAGCTGCGCGCGGTCAGCGAGGGCTGCGGTTTCCTCGTCGGCGGTACGAGCTGCACGGTGGAGGCCGCCCAGCTCGTCGAGTCCGGCTGGGCCCGGCCGCTGGCGGCCGACCGCGAGACGGTACGGGCCCGGGCGCCCCGGATCCGGACCGTGGGCGACGAACTGCTGGCCCGCGACGAGGCCGCGCGGGCCGCTCGCCTGCCGAGCCTGGCGTGGGAGACCGTACGGGAGGGGCTCAGGGCCGGGCCCGTACTGGTCCAGGTGCCGCGGCGGGGCTACGTGCCCCGGCTGGCCTGCGAACGGTGCCGGACACCGGCCCGCTGCACGGTCTGCGCCGGGCCGCTGGAGGCCCCCGACGAGCGGGAGCTGCACTGCGGGTGGTGCGGGCGGGGCGAACCGTCCTGGCACTGCGAGGAATGCGGCTCCTTCCGGCTGCGGGCCCAGGTGGTGGGCGCGCGGCGCACGGCCGAGGAACTGGGGCGGGCCTTCCCGGCCGTCGCCGTACGGACCTCCGGGCGCGACCACGTCCTGGACGAGGTGCCGGACCGGCCCGCGCTGGTGGTGTCCACGCCGGGGGCCGAGCCGGTGGCGGCGGGCGCCGGGTACGCGGCGGCGCTCCTGCTCGACGGCTGGGCCATGCTGACCCGGCCCGACCTGCGGGCCGGGGAGGACGCGCTGCGGCGCTGGATCGCGGCGGCGTCGCTGGTCCGGAGCGACGGGCAGGTTGTGGTGGTCGCCGAGCCGACGCTGCGGCCGGTGCAGGCGCTGGTGCGGTGGGACCCGGTGGGCCATGCGGTGCGGGAGCTCGCGGAGCGGGCGCAGCTCGGGTTCCCGCCGGTGTCGCGGATGGCGGCGGTCGCCGGGCGGGGGGAGGCCGTGGAGGCCTTCCTGGCCGAGGCGGGGCTGCCGGCGGACGCGGAGGTCCTGGGGCCGGTGCCGGTGCCGGGGCGGCGGGGAGAGCGGTCGCCGGGGGAGCGGGCGCTGGTCCGGGTGCCGCCGGGCAGTGGCGCGGCGCTGGCTGCCGCGCTGAAGGCGGCGCAGGCGGTGCGGATGGCGCGGGGGGTTCCCGCGGGGGATGCGGTGCGGGTGCGGATCGATCCGCCGGACATCGGCTGACGCGGGCGGTGCCCGGGCTCCTGGCCTGCCGTTGGTGGCCGCTGCCGTGGCGGCGCCAGGGGCGCTGCCGGGGTGTTGCCGGCTGCCGCGTGCGGCTGGTCGGTGCGGGCCAGGGTGCCGCTGCGCGGGGCTGGTCCCCTCCCCGCCCTTCCCCCGTTCCCCGGGCTCCGCCCGGACCCGGTCCTCAAACGCCGGACGGGCTGGAAGGCTCGGGGCTCCGCCCGGACCCCGGTCCTCAAACGCCGGACGGGCTGGAAGGCGGGGCTCCGCCCGGACCCCGGTCCTCAAACGCCGGACGGGCTGTAGGGCCGGCGGGTGGGGCGGGAAGTCAGCCCGCGCGGCGTTTGAGCGCGCGGGCGCGGAGCGGCCGTATCGGGGTTCGGGGCGGAGCCCCGGGGGTTCAGCCTCGCCGGCGTTTGAGGCGCGGGTTCGGGCAGCGCCCGGGGAACGGGGGAAGGGCGGGTAGGGGAGAGGCCCCCGCAGGGAACGACCCCGGCGGGCGTGGGGGGCGCGCGCCGGGGTCGGAGGGGTCGGCTGCGGCCGTCGGGGGTCGGCGTCCCGGCGGTCAGCGGCTGCGGGCCCGGCCGGCGGTGAGCCGTAGGCGGGGGCCCGGGAGGGGGTCAGCCGTTGCGGGGGCCCGGGAAGGCCGGGGAGCCCTCGCGCAGCGGCTGCGGCGGGACCGAGCGGGCCGCGGGGATCGTGGGCAGCGGCCCCAGGGTCCGGGTCGTCGTCCCCTCGGCCAGCGGCTCCGCGGCCGCGGCCTCCGCGCTCTGCGCGCGCCGCGCGCCGTACCGGCGGTGCACGGCCTGCTTCGTGACGCCCAGCGCCGAACCGACCGCGTCCCAGGAGAAGCCGAGCGAGCGGTCGAAGTCCACCGCGGCGGTGACCAGCGTCTCGACGCTGTCCCGCAGCTCCTGCGCGAGGCGGACGGTCGGCGCGGGCGCCCGGCCGTAGACGACGAATCCCGTGGAGGGGCCGGAGCGGCGCGGGCGGTAGACGTTGCCGAGCTGGGCGGTCAGCGTACGCAGAGCATCCACCTGGCGGCGAACCCGCTCGATGTCCCGCACCAGCAGGTGCAGGCTGGCCCGGGCTTGGGCGTCGTGGGTGGCGTGGTCGGCCATGAAGAAGCCTCTCGAACCGGTGCTGAAGGGCGGATCGGGCCGCAGACACCGTTCGCGAAGCGGCCCGTACTGGTCAATCTCCTTTGACCAACGCGCCACCCGTCGACCAGGTCACGCTGTGGGGGCGTGTCGGCATATGCGAGAGGCGCGCGCGTGTACGTACGCCCCCCGCCACGCTCCTGGAAGGCGGCTGATCGGCCTGTGGTAGTTTCGACACGCCCTGTAAGGGGTCGGTTCGGGCTGGACCGCAGCCTTCCGGCTGGAAGCTCGCCGCGCGAGCGGGGGGCGGAGTCACGGACTGGTGCGCTGCCGGCAGCCCTCGTGGCCGCCTACGGACAAGCTCCAGAAATGAGGTATGACCCCGGTGAAGCTCGTCTTCGCAGGCACTCCTGAGGTCGCCGTGCCGGCCCTGGACGCCCTGATCGCCTCCGGGCGGCACGAGGTCGCCGCCGTCATCACCCGGCCCGACGCCCCCGCCGGCCGCGGACGGCGGCTCGTCGCCAGCCCCGTCGCCGAGCGCGCCGAGGAGGCCGGGATCGAGGTCCTCAAGCCGGTCCGGCCGCGCGACCCCGAGTTCCAGGCCCGGCTGCGCGAGATCGCCCCGGACTGCTGCCCGGTCGTCGCCTACGGGGCGCTGATCCCGAAGAGCGCCCTCGACATCCCGAAGCACGGGTGGGTCAACCTGCACTTCTCCCTGCTGCCGGCCTGGCGCGGAGCCGCGCCCGTGCAGCACTCGATCATGGCGGGGGACCAGGTCACCGGCGCCTCCACGTTCCTGATCGAGGAGGGACTGGACTCCGGCCCGGTCTACGGGATCCTCACCGAGGAGATCCGCCCGACCGACACCAGCGGCGACCTGCTGACCCGCCTGGCCTTCGCCGGCAGCGGGCTGCTGGCCGCCACCATGGACGGCATCGAGGACGGCACCCTGCGCGCCGTCGACCAGCCCGCCGACGGGATCTCCCTCGCCCCGAAGATCACCGTGGAGGACGCCCGGATCGACTGGACGGCCCCCGCGATGCGCGCCGACCGGGTGGTGCGCGGCTGCACCCCGGCGCCGGGCGCGTGGACCGTGTTCCGCGGGGAGCGGCTCAAGGTGATCTCCCTGGGCCTGGTGACCGACCGCACCGACCTGGAGCCCGGCGAGCTCGCCCCGGCCAAGAACAACGTCTACGCCGGCACCGGCTCGCATGCCGTGGAGCTGCTGTGGGTGCAGCCCCAGGGCAAGAAGCCGATGCGGGGCGCCGACTGGGCCCGCGGGGTGCGGATCGCGCCCGGCGAGCGGCTGGGCGGGACCGACGTAGGCTGAGTCCAGCCGGGATTCGCCTGCGGGCCTCCCCGGCCGTGCCGTCCTGCAGCGGCCGTCCCGCCCGCGGACGGCGCACCACCGACGGGACACCGCGCGGCCGCGCGGTGTCCCGCTCCGCATTCCGACCGTCCTGCGGCCCGGCAGGGCCCACCGCACCTCATACCAGCGCCTCGTACCTCCGGAGTACCTTTCACGTGAGCGAGAAGTCCCCCCAGCCCCGTCGCAGCAACGCCGCAGGCGCCCGGCAGGCCAAGCCCTACCGGCGGCCCCAGAAGGACCCGGTACGGATGCTGGCCTTCGAGGTGCTGAGGGCAGTGGACGAGCGCGACGCGTACGCCAACCTCGTGCTGCCGCCGCTGCTGCGCAAGGCCCGCCAGGACGAGAACTTCCAGGCCCGGGACGCGGCGCTGGCCACCGAGCTCGTGTACGGGACGCTGCGCCGCCAGGGCACGTACGACGCCGTGATCAAGGCGTGCATCGACCGCCCGCTGCGGGAGGTCGACCCGCCGGTACTGGACGTGCTCTCGCTCGGCGCGCACCAGCTGCTGGGTACCCGCATCCCCACGCACGCGGCCGTCTCGGCCAGCGTCGAGCTGGCCCGGGTGGTGCTCGGCGACGGCCGGGCGAAGTTCGTCAACGCGGTGCTGCGGAAGATCGCCGCGCACGACCTGGAGGGGTGGCTGGAGATCGTCGCCCCGCCGTACGAAGAGGACGCCGAGGAGCACCTCGCGATCTACCACTCGCATCCGCGCTGGGTCGTGAGCGCGCTGTGGGACGCCCTGGGCGGCGGCCGCGCCGGGATCGAGGACCTCCTGGAGGCCGACAACGAGCGGCCCGAGGTGACGCTGGTCGCGCGCCCCGGCCGGTCCACGCCGGAGGAACTGCTGGAAGCGCTCGGCGAGGACTCCGCGCTGCCGGGACGCTGGTCCCCGTACGCGGTACGGATGGCCGAGGGCGGCGAGCCGGGCGCGCTGGACGCCGTGCGCGACGGGCGCGCCGGTGTCCAGGACGAGGGCAGCCAGCTCGTGGCGACGGCCCTGGCGTCCGTGCCGGTCGAGGGCCGCGACGAGCGCTGGCTCGACGGCTGCGCGGGCCCCGGCGGCAAGGCGGCGCTGCTCGCGGCGCTGGCCGCGCAGCGCGGGGCGTTCCTGCTGGCCTCCGAGAAGCAGCCGCACCGGGCGCGGCTGGTCGAGAAGGCCCTCGCGGGCAATCCCGGCCCGTACCAGGTGATCGCCGCCGACGGAACCCGGCCCCCGTGGCGGCCGGGCTCCTTCGACCGGGTGCTGATGGACGTGCCGTGCAGCGGCCTCGGCGCGCTGCGCCGCCGTCCGGAGGCCCGCTGGCGCCGGCGGCCACAGGACCTGGAGGGCTTCGCGCCGCTCCAGCGGGCGCTGCTGCGGGAGGCGCTGTCCGCGGTGCGGGTCGGCGGCGTGGTCGGCTACGCGACCTGCTCCCCGCACCTGGCGGAGACCCGGATCGTGGTGGACGACGTACTGAAGGGGCGGGGCGCGGGCGCCTCGCCGGTCGCCGCCGAACTCGTCGACGCGCGCCCGTTCATGGAGGGCGTCCCGGCCCTGGGCGACGGCCCGGACGTCCAGCTGTGGCCACACCTGCACGGCACGGACGCGATGTACCTGGCACTGCTGCGCCGCACTGCCTGAACCCGGTCGGCCCCACGTTCAGCAAGCCCCCGCGACGGACGCGTCGTCGCGGGGGCTTCGCTGTGGGGCCGGACCGGCCCGGGCTCACATGGCGGAAGGACCGACGGGCGCGATCGCCGTCGGCGCCGCGGAGACCGTCGCTCAGCAACAGCAGCCGGAATGTGCCCCTGATTCACTTTGCAGACCACAACGCCCGGTTGATAGGAATGGATCATCCTTGCGGGGTTGGGGCATTGTGCTGGACGGGAGACGGGGACAACGTGTCTGCGTGGGACATCAAGCCGGACGGCGTTGCAGGTGTGCTGAGCAAGACCGCCGACGCAGGCGGCAAATTCGAGGAAGAGTTCACGTCGTACAGCGATGGCCTGGTCGGCGCCGCGACGTGGGCGGGAACGATGGTGCTTGGCGGGATCGAGCTGCCCAAGGAGGGTGCGTTCGGCCCCGTGGCCCAGGCATTGCTCGAGTTTCAGCAGCGAACGGAAGACGAACTGAAGTTCCTTCCCGTCCGGACGGGAAAGTCCATCACGGGTGCCCGCCTGGCCACTGAGGAGTACGTCAAGGGTGACCTGCAGATGGCCAAGAACAAGCAGGAGGAGTACTCCAAGGCTCCTACCGCGGAAGAGTTGAAAGGTCCCAAGAAGTGATCGACGTCGGGAAGATACCCACCTTCACCGGCAACCTGGAGACCTTGGAGACACACGCGGCCGCGCTCAAGGCGACCGCCTCCAATATCCGCGACACCGGCAGGGACGTACACAATGCCTTTCAGGCGTTGGATCCGGTCTACGACGCCCCCGAGCAGGAGGAGTTGCTCGACTCGACGATTCCCGTGCGGGACAAGGCGGACGCGTTCGCGACGAAGCTGGAGTCCGTCAGCGGTGCTCTGACGAATTTCGCCACGACCGCCAGACCGCTGGTTGCCAAGATGAAGCAACTCCGCGCGGACGCACAGAAGTTCGTCACGGACAACAAGGACGACGAGGACTGGCAGCAGGACCAGGGCAAGATCGACGAAAATGCGCGTCTTGTCCGCGAGGTCGGCGTGACGTGGGTGGCGTTTCAGGGCGTCGAGCGCGACGCGGCCAACAAGATCACCACCCTGGTGGGAGGCACGCACTTCGGCGTCGACGACGGCTCGCACAAAGCCGGCATGTACGGCTTCAGGGAGAGCGATGTCAAGGACGCCAAGGAGACGCCTTGGGGGACGGCCGACGAGCGCGAGTACACAGGCCTGCGGGCCGCGTGGGAGTGGACGAAGGACAACGTCGGCGGCGGCCTGAAGGGCTTCTTCGTCGACGGTGTCTGGGGCACCCTCAAGGGTCTCGGCCACATGGTCAACGTTTTCGACATGGACACCTTCAAGAAGACCTGGTCGGGTATCGGCGACGTCTTCGCCGGTGTCAGCGGCTACATCATCACGCCCTACGACTGGGCGATGGACAAGATGTTCGGCCCGGTCGACCACAGCGACCGGGAGAAGAGCAAGGCCGCCCTGCGCAACTTCGGCAAGTCGCTGGTCGCGTGGGACGAGTGGGACAAGGATCCGGCGCGGGCGGGGGGGACCGTCCTGTTCAACGTCCTGACCCTCGGCGCAGGATCGTTCCTCCGGCTGGGCAAGGTCGGAAAGCTGGGCGTGGGTGCGGAGATCGCGACTGGGGTGGGCAAGGTGGGCGTGCTCGTCGACCCGATGAGCTACCTCGGCAAGGCCGCGAACATCACCAAGATCAAAGTCGGCGACTTCATGGAGGGCCTGAAGGCGAGCAGAGCGGGCGTCGACGACATGGCCCGCAACATGCCCGGTGGAACCTCTCCGCACCCGGCTGGCACGACCGGACCCCCCGCCGGCGCCGGTGACAGAACGCCGCCCGGTCACGAGTACGTCGACGCGCAGGGCCGCAAGCGCGTCATCGGCCACGACGGCGTCATCCGCGACGAGCACGGCAACGTCGTCCCCGACACCGAACCCGTCAGGGAGCCCCACAAGGACGACCTGCCCAACACCCACGAGCCCGCCCCGGCCAGGGAACGCGTCCTCGAAGGCGCGGGCGGCCCCGGCCAAATGGAGAACTCCACGGGCCGCCCGACGAATCCGACCCGCCCCGTCGGCGGATCCCACGCGCCGGGCGGGCACGCCGGGGAACCCCCGACCGCGCATGTCCCGTCCCACGGCAGCGGGCCCGGCTCCTCCGGCGCCGGACCCGGCACACCGCACAGGGATGCCGAGGGTGGCCGGGGCGCCACCGGCGGCGGCTCCGGGGCGGGGCTCGGCGGCGACGGCCCGTTCGGCGGCGGCCACGGCACCGGTCAGCACGAGCCTGCGGGTCTCGGCTCTGGTTCCGGTCACGCCGGCGATGCCCATGACCCGGCGGGTCACGGTGACCCGGCCCACGACCCCGCCGCGGGTCAGCCGGACACGGATCCGGGGTCGAGTAACAGCGGGGACACCACCACTCCTTCCGATGATCCGCCGACGGTGGAGGAGCTTCCTCCGTTGCCGAAGGGCGGCCGAATCCCCGAGCACACCTTCGAGCACGTTCTCCAGGGAGAGCTCAAGTACGATCGCAATGGCAACCCCAAGGTGTCCGGTTACCATTTCCGACCCGGTGGCCGGGATCTCAACCCCTACATGGTGAAGGTCCCCAGGATCATTGAGATCGACCACAAGACGGGACTGACCACGGGCAATGTGTGGATGCGTGATCCGCGCACCGGCGAGATGGTGATGAAGCGAGCCAAGACGACCTTTTTCCCCCCAGGTTGGACGGAAAAGCAGGTCAGGCGCGCCATGGAGAAGTCCTTCGAGAACGGCCGGGTGGTCGACGCCGCCACGAACAAGTGGCGTGGAGACTGGAAGGGCATCACCTTCGAAGGCTATTTCGACCCGATCACCGGTGACGCGAAGACCATTTACCCGCTCATGCCCAAGTAGGCACGAAGGAGAACAGAGCAGTGATCCGCACCAAGTACTACGTCGAGGACGCCTTCGGAGTGCCGTCCTTCTCGGGCCCTGCCGAGCTGAACATCCTGGGGCAGTGGGTCACGGCTGACATCCAACTTTCACCGCTGTCCGTTCTGGAAGCGATCGACCTGGTCGCCGAGGCCAAGGCCGATCCCGGATTCGCGCCGGAGGACCTGGATGGCAATGCTCACACCGTCACCATCAGCCCGCAGGGCGTGAGGGTGGAGAACTATTTCGTCGAGCACGTCCAGGGCGAATACACGCTCGACGACGCGTTCCGCGTACTGGTCGACTTCTGGGACTACTGCTGCGCGGCGAATCCGCAGAAGGCCGAAGCACGTCGCGGCGAGTACGCCCAGGAGCACGGTCGCGATCCGCTCGCCGGAGTTCGCGACCACCTCGGGGCATGAAGACCCTGCCCAGCCGCCCGCCCCGATCGCGATCGGGCGTGGGCGGTCCGGCGGCGGATGTGTGGACGCCCTTGGTGGCTTGGGCAGACGACTCCTCATTGCCGGCCCGAAATGAGTAGCTGACCGGTATCTCCGTGGGGGAGTTCTCCGGTGAGCGAAAGCAGGTACTGCGGCGGATCGTCACCGAAATCGGGGCGGAGCCACTTGTTCGCAGCGAAGCCGACCGACGGAGGAGGGTTCTCCTAGGACAACACGTTCCCGTAGTTCGCGGGCGCGGGCGCCGAGCAGGACCTGACACCCTGCGGCTGGACGGCCCCGCGCCATGGTGCGCCTCGCCAACAGTTGTTCGACAGACAAACCCTCAAGGTGCTGCTGGACGATGTCAGGCACGAAACATCTGTGATGAGCGTGCTCGACGTCAGCTGCTCCCCGATTGCCCTGATCCATGCCGTCCCCGTCGTCTCCCGTGCGCAGGGCCCGGAAGGCCGACGGTTCGGCGAGTGCCTGCTGACCTTCGGCAACGAGAGAACATGACGACAAGGAACACGGCATGACCAAGGACGTGATCGCGCTCACCGAGCGCATGCCGGACGCGCTGAGCGTCCTGGCCGGCCTGCTCGCGGGCGGCCCCGACCTTCTGGTCGAGTCCGCCGGAGAGGGCGCCGTGGTCCAGCTCTGTGATGCCGAGGGCCGGCCGCTCGTATCGATCGAAGTCCCGCTGATGCTCCAGGTGCGGAGCGAGGCGGTACGACTGCTGGGGCCGGGTGCCGAGCTGTCGGGAGACGGTCCGGCGTGGTGGGTCGAGGCCCGCGCCGCCGCCGGCGTACCAGAGGCCGAGCAGCTCGCCGGAGCCTTCGCCGCCCGCCTGACCATGCTCCTTGGCGGTCGGGTCTGGCCGCCGGACGCCCCGGGCACCGTCGGCGCGGCCTGCCCGGTCGACGTCTCGGGCGTCACCGCCGTGCCGGTGCCCGCCGCCGCCCAGCCGGCCGTCGACTTGCTCACCGACAAGGCTGCCGTCGTCCTCCAGGACCGCCCCGTCGTCCCCATGACGAGCTGGCTCTCCGAGGTGCTGCGGGCCACCGTGGAGAGCGAGCGATCCCTGCAGATCGTCACCCCGCCGCACTGCCGCCTTTCCACGCCCACCCGTCTGCTGTTGCAGGCGATGCCCTCGCGCTGGGTGGTGCAGGACGAGCGATGCGGCTACTACGACGGGCTTACGGGCGCCGTCCTCACCTGGCAGGACGACGCCTTCTGCCCCGCTCCGGGCGAGAACGGCGAGACGCGGGTGGCGGACACCTTCGCAGAGGCCCCGCAGACCGGTGAACGCCAGCTCAGTGTCTCCTTCCGTACCCGGCACCGACCCACGGCGGACCTCGTCCTCGGCGGCGCGCTCGAGGCCGCCTGGCAGGTGCTGACGGGCGGCCTGCCGGCCGGCTGGGGGACCTCGGAGCCCGCCGGCCTGACGTGGTCGCGGCGCCAGCTGACCGAGCTGGCCTACGAGCGGGCCCCTCGGTCCACCTGGACCGTGGTCGTCGGCACCCCGGACCGGCCCGCGGTCGCCACCCTGCGCGTGATCCGCACCCCCGAGGGCGTTGAGGAGGACATCACCCTCACCTTGGGCTACGGCTCTGACGAGGCGCTCCCCCTGGAGGCGCTTCCGGGGCTGGCCGAGGAGCTGGTGACCCGGTACGGGCTCACGAGCATGCTGTGCCAGCTGCGCGCAGCACGCCGGGACCTGAGCACCCCGCCCCACTACGAGAACCCGCCACTGCCGTACGCCTTCGTACTCGGCCCCGCGGAGGTCCAGGAAGCGGGGCGGGACACCGCCAGGAGGACGCCGCTCAAGGAACGCCCGGTGCGACTGGGTCCGCAGGCCCGGCCGGGCTACTACTACGCACTCGGCGACGCCGAGACCGCCGAGAGCTGGGCCGCGCTGGAGGGGCTGCTGCGCCACCTGCGCGGCGCGCCGCCCGCCTGACCGACGACGGCGGCAAGGCGATCTCCAAGGACAAGCCGAATATTCTGCGGTATCGCTGCAGCGCTGCCGAGTCGATCCCGACTTCCGGGGTCGTGGCCGGAACCGCGCGGTGGCATGGCACGCTTGGGGCATGGCCGCCCAGATTTTTCCCAGCATCCTGTCCGCCGACTTCGCCCGCCTCGCCGAGGAGGCGAAGGCCGTCGAGGGAGCCGACTGGCTGCATGTCGACGTCATGGACAACCACTTCGTCCCCAACCTGACCCTCGGCGTACCGGTCGTGGAATCCCTGAGCCGGGCCACGGACACCCCGCTCGACCTCCACCTGATGATCGAGAACCCGGACCGCTGGGCCCCGCAGTACGTGGAGGCCGGGGCGGGCTCGGTGACCTTCCACGCCGAGGCCGCGGCCGCGCCCGTGCGTCTCGCGCGGGAGATCCGGGCCAAGGGCGCGCGCGCCTCCATGGCGCTCAAGCCCGCGACGCCGATCGAGCAGTACGAGGACATCCTCCCCGAGCTCGACATGCTGCTGATCATGACCGTCGAGCCGGGCTTCGGCGGCCAGCCCTTTCTGGACATCATGCTGCCCAAGATCCGCCGCACCCGTGAGCTGATCTCCAAGCACGGTCTGGAGATCTGGCTCCAGGTCGACGGCGGGGTGTCGGCCTCGACCATCGAGCGCTGCGCCGAGGCCGGCGCCGACGTCTTCGTCGCGGGCAGCGCCGTATACGGAGCGGTCGACCCGGCGGCCGCCGTACGCACGCTGCGTGAGCAGGCGGGTACGGCCATCGCGGCCGCGCCGTGGGCCTGCGACCACTGAGGAGAAGGCTTGGTGGACGGCTCGGTGAACGGGAGCTGTCCAGGCTGATCAACGGCCGTCGGATCTGACAGGATGAACGACGAGTCGAGAGTGTGAACAGCAGTGAGGAGAACGCGGTGTCTGCAACTTCGGCGGGACGGTCAGCCCTGCGGATGGGACCCGCGGAGCTGGTGCAGGCTGCGGCCATGGCGCGACGCTTCTACCTGGAGGGCAAGTCCAAGATCCAGATCGCCGAGGAGTTCGGCGTGAGCCGCTTCAAGGTGGCCCGGGTCCTGGAGACCGCCCTCGAACGCGATCTCGTACGCATCGAGATCCGCGTTCCCGCGGAGCTGGACGCGGAGCGCTCCGACGCGCTCCGCGCCCGGTACGGGCTGCGGCACGCGGTGGTCGTGGAGTCCCCGGCCGACGCGACGGAGGACGCCCCCGACCCGGAGAACCTGGGTGCCGTCGCCGCGGACCTGCTGGGCGAGCTCGTCAACGAGGGCGACGTGCTCGGCCTGGCCTGGGGGCGCTCGACGATCCACATGGCCGCCTCCCTGCACCGGCTGCCCCCGTGCACCGTGGTCCAGCTGACCGGCGTGTACGACGCCGGGACCGCGGAGCGCGGCTCGGTGGAGGCCGTACGGCGGGCCGCGCAGGTCTCCGGCGGGGACGCGCACCCGATCTACGCGCCGATGCTGCTCCCGGACCCGGCCACCGCGGCGGCGCTGCGGAGCCAGACCGGGATCGCGCGCGCGTTCGAGTACTTCGACAAGGTGACGGTCGCGGCCGTCTCCATCGGCTCCTGGGAGCCCGGCATCTCGACCGTCCACGACATGCTCACGGACGAGGAGCGGGCGCACTACGCCTCGCTCGGCGTCGCGGCCGAGATGTCGGCGCACCTGTTCGACTCCGAGGGGCGGCGGGTGGGCCGGGACCTCGGCGAGCGGTGCATCACCGTGGAGGCGGACCGCCTGCGGCGGATCCCCGAGGTGGTGGCCATCGCGGGCGGGCTGCGCAAGGCCTCCGCGATCGGGGCGGTGCTGCGGTCGGGTCTGGTGACCAGCCTGGTCACGGACACGGCCGTCGCCGACTACCTGCTGACCGAGTCGGCCCCGGGTCTCCGGCCGGCGCTGGACCGGGCCGATCCGGACGGCTGACCGGTGCGGGCGCCGGGACGGATGGTGCCTGAATCGAGATCCGAACGGCGGCCCGTGGCGCGGGTGACTGGGGTCATACTGGTTCCGATGACCAAATCTGCAGTACCTCGCCGTCATTTGCCGTCCAGCCCGTTCAAGGCGCCCGAGGAACAGCCCATCCGGCAGTTCTCCGTCGGCGACCGGGTTTCCCACGACGAGCACGGCCTCGGCCGTGTCGTCGGAATCGAGGAGGGGATCGCTGTTCTCGTCGACTTCGGATCGGTCCAGAAGCGTGTTCTGAGCCCTTACACCAAGATGTCCGCCCTCTGAGGCCCTCCGGGGCCATCCGACGATTCGCGAGCGAATCGGATATTTGGCACGATCGGCGCATGATCCTCCGGAACGCGCCCCGATCGTTCCTGCGGCTGCTCGGGGCCTTGTTCCTCGGCGCCGCGCTGGTAGGCGGCCTGGCGGGCTGCGGCGGTCCGAACGCCGCGCCCGCCGCCGCCACCGGCAGTGCCGCACCCGCCCCGTCGTGGGCCAAGGGGATGGCGACCGTACGGGCCGACGCGCTGCCGCAGCAGGCCCGGGACGTGCTCCTGCTCATCGACAAGGGCGGGCCGTACCCCTACCGCCAGGACGGCACGGTCTTCGGCAACTTCGAGAAGGCACTGCCGAAGCGCAAGCGCGGCTACTACCACGAGTTCACGGTCAAGACGCCGGGGGAGCCGGACAGGGGCGCCCGGCGGATCGTGACGGGGCAGGGCGGCGAGTTCTACTACACAGACGATCACTACGACACATTCAAGGCGGTTCTCCGATGAGCCCGATCTCACCCCTGTCCCCGTCCACCTCCCTGGAGCCGCTGCCGCTGGCCCCGGCGCTCGACGCCGCCGAGAAGGCCGGCTGGACGGTCATGGAGCTGGACCTCGACGGGGTGCGCGGCAAGGCCGCGCTGATGCGGCGCTGCCAGGAGGCCCTGCGGCTGCCGGAGTGGTTCGGCGGGAACTGGGACGCGCTGGCCGACGTGCTGCGGGACCTCTCGTGGCTGCCGCAGGCGCCGGGACGCCTGGTGACCGTGACGTCCTGGCGGGGCTGCGCGGAGGCGGAGCCGGGGGACTGGGCGAAGTTCGTGGAGATCCTGGAGGGGGCGGTGGAGTTCTGGCAGCGCGCGGAGCCGCGTGACGGGGCCGAGGCCGTGCCGCTCACCGTGCTCCTCGCCGAAGGCATGCCGCCCCAGACCCCGCGGCTGCCCCCTCGGCGCTACAAGTTCATGCGCTGAGGCGGCCGGCCGGAGGGGTCCGGGGCGGACGTGACCGGACTTTCAGCCCTTGGGGATCCAGGGCGGGGTCTGGCCCCAGGACCAGACCGGGATCTTGGCCGCGTCCACCGGGGGCGGATTGGGCCCCGAGTAGATCAGGGCCATCCGGGTGCCCCACTCGATGTAGTAGGCGAACACCCCGCGGAACTCCGGGTCCGTGGGGAGTCCGACCTCGTCGGCCGTGTCCATCAGCAGGTCCACCCAGCGGCGGCGCTGCTTCTCCGTGATGCCGCGGCCCAGGTGCTTGGTGGCCATGTGCTGGTGGCCGCCGTGGTGGGCGGTGTAGTCCGCCGGGCCGCCGAAGACCTCCGACAGCCAGACGGCGACGTGCTGGGGGTGCTCGGAGTCCATGCCCGCGAAGACCGGGGCGAGGATCTCGTCCTGCAGGGCGTGCGCGTAGAAGGCGTCCGTGAGGCGTTTCATCGCCTCCGCTCCGCCCATCCACTCGTAGATGGTGGGTGTCGACGGTGTGGTGCTCATGACTGTCCGGCGGCCTTTCCGGTGCCCGCGACATCGGTCACCGTGTAGTGCTGCATCTCCTCGATCGCCGTCACGTACGGCCGGATCGCGCTGAAGAAGGCCGGGAAGTGCTCGCCCTTGCGGAAGCCGTTCAGGTGGGCGTCGACCGAGGTCCAGCGGATGCGCAGGATGTAGCGCTCCTTCTCCTCCTCGCAGCGGGCGAGTTCGTAGTCGATGCACTCGGGTGCGGCGGCCAGCGCCTCGGCCGCCCTCGCGTACGAGGTTTCGAAGGCCTGCTGATCGTCCAAGGCGATCCGGTAGCGGATGTATTCGACGGTCGTGGTCATGGTGCGTGCCTCTCCCTCGTGGTCGGTCCGGGCCAGCCTTACGCGATCATGGGCGGTCGTGGGGTGATTCCGTCATTCCGAACCGGACTTCCTGGAGTCGGATTCACCCGGGTCGCCCGGTTCGGCGACGTCGGGGCCCTGGGCGCGGACCCGCTGCACCTTGTCCAGCGACGCGCGCAGCTCGGAGAGCCACTCGTCGGTGTTCCGCCCGACCAGGCGGACGCACCAGGCCAGCGCGTCGGCCCGGCTGCGGGCCACGCCGCCCGCGACCAGGGTGTCGAGGACCTGGCGTTCGGACTGGCGCAGCCGGGTCATGACGGGCACGGCCAGGTGCGTGAAGAGGGCCGTCTCCGCACCGGACCGCACACCCCAGGCCACCTTGCGGCGGTAGAGCTCCTCGGCCTCGCGCGCCACCTCGATGCGCTGCTCGCGGGTGCGCTCGCGGAACTCCCCGACCGATTCGTTCGCCGGGACGGTGCCGACGACCGTGATCTCCTCGCGGTCGACCGTGACCGACACGAGGGACTCGTACACGTCCACCGGCAGGCGCTCGGCGAACCACGCGCGGAGCTTTTCGCTCTGTTCGGCTGTAATCATGTAATCAACGTTGCGTCCGATCGCTCCTTGATCGCAAGGGCCCCGGCCGGTGTTCGCTCTCAGCCCATCGAGCGGTAGCGGTGGATGAGGGAGACCGCCATCGCGCCCTCGCCGACGCCCGAGGCGACCCGCTTCACCGAGTGGGCCCGCACGTCACCGGCCGCGAAGACGCCCGGAACGCTCGTCTCCAGCGGGTAGGGGGCGCGTTCCAGGCTCCATTCGGCCGGCAGCTCGCCCCCGTTGGCGATCAGGTCCGACCCCGTGAGGACGAAGCCGTACTCGTCCCGTTCCACGACCCCCGAGAGCCACTCGGTGTGCGGGCGGGCGCCGATGAAGGTGAACATGAAACGGGCCGGGACCTCGGTGTCCGCGCCCGTGTCCGCGTCGTGGAGGGTGATGCGCTCCAGGTGCTCCGCGCCGTCCAGCCGGACCACCGTGGTGCGGACCCTGACCTCGATGTTCGGGGTGCGGTCGATCTCGTCGACGAGGTACCGGGACATGCTCGCGTCCAGCGAGGCCGCGCGCACCAGGATCGTCACCCGCGCCGCGTACTTGGCGAAGTGCACCGCCGCCTGGCCGGCCGAGTTGGCCCCGCCCACGATGAACACGTGCTGGGAGATGCAGGCCGAGCTCTCGGTGGTGGCCGCGCCGTAGTAGAGCCCGGCCCCCTCGAAGCGGTCCGCGCCCGGCGCCTCCAGTCGGTTGTACGAGACGCCGGTGGCGAGGAGCACCGTCTCCGCGCTGATCTCCGTACCGTCCGCCAGGGTGAGGACCTTCGCCGGGTCGTCCCGGGTCAGCGAGACCACCTCGACCGGGTGCAGGATCTCCGCCCCGAAACGGGAGGCCTGGATGGTGGCGCGGCGGGTGAGGTCCCCGCCCGAGAGGCCCGAGGGGAAGCCGAGGTAGTTCTCGATCAGGCTGGAGGTGCCGGCCTGGCCTCCCGGGGCGCGGGAGTCCAGCATCAGCGTCGACAGGCCCTCCGAGGCCGAGTAGACCCCGGCCGCCAGGCCGGCGGGACCCGCGCCGACGATCACGCACTCGTAGTGCGGGCGGGAGGCGGTGGTGGCCAGCCCCAGCCGCTGGGCGAGCTCCGTGTCCCCGGGGGCCGAGAGCACCGACCCGTCCGGGAAGCGGACCAGGGGCAGCGCTCCGCCCGGCTCGGCGGCGATCAGGGTCAGCGCCTCGGGGTCCCGCTCGACGTTCAGGAAGCGGAACGGCTGGCCGTTGCGGGTGAAGAAGTCCCGGACGGCGTGGGTGCCGGGGGAGACCAGGTGGCCGGCGACGATGATCCCGTCGTACGCCGGGCGGTAGGTGGCCAGCCAGTCCGACAGCAGGTCGTCCAGGACCGGGAACAGCCGCTCGTGCGGAGGGTCCCACGGTTTGAGCAGGTAGTAGTCCAGCCGCACCCGGTTGATGGCGGTGATCGCCGCGTCGGTCTCCGCGTACGCGGTCAGCAGCACCCGGCGCGCGTCCGGGAACCGGCTGACGGCCTCGAGGAGGAACTCCACCCCCGTGACGTCGGGCATCCGCTGGTCGACGAGGAAGAGCGCCGGGTCGTGGCCCCGCTCGTCCAGCGAGTCCAGGATCTTCAGGGCGTCGGCCGCGGACGAGGCGCCGAGCACCCGGTAGCGGTCTCCGTAGGCGCTGCGCAGGTCGCGGCGGACGGCGCGCAGCACCTGCGGATCGTCGTCCACGGCCAGGATGACCGGCTTGCGGTTCTCGGCGCGCTCGGCCGGGGCGGCGCCGGAGGAGGTGACGGCCGCCGCGCTCTCCGGGGCCGCGCTCACGCCGGGTCCAGCATCAGCTTGTCGGCGTAGCACCAGGCCCAGTCCTCGCCCGGCTCGTGCGAGGCGGCGATGGGGTGCTCGGTGACCCGGTAGTGGCGGGTGGCGTGACGGTTCTTCGAGGAGTCGCAGCAGCCGACGTGACCGCAGCTCAGGCACATCCGCAGGTGAACCCAGCCGTCACCGGAGGCGAGGCACTCCTCGCAGCCCTCGGTGCCCGGTTTCACCGGACGTATCCGGTCGAGGTGTGTGCACAACAGGTCCATCGATCGTCCCCGTCCTTCTCGTCGCGTCCTCGCGCCGGTGTCCCGTGCATTCCGTGATTGACGGCGCGTCCAGACCATAGGTCGCGGCCCCCGCGATGGTTCAGGGATTCGGCCGAAGTCAGGTAGTCCTGGATCGACTTCATGACCTCCCGGAGCGACTTCCTGAAGTGCCGTGATGACCATGGCCGCTACCTCACCAAGTCGCACACCGACGCTTTGACGCATGCCCCGGGCGCGGCCAGTGTGGTGGACGCCAACGACAACAGGCGGCGCCTGGAGGAATTCGTGAGCAGAAAGATTCTGGTCATTGTCTCCGAACACGGTTACTGGGCCGAGGAACTGATAGGCCCCGTATCGAAGTTCGACGAGCGGGGCTACGAGGTCGTATTCGCCACGCCGACCGGAAAGCGTGCGCACGCTCTTCCGCCGAGCCTCGACGCGAACTACATCGACCCCCCGCTGGGCCGCTCGGTCACCACCGAGGAGAACGCCCGGCTGGGCCGCGAGTTCGAGCAGTCCAGCCGGCTGGACTCCCCGCTCGACATCGAGGCGTGGGTCCCCGAGCGCCCGTACACGAGCGACGAGGGCTACCTGCGGAAGCTGGAGCAGTACCACCGCGACCTGGACAGGCTCGACGCCGACATCGCCGGGTACGACGCGATCCTCATCGTCGGCGGCAGCGGACCCATCGCCGACCTCGCCAACAACGAGCGCGTGCACGCCCTGATCCTGGCCTTCGAGAAGGCCGGCAAGGTCGTCGCCGCCGAGTGCTACGGCGTCGCCTGCCTGGCCTTCGCCCGGGACTGGAGCGACCGCAAGAGCATCATCTGGGGCAAGCACGTGACCGGCCACTGCAAGGAGTACGACTACAAGGACGGAACCGGATTCCTCGGTACCGACTTCAACATGGGCCCGCCGCCGTACCCGCTGGAGTACATCCTGCGCGATGCCACCGGCCCGCGCGGCGCGTACCACGGCAATTTCGGAAAGCCGGTTTCCGTGATCGTCGACTTCCCGTTCGTCACCGGCCGCTCGACCCCCGATTCGTATCTCACGGGGCAGAAGATCGTGGAAGTCCTGGAGGACGGTCTCATCCGGTACGGCTGGTGATTTCAAGGGGAGTCCGATGAATGCCGAAGCCACTCCGGCGAGTCCGGGACGGGAAAGGCTGATCGAGCAGTTCAAGGCCGACGGCCTGAATGTGATGTTCGGAAATCCGGGAACGGTGGAACAGGGATTCCTCGACGCGGTCGACGCGGCGGAGGACTTCACCTACGTCCTCGCCCTCCAGGAGACCGTGGCCGCCGGCATCGCCGACGGGTACGCCCGGGCGACCGGCGGCGCGGCCCTGCTCCAGCTGCACTCGGGGGTCGGGCTGGGCAACGGCATCGGCATGCTCTACCAGTCGCTGCGCGGCCACACCCCGCTCGTCGTGGTCGCCGGTGACGCCGGCGTCCGCTACGACGCCATGGACGCGCAGATGGCCTCCGACCTGGTGGCCATGGCGAAGCCGGTGACCAAGTACGCCACCCGGGTCACCGACCCGCGGTCCGTGCTGCGCACCGTCCGGCGAGCCGTGAAGATCGCGCTCACCCCGCCCCGCGGGCCCGTGTTCGTGGCGCTGCCCATGGACGTGCTGGACGAGCTCAACTCCGAGCCCGTGCTGCCCGCCACGGTGCCGCTCACGGACGTGGCCCCCTCGCCGGCCTCGGTGGGGAGGGCGGCCGAGCTGCTCGCCCCCGCCGAGCGCCCGGTCCTCCTCGTCGGCGACGGGGTGGCGCTCTCCGGGGCCCAGCGCGAACTCGCGGCCGTCGCCGAACTGCTGGGCGCCGACGTCTACGAGGTCGACTCCTCCGAGGTCAACATCGCGGCCTCGCACCCGCTGCGGCGCGGCCAGACGGGCCACATGTTCGGCCCGCACAGCAAGGAGCTGATCGGGGACGCCGACGGGGTCCTGATCGTCGGCACCTATGTCTTCCCGGAGGTGTTCCCCGAACTGGAGAACCCCTTCCGGGCGGGCGCGAAGATCGTCCACATCGACCTCAACGCCTACGAGATCGCCAAGAACCACCCGGTGGACCTGGGCCTGGCCGCCGACCCGCGGCAGGCGCTGCGCGCGCTGGCCGGCGTACTGGAGCGGCGGCTCACCCCGCAGCAGCGGGCCGCCGCGGCCGCCCGGCTCGACGTACGGACCAGGGAACGGGCACGAGCCGTGCGGGCCCAGGCGCAGGAGGACGACGGCACGCCGATGACCGTCTTCCTGAAGACCCTGGCCGAGCGCACCGGCGGGGACCTGATCGTCTTCGACGAGGCGCTGACCACCTCCCCGCTGGTCACCCGGTACCTGCCCGCGGAACGCCCGGGCGACTACCACCTCACCCGGGGCGGCTCGCTCGGCGTGGGCTTCCCCGGGGCGGTCGGCGCGAAGCTGGCCCGGCCGGAGCGGCTCGTCGTGGGCTTCGCCGGCGACGGCGGGTCGATGTACACGTACCAGGCGCTGTGGACGGCGGTCCGGCACGGCATCGACGCCAAGTTCGTGGTCTGCAACAACCGCAAGTACCGGCTGCTGGACGACAACATCGCCCAGTACTGGCGGGAGCGGGACATCCCGCAGCACGGCTTCCCCGGATCCTTCGACCTCTCCCACCCCGAGATCGACTTCGCCGGGCTGGCCCGGTCCCTGGGCGCCGGCGGGATGCGGGTGGAGAAGCCGGACGAGGCGGTGGCGGCCGTGAACCGGATGCTGACCCGCCCAGGACCGTTCCTCGTCGACATCCAGATCTGACACACCCGACCGGACAGGAGGAGACCGCATGCCCGCCGAGCGGCAGCTGACCGAGGACGCGATCCGCAGGTTCGCCGAGGACTGGTACGTGGCACTGGACCGGCACGTGCCGGCGGACCAGGTGCTCGCCCTGATCACCGAGGACCTGGAGTTCAAGGTCCCCGAGGACACCTTCCTCGGCCACCAGGGCTTCGGCCGCTGGTACGAGGCCGTGACCAACCGGTTCTTCGACGAGGTCCACACGGTCACGAAGGTGGAGCCGGTCATCGAGGGCGACCGGGCCATCGTCCGGGTCCTCGTCAACTGGCAGGCCAAGATCTGGGACCCGCCGGCCGCCCGCAGCGAATGGCTCGGCTTCGACGCCGACCAGACCTGGACGGTGGTGGCGGGCCCGGACGGGCCGCTGATCAAGCAGTACACCGTCAACGACCTGGCTCCGATGCCCGGTTCCGGCTCCCTCTGACCGCCGGCGAAGGAGAAGCGACGATGACCGAAGTGACGCGGGAGCGGGTCCGGGAGGCCTACGCGGCCCTCGGCTCCGGCGACCGGGCGCGCATCCTGGAGTACTACTCCGAGGACCTGCGCTGGCTGGTGCCGGGCAACCACCCGCTGGCCGGATGGTACGAGAGCCTCGACGCCTTCCTGGAGCTGATGGGGCAGACCCACAAACTCACCGGCGGCACCTTCCGGATGGACCTGGAGGCGGTCCTCGTGGGCGAGGACTGCAGCGCGGACGTGTGCCGCAACGTCGCCCTGCGCGACGGCGCGGACGCCGCGAGCGAGTCGCCGTACGAGCGGATGGACTACCCGGTCTTCCACTTCATGAAGTGGCGGGACGGCCGGATCGTCGAGGGCCGCGACGGGCTCTTCGGCGACACGGCGGCCGCCTTCAGCCGGTTCTGGGCGCCCTTCGCGCCGGACGGCACCCGACGCGACCGATAGAGGGGTGAGCGAGGCCATGGAACCGCGAGAGATCCTCACGAAGTACTACCAGTACGCCAACGCCGGCGACTGGGACCGCTGGTGCGACCTGTTCGCCGACGACCAGGTCATGGACGAGCAGCTCGCCGGGCGCATCGAGGGCCTGGAGGTGCTGCGCTCGATGATGAAGGGCATGGGCACCATGTACCGGGTCTTCCGGAACGAGCCCGTGCACTTCGTCGTCGACGACGGCGGGGAGAAGGCCGCGGCCGTCTCGCACCTGACGGCGGTCAGCGCCTCCGGCGAGGCCATCGAGGCCGAGGTCATGAACTTCTTCCGGATCGTGGACGGAAAGATCGCCTACATGGCGAACTTCCACGACACGGCCCCCTTCCAGGTCCTGAGCCAGGGCTGAGGGGGACCCGTGAGCGCAGAGGAGTACGACTACATCGTCGTGGGGTCCGGCACCGCTGGCAGCGTGCTGGCGAACCGGCTCTCCGAGGACCCGGACGTCTCCGTCCTCGTCCTGGAGGCGGGCGGCTCCCGGATCCCGCCCGAGGTGGACGACCCGTCGTCCTGGTACAAGCTGCTCGGCGGGCCCGTCGACTGGGGCTACACCAGCACCCCGCAGCCCGGCCTCGACGGCCGCCGCACCTACGAACCGCGCGGCAAGGCCCCGGGCGGCAGCAGCAACCTCTACATCATGATGCACATCCGGGGCCACGCCTCGGACTTCGACAACTGGGCCTACCAGGGCGCGGCCGGCTGGGCGTACGAGGACGTGCTCCCGTACTTCTCCCTCCTGGAGGGCCAGGAGGACGCCACCGCCGCCACCACCGGCACCCGGGGCCCGCAGCGCATCACCAACGCCGGCCGGCACGCCCCCAACCCGGTCTCCCGCGCCTTCATCGACGCGGCCGTGGAGCTCGGCCACCAGGAGATCGCCGACTTCAACACCGACGGTCCCCGGCGCGGCCTCTTCGGCACCGGCTGGCACCACATCGACGTGGCCGACGGCCGCCGCCAGGGCACCCTCGCCGCGTACCTGGAGCCCGCGCTCGACCGCTCCAACCTGACCCTGCGCACCAGCGCGCAGAGCACCCGGCTGCTCTTCGACGGGGACACCTGCACGGGCGTCGAGTACGTGCAGCTCCAGCCCGCCCCGGAATTCCCCGGCCGGACCGTCCGGGACGGCCACAGCACCCCCGCGGAGCCCGGCCCGCACACCGCACGGGCCCGCAGGGAGGTGATCGTGGCCGCCGGGGCGATCGAGTCCCCGAAGCTGCTGCTGCTCTCCGGGATCGGGCACCCGCACCAGCTCAGGGAGCACGGCATCGGGGTCACCGCGGACCTGCCAGGGGTCGGCGAGAACTTCCACAACCACGTGCTGACCGGGCTGATGGCCGAGGTCACCCAGGAACTCCCGCCGCCCACGCAGAACCTCTCGGAGAGCGCTCTGTTCCTGTCCTCCCGGCCCGGGCTGCCCGCGCCCGACCTGCAGATCGCCTTCGTGCACGTCCCGTTCGACGTGATCGTCGGCCAGGACCACCCGAACACCGTGTCCATCCTGCCGGGTGTCGTACGCCCGGTCTCGCGCGGCTGGATCAGGCTGGCGAGCGCCGACCCGCTGGCCCACCCGCTGATCAACCCGAACTACCTGGGCGACCGCTGGGACCTGGAGCGGATGGTGCAGGGCGTCAAGATCGCCCGGGAGCTCTTCGCGACCTCGGCCTTCTCGCCCTGGTACAAGCAGGAGCTCCAGCCCGGCCCGGCCTACCTCAGCGACTCCGAGCTGCGCGGCTTCGTGAAGCAGAAGTCGGAGAGCTACCACCACCAGGCCGGCTCCTGCCGCATGGGCGTCGACGACCTCTCCGTGGTCGACCCCGAGCTGCGCGTGCACGGCGTGCAGGGCCTGCGCGTCGTCGACGCGAGCGTGATGCCCGCCGTCCCGTCGGGCAACTGCCACACCGCCATCGCGATGATCGCCGAACGCGCGGCGGACTTCCTGAAGGGGGCCTCCCGTGCCTGACGCCGTCCTGCGCGAGGGCGCGCTGACCGGGACCCGGATCGCGGTCCTGGTCGAGAGCGACTTCTACGAGCCGGAGATCTTCTACTACCAGCACCGGTTCGCGGAGGAGGGCGCCGAGGTCGACTTCCTGACCCGGCTGTGGGGCAACGACTCCATCACCTTCTCCGGGCACGAGTACCGGGCGCCGTTCACCGCCGACAAGTCCCTGGAGGGGCTGAGCGACGAGGAGCTGCGCCGGTACGCGGCGATCATCGTGCCCTCGGGCATGGTGGCCGACCGGCTGCGCTACACCGAGGACGTGGACGTGCTCGCCCCCGCCACGGAGCTGCTGCGCCGGGCCTTCGAGGAGCCCACGGTCCTCAAGGGGATCATCTGCCACGGCATGTGGCTGGCCTCCTCGATCCCCGGCAAGATCCGCGGCCGCAAGGTGGTCTGCCACAACAACCTCATCGGCGACGTCCGCAACATGGGCGGCGAGTACGTGGACGAGGACGTGGTCGTCGACGGCGACCTCGTCACCGGCCGCACCGGCGCCCACCACCACCTCTTCGCCCGCCGGATCATCGAGCTGATCGCGGCCGGGCGGGGCAGGGGGGCCGCCTGATGGCGGCGGCCGGACTGCGCTGGTCGCACGTGGGCCTGAACTGCACGGACCAGAAGTCCACCGAGGACTTCTACACCCGGTACTTCGGATTCTCCCGGGCCCGGGTGGTGAACCTGGGCGACTCCGAGATCGTGTTCCTGCGCAAGGGGGACGCGTACCTGGAGCTCTTCGCGGCCGCCGCCGAACCGGCCCGCCCGGCCCACGACGACGGGCCGCAGGCCCCCGGCCGGATGCGCCACCTGGCCTTCCAGACCGACGACGTGGACGCGTTCCTGGCGCGGCTGGGCGACGCGGCCGACGTGACGCTGGGGCCGCTGGACTTCGACGACTTCATCTGCGGCTGGCGGACCGTCTGGCTCCGCGATCCGGACGGAGTGATCGTCGAGGTCAGCCAGGGATACGAGGACGACCGCTCTTACGACGGCTCTCACGACAAGGACGGTGCATGACATGGCGGACGCCGTGAGCTTCTCCTTCTCCGACACCATCGCGGGCTACGTCGTCCGCTTCGACTCCGCGGCGCGCGTCCTGCGGCTGAAGACCTCCGACGGCCGCGAGTTCGACGTCTCGCTGGCCGGCGGCCCGAGCGCCGAGCTCGTCCGCAACCTGGAGGAGCCCTACATCGACGCATCCGGGCACATCGACGAGATGCTCTCGCCCGGCCGGTTCCTCTTCGCGTACGGCATCCACTACCCCGAGCACGGGGGGCGCTTCGACGCCAAGCGCCTGGTGTTCCTCGGCCGCGGCGCCGAGGACTACCGCTTCGAGGAACCCAGCTGGTGGATCAAGCAGATCGAGTCGCTGGCCGACTTCTACAAGCGGGCCCAGTTCGGCGACGGACCGGTGGACTTCACCGAGTACCGCACCGAGATCCGGCTCGGCGGCGACAAGACCGCCAGCCACGTCCAGGAGACCGACACCATCTCCCGCCTGGTCTACGGCATGGCCTCGGCCTACCTGCTGACCGGCAAGGACGAGTACCTGGAGGTCGCCGAGCGCGGCACCGAGTACCTGCGCAAGCACATGCGCGTCGTGGACAGCGAGGAGGACGTGGTCTTCTGGTACCACGGCATCAGCGTCGACGGGGACACCGAACGCAAGCTGTTCACCTCGGAGTTCTCCGACGACTACGACGCGATCCCGATGTACGAGCAGATCTACGCGCTGGCCGGCCCCATCCAGACGTACCGGGTCACCGGCGACGTCCGGATCAAGAACGACGCGGACGCCACCATCCGGCTGTTCGACAAGTTCTTCTTCGACCCGGAGCAGGGCGGCTACTACTCGCACATCGACCCGATCCTCTTCAGCGCCGACCACGAGTCCCTCGGCGAGAACGCCGAGCGCAAGAACTGGAACTCGGTCGGCGACCACGCGCCCGCGTACCTGATCAACCTGTACCTGGCGACCGGCGACCAGAAGTACGCCGACTTCCTGGAGTACACCTTCGACACCATCGCGGACCGCTTCCCGGACTACAAGAACAGCCCCTTCGTCCAGGAGCGCTTCCACCGGGACTGGTCGCACGACAAGGCGCACAGCTGGCAGCAGGACCGGGCCGTGGTCGGCCACAACCTGAAGATCGCCTGGAACCTGATGCGGATGAACTCGCTGAAGGCCAAGCCGGCGTACGAGGAGCTCGCCAAGAAGATCGGCGAGATCATGCCGGCCGTCGGCAGCGACCTGCAGCGCGGCGGCTGGTACGACGTCGTCGAGCGGACCAAGTCCGGCGACCAGGAGGCGTATCGATTCGCCTGGCACGACCGCAAGGCCTGGTGGCAGCAGGAGCAGGCGATCCTCGCCTACCTCATCCTGGGCGGCACCGTCGGCGGCGAGGCGAACCTGCGCGAGGCCCGGCAGGCCCAGTCCTTCTACAACACCTTCTTCCTCGACCACGACGAGGGAGCCGTCTACTTCAACGTGCTCGCCAGCGGCACGCCGTACCTGCTCGGCACCGAGCGGCTCAAGGGCAGCCACTCGATGTCCATGTACCACTCGGCGGAGCTGTGCTACCTCGCCGCCGTCTACAACAACCTCCTCATCAACGGCCGGGAGATGGACTTCCACTTCCAGCCCGACCCGACCGGCCTTCCCGACCGGATCCTGCGCGTCTCGCCCGACCTGCTCCCGGCGGGTTCCGTGCGCATCGCGTCCGTGGAGATCGACGAGAAGCCGTACGAGGAGTTCGACGCGGACGAACTGACCGTCCACCTCCCCGACGTCCAGGGGCGGGTCAAGGTCAAGGTCCGCCTCCGGCCCGTGGCCCAGTAGTTCCACGGGGGCTCACCGCGCGCTCAACGGGGGGCGCCCCAACCAGAGGGGAATGCAAGCAATGAGTCTCAACGTCAAGGAACGCCGCAACAAGACGGGCACCGTGCTCGTCGCCACCGGTGAGATCAACAGCGAGACCTCCGGCTCACTGCTCCAGTCGCTGCTGCCGCTGGTCCGCGAGGGCAGGCCGCTGCGGATCGACCTCACGGCGGTCACCTACGTCTCCAGCGCCGGCCTGCGCACCCTGCTCGTCGTCTACCGCGAGGCCCAGCACGCGGGCATCGCCGTCACCCTGTACGGGGTGAGCGAGGAAGTCCGGTTCGTCATGTCGGCCACCGGCTTCCTCGACTTCTTCGAGACCGGCGAGGCGGCGGCCGCGGCGGCCAAGGCCAAGGCCAAGGCGGCGCGATGAGCGAGACCCGGTCCGAGCAGGTCCTGCGCGTCGACGCGTACCCGACCCACGAAGTGGGCGGGTACCGCGTCCGCGCCGGCAAACCGTTCCCCTTCGGGGCCAACGTGGTCCCCGGCGGGGTCAGCTTCTCCGTCTTCTCCGACCAGGCCACCTCCATGACCCTGGTCATCTACAAGCGCGGAGAGCCCGAGCCGATGGCCGAGCTGGAATTCCCCCAGGAGTTCCGCACCGGCAGCGTCTTCGCCATGACGGTCTTCGGCCTCGACCACGAGAACATCGAGTACGGGTACCGGGCCGACGGCCCCTACGACCCGGTCACCGGCCACCGCTTCGACGCCCGCCAGGTCCTCTCCGACCCCTACGCCCGGCTGATCGCCGGCCGCGACGTGTGGGGCGTGGAGCCGGACCGCAGCCGCGGCTACCAGTACCGCTCCCGCGTCTGCCTCCAGGACTTCGACTGGGGCGACGACACCCCGCTGGGCATCCCCGCCGAGGACCTCGTCGTCTACGAGGCCCACGTGCGCGGCTTCACCCGGCACCCCAACTCGGGGGTCACCGCGCCCGGAACCTTCGCCGGGCTGCGCGAGAAGATCCCGTACCTCAAGGAACTCGGCGTGAACTGCATCGAGCTCCTGCCCGTGTTCGAGTTCGACGAGAGCGACAACCCGCGCAGCAACCCCGAGACGGGGGAGCGGCTCTTCGACTACTGGGGCTACAACACCGTCTCGTTCTTCGCGCCGAAGGCCGGCTACGCCGCCACCGGGCGGTACGGGATGCAGGGCGACGAGTTCCGCACCCTGATCAAGGACCTGCACGCGGCCGGCATCGAGGTCATCCTCGACGTCGTCTTCAACCACACCGCCGAGGGCAACGAGCAGGGCCCGACGATCTCCTTCAAGGGCCTCGACAACGCCACGTACTACATGCTCACGCCCGAGGGGTACTACTTCAACTTCAGCGGCACCGGCAACACCGTCAACTGCAACCACCCCGTCGTGCGCAACTACGTGCTCGACTGCCTGCGCCACTGGGTCGCCGACTACCACATCGACGGCTTCCGCTTCGACCTCGCCGCCATCCTCGGCCGGGACCTGGACGGCACCCCGCTGCCCAACCCGCCGCTGCTGGAACTGCTCGCCTACGACCCGGTCCTGCGGCACACCAAGCTCATCGCCGAGGCCTGGGACGCCGGCGGCCTCTACGAGGTCGGCAACTTCCCGGCGTACGGCCGCTGGGCCGAGTGGAACGGGAAGTACCGCGACACCGTGCGCCGCTTCCTCAAGGGGGACCCGGGCGTCACCGGCGAACTCGCCACCCGGATCGCCGGCTCGCCCGACCTCTACTCCAGCCGCGGGACCGCCGCGTCGGTCAACTTCCTGACCGCACACGACGGCTTCACCCTCGCCGACCTGGTCTCCTACAACGACAAGCACAACGAGGCCAACGGCGAGAACAACAACGACGGCGCCAACGACAACAACAGCTGGAACTGCGGAGCCGAAGGGCCGACCGACGACCCGGAGATCAACGCGCTGCGCACCCGGCAGATGAAGAACGCCCTCGCCATCCTCTTCACCAGCCAGGGCATCCCGATGCTGCTGTCCGGGGACGAGGTCGCGCGGACCCAGTGCGGCAACAACAACACGTACTGCCAGGACAACGAACTGTCCTGGTTCGACTGGGACCAGGTCGACGAGAACGCCGAACTGCTCCGCTTCACCCGCCAGATGATCGCCTTCCGCAAGCGCCACCGGGAGCTGCGCGCGACCTCCCACCCCACCGGCCGGATCCGGGAGAACCTCGGTCTGCCCGACATCAGCTGGCACGGGGAGCGGGCCTGGCAGCCCGACTGGTCGCAGGAGAGCCGGCTGCTGGCGGTGGCCCGCTGCGGCACCGGGGACGACGACGTCGTGTACGTGGCGATGAACTCGCACTGGGAGTCCCACGACCTGGAACTGCCCGCCCTGCCCGGCGGACGCAGCTGGCACCTCTTCGCCGACACCGGGGCCGAGGCGCCGCACGACATCCGTACTCCGGGCACCGAGCAGGAGCTCGACAACGCCGGGAAGTACCTGATCGGCCCGCGCTCGGTCGTGATCCTGGTCGGCCGCACGAACGATCCCGACGAGTAGAAGGAGACCTGAGATGCCCCTTTCCGTGTCCCTGAGCATCGACGGCGACACCACCGTGATCGAACTGGCGGGCGAGCTGGACGCCAAGACCGCGCCGGACTTCCACCAGACCATCGAGAAGGCCGCCGGGCACGGCACCAGCACCGTGGAGATCCGGATGGCCGGCGTCGGCTACATGGCCAGCGCCGGACTGCGCTCCCTGGTCTTCGCCCAGCAGAAGGTCGCCGACCACGTCACGATCAGGGTGGTGGGCGCCATCGAGCCCGTCTCCCGGACCATCCGGACGGCCGGACTCGACCGGAGCATCGTCCTCGCCGACGAGTGACCACCGTGACCGACATGGCCGAACTGGCGACGGAGACCGCCGTACTGGAGGTGCCCGCGACGGTGGGGGCACTGGGCGAGATCGCCTCCTTCGTCCTGCGGCTGGCCGGACGGGCGGCCCTGGACAAGGGCGCCGCCTACCGGATCCGGCTGGCCGTGGACGAACTGGCCACGAACATCGTGATGCACGGGTACCGGGGCGGCGACGGACGGATCACCGTCCGCGGCCGCTCCGGCCCGGGCGAGGTGCGCATCGTCATCGAGGACGGCGCACCCGCCTTCGACCCCGTCGAAGGCCGCCTCCCGCCCGCACCCGGGGTCCGCCCCGAGGAACGGCGGATCGGCGGACTCGGCATCCACCTGGCGCTGACCAGCGTGGACGGGTTCGGCTACAGACGCACGGACGGCCGCAACATCAGCACGCTGACCGTGAGAGCTGAGGGGACGGACCCATGCCCTCCACAACCGTGATCATCCTCGACGTGAACCCGCCCCCGCCGCCCGAACTGCGGGGCGCGCTGCGGACGATGGACGCGCACCTCGTCACCCGCTCCCTCGAGGAGCTCCGCGAAGGCCCGCTGGAACGGCTGCCCGTCGCGGACGTACTGCTCGCCCCTGCCGAGGCCGACGGGGAGTCCGTACGGATGGCCGTGCGCCGGCTGCGCCGCTGGGCCGGAGAACCCATCGTGGTCGTCTGGACCGTGTCGGAGTTCGCCGCACTGGAGGAACACGTACGGCTCGGGCACGACTACCTCGTACCGCCCTTCCTGCCCGCCCTCGTCGGGGCCCGCCTGCACAGCTGCTCGGAGCGGGCCGGCCTCGGCCGCACCCTGCGCGAGGCCGACGCCCGCGCCGAGCTCATGGGCTACGAGAAGGAACTGGAGATCGGCCGGGAGATCCAGGCGGGCTTCCTGCCCGAACGGCTGCCGGTCCCGGACGGGTGGGAGATCGACGTACGGTTCCGGCCGGCCCGCCAGGTCGCCGGGGACTTCTACGACGTCTTCGAGATATCCCGCGGCCGCCGGCTCGCCGTCGTCGTCGCCGACGTCTGCGACAAGGGGGTCGGCGCCGCGCTCTTCATGGCCCTCATCCGCTCGCTGCTGCGGCACACCGCCGAGAACAGCGGACTCCAGCACCTGGTCGCCGGCCGCACCGGAGGCAGCCGGCGCATCCCGGTGGTCGGCGCCACCCCGCTGCTCAACGCGGTCACCGCCACCAACGGCTACCTCACCCGCAACCACCTGCGGCAGGGCTACTTCGCCACCCTCTTCTTCGGGGTGCTCGACCCGCTCACCGGCAGCCTCGTCTACATCAACGGCGGCCACAACCCGCCCCTGAAACTGCCCGCCGACGGCAGCGCGCCCGTCCCCCTGGAGATCACCGGACCCGCCGTCGGAGTCCTGCCCGACTGCGTCTACACCCTCGGCTACGCCCAGCTGAACCCGGGCGACACCCTCTTCGTCTTCACCGACGGGGTCCCCGAGGCACGCTGCCCCCAGGGCCGCTTCCTCGGCGACGAACGCATGCTGGAACTGCTCGCCGGCCCCCCGGCCAGCGGCAGGGAGGTCGTCGACCGCATGGACTGGGCGGTCCGCGAGCACACCGGCACCGCCGAACAGCACGACGACGTCACCATGCTGGCGCTCCACCGGCCACGTGCGGCGCGGGGGCCGCACGCGGACGGCACCGGCTTCCAGGTGGTGGCCTGATGACCCGGACCATCGTGGTGCACTCGCACCGAGGTGGCACGGGCAAGTCCTCGGTACTGGCGAACCTCGCGCTGCTCCTGGCGGCCGAAGGACGCCGCGTCGGGGTGGTGGACACCGACATCCAGTCACCCACCCTCGACCTGCTCTTCCGGCTCGGACCGGGTTTCTCCCTGGCTGACTACCTCCTCGGCCGCTGCGAGATCGAGGCCGCGGCCCAGCAGGTGGGCGCCGAGCGCGCCCCGGGCGGGCCCGGCGGACTGTACGTCGTGCCGGCCCGCACGGGGACGGCCGCCCTGCGCGAGATCATGACCAGCGGATACGACGTGGGGATGCTCCCGGAGGGCTTCGACCGGCTGGCCCGCCACCTCGCCCTCGACGTGCTGCTCCTCGACACCCACGCCGGGCTCAACAACGAGTCGGTGACGGCCATGGCCAGCGCCGACGTACTCATGATCATGGCGCGGGCGGACCGGATCGACCTCTCCGGAGTCGAGGAGACCATCGCCCTCGCCGGGCGCCTGCCCTGCCGGCGGACCCTGGTGCTGAGCATGGCCCCCGCCGGCGTCGACCGGGAAGGGGCCCGCCGGCGGGCGCAGGAGGTCTACGGGGCACCGCTGGCCGGAATCCTTCCGTACTCGCCGGAAATGGCGGCGCTGTACGGGGAGCGCATATTCGCAGAAGCCCATCCCGACCACCCCCTGGTCGGTGAATTCCGCACCATCATCTCGGCGTTGGACGCACGTGACGAAGTATCGCGGGCCTGACGTCGTCCCCTTACGCCCCTTGCGAGGGGCGTGTTGAATCGGCAGCGAATCCAGAACAAGGAGAGAATCATGAAGATTCTCGTCGTCATGACGGCCAAGGCCACCCTCCACCTGCTGGACGGCGAACAGCACCCCTCGGGATTCTGGGCCGAGGAATTCGTCGTCCCCTACCAGCTGTTCAAGGCCGCCGGGCACACCGTGGACGTCGCGACCATCGGCGGTCAGGCGCCGACGGTCGACCGGACGAGCATCGACCCCCAGTTCCTCCAGTGGGTCCGCCCCCAGGGTTCGCCCGACGAGGACGCGGCCAACGCCGCCGAGTACGTCCGGGTCATCGAGAACACCCCCCAGCTCAAGGCCCCCCTCGCCCTGGAGTCCCTCACCGAGAAGGACATCGCCGACTACGACGGCGTCTACGTCAGCGGCGGCCACGGAGCCATCGGCGACCTGCCCAAGTCCGACGAACTCGCCCAGATCCTGCGCTGGGTCATCGCCCAGGACAAGCCGCTGGCCACCGTCTGCCACGGCCACACCTCGCTGCTCGCCCTGCGCGACGGCGAAGGCCGCTGGCCCTTCGAGGGCTACCGCATGACGGCCTTCTCGCACAGCGAGGAACTGGTCACCAACATGGCCGGCCGGCTCCCGCTGATCCTGGAGGTCGAGCTCACCAGGCTCGGCGCCCGCTACGAGAAGGCCGAGGTGATCTGGGACTCGCACGTGGTCGTGGACCGGAAGCTGACGACAGGCCAGAACCCGTACTCCTCCAAGGCCCTCGCCGAGACGTTCCTGACACAGCTCGCGAAGGGCTGACGCCAGCCCCCCGCACCCGAATCCGGAAGGCAGCCATGACACAGCGCGCGCTCAGCGACCAGCCCCTGGCCAACCCCGGGAAGTTGTTCATCGGCGGCACCTGGGTCCCGGCCCAGGACGGCCGTACCGAGCCGGACATCAGCCCCGTCGACGGCCAGGAGATCGTGCCGGTGGCCCAGGCCACCGCAGCCGACGCGGACGCGGCCGTCGCCGCCGCCCGCAAGGCGTACGAGGAAGGTCCGTGGAGCAGACTGTCGGCCCAGGAGCGCGCGCTGCGGCTGAACCGGGTCGGTGAGCTCATCGAACGCGACCTGGAGGAGATCGCCCTCCTGGAGACCGTGGACATGGGCAAGCCGTTCGCCTTCTCCAGCACGGTCGACGCCCCCATGGCGGCCCAGCTCATGCACTACTACGCCGGCGCCGTCACCCGCGTCGACGGCTCCTCGCGGGCCCCGGCCGGCGGGCAGCTCGCCTACACCCTGCGCGAACCGCTCGGCGTGGTCTGCGCGATCACCCCGTTCAACTTCCCGCTGCTGCTGTCGATGACGAAGATCGCGCCGGCCCTCGCGGCGGGCAACACGGTGGTCCACAAGCCCTCCCCGGCCACCCCGCTCACCGCCCTGAAGATCGCGGAGCTGTTCCAGGAGGCGGAAATACCCGACGGCGTGCTGAACGTCATCACCGGTCCCGGCGTGGAACTGGGGGAGACCCTCACCGACCACCCGGACATCGACAAGATCGCCTTCACCGGCTCCACCGCCGTCGGCCAGTCCATCATCCGCAAGGCGGCCGGCACCCTGAAGAAGGTGACGATGGAGCTCGGCGGGAAGTCCGCCAACATCGTCTTCGCCGACGCGGACCTCGACGCCGCCGAGGAACTCGCCTTCTTCGGCATCTACTACAACAAGGGCGAGATCTGCACCGCCGGCTCCCGCCTGCTGCTCCAGCGCCCCATCCACGACGAACTGGTCGAACGCCTCGTCCGCAGGGCCGCCGCGCTCAAGCCCGGGGACCCGCGCGACCCGGCCACCCTGTTCGGGCCCCTGGCCCACCGCGGACAGTTCGAGAAGGTCAGCTCCTACATCGAGGTGGGCGAGAAGGAAGGCGCGGTCCTGCGCACCGGAGGCACCGGCTGGACCCCGGAGGGCGCCTCCAGTCAGGGCCTGTACTTCCTGCCGACCGTCTTCACCGGGGTCGACAACGGCATGCGGATCGCGCAGGAGGAGATCTTCGGCCCCGTCCTGTCGATCATCCCCTTCGACAGCGAGGAGGACGCCGTGCGCATCGCCAACGACAGCGCGTACGGCCTCGCCGCCGGAGTCCACACCAAGGACCTGCGCCGGGCCCACCGGGTCGCCTCGCAGATCAAGGCCGGCACGGTCTGGGTGAATTGCTACAACCAGTACGACCCCTCCGTGCCCTACGGCGGCTACAAGGCCTCCGGCTACGGCCGCGAGTGCGGCCCCGAATCCCTCGAGAGCTACACCCAGACCAAGTCGGTCTGGATCGGCATGGACTGAGACCGGCGCCGGAACCCGGCCCCCTTTCCCTAGGAGCGACATGCGGACAGGCATCATCGGCGCCGGCCGGATCGGCTCCACACTCGCCAGGATCCTCGTGGCCGCGGGCCACGAGATCGTGGTCGCGAACGCCCGGGGCCCCCGGAGCCTCGGCCCGCTCCTGGCGGAACTGGGACCGGCGGCCTCGGCGGCGCACCCCGCCGAGGCCGCGGCCCGGGCCGACCTGGTGGTCCTGATGGTGCCGTTCGACGGCGTACGGGGGCTGCTGCCGCCGCACGTCGTCCAGGACAAGGTCCTCGTGGACGCCACCAACGCCTTCGGCGGCCCCGGCACCCCGGCCGACCTCGGCGGCCGAGGCTCCAGCGATCTCGTCGCCGAGTGGTATCCCGGCGCCCAGGTCGTGAAATCCCTCAACACCATGCATTTCGAAACGCTCGCCGTCGCCGGCACCGCACCCGGAGAGCGCCTGGCGCATTTCACCGCGGGCGACGACGTGAAAGCGAAGGAAATCGTCGCGGGAATCATCTCGGACCTGGGATTCGCCCCCGTCGACACCGGCCCGCTGCACTCCGGAGGAATTCTCCAGCAGCCCGGCGGGCCCCTCTTCAACCGGCCGCTCACGGAAGCGCAGGCGCTGGCATGGATATCACACTGAATGTGAACGGCAGATCCGAGCAGTTCCCGGCGCAGCCGAACGAACTCCTCGTGGAACGGCTCCGCGAAGGCCTCGGCCTCACCGGGACCAAGGTCGGCTGCGACACCGGCCAGTGCGGCACCTGCGTGGTCCGGCTCGACGGCAAGTCCGTCAAGAGCTGCCTGATCCTCACCGCCTCCGCCGCCGGCTCGGAGGTCACCACCATCGAGGGCGTCACCACCCCCGGCGGTGAACTCACCGGCCTCCAGGAGGCACTGCGCCAGGAGCACGGCACCCAGTGCGGGTTCTGCACCCCCGGCATGGTCATGGCGCTCGGCGAGCTCGTCGACTCCACTGCCGGCGGCGGGACCCCCACCGAGCCCGAGATCCGCGAATGGCTGACCGGAAACCTCTGCCGGTGCACCGGCTACCACAGCGTCGTCCGCGGTGTGCAGCGCGCCTGTGCCGCCGCCGGCGGCGAGGAGCCCGCCGAGGCCGTAGCCGCCGCAGCCCGCCAGGAGGTGTGAGGACATGACCGCAGAGACGGGGGAGCGGACTCAGGAGTCCGTCTCCACGGACAGACACGACGTCCCGGCGGACCCGGGACACACCGTGCTCGGCAAGCCCCTCGACATCCGCGAGGATCCGCAGCTGCTGCGCGGCGAAGCGACGTACGTGGCCGACATCGACCTGCCGGGAACCGCCCACATGGCGATCCTGGGCAGCCCGGTCGCCCACGCGAAGATCCTGTCCATCGAGACCAAGGCCGCCGAGCAGATGCCCGGCGTCCTCAAGGTGGCCACGGCCGCGGACTTCACCGACGTGATGCCGCTGCCGTGCATCTGGATCCCCGGCGGCGTCGAGAGTCACTTCCCGCCCCACCCCTACGGACTTCCCGGCGCCCGCCCGGTGCTCACCGGCGACGCCGTGCGCCACGTCGGCGACCCCATCGCCGTGGTCGTCGCCGAGACCCCGCGCCAGGCCGCCGCCGCGCTCGCCGCCATCTCCGTCGAGTACGAGCCGCTGCCCGTGGTCACCCGCGCCGACGAGGCGCTCGCCGAGGGCGCGCCCCAGCTCCACGAGGCCGTTCCGGGCAACCTGAACGCGTACTGGACCTGCGGCGACAAGGACCGCACCGACGCGGCCATCGCCGACGCCGAGGTCACGGTCGAGCTCGACCTGGTGAACCAGCGGACCATCAACAGCCCCATCGAGCCCCGCGGCGCGGTCGGCGACTACGACCCCGCCACCGGCGAGTACACGCTGTACGCCTCCACCCAGGGCCCGCACAACCACCGGTTCCTGCTCTCCGCGCTGGTCCTCGGCATCCCCTTCAACAAGCTCCGGGTGATCGCCCCGACCGTCGGCGGCAGCTTCGGCACCAAGGGCTACCTCTACCCCGACATGGCACTGGTGCTGCTGCTCTCCAAGGCGCTCGGGCGGCCCGTGAAATGGGTCGACACCCGCACCGGACTGATGAACTCCACCGTCCAGGGCCGCGACCACCGCCAGCACGTCACCCTCGCCGGCACCCGCGACGGCCGCATCACCGCTGTGCGCGCCACCAGCCACGCCAACCTCGGCGCGTACCCCTCCACCATCGGCCCCGGCGTCGCCACCGCCCTGATGGGACGCTCCATCAGCGGCATGTACGACATCCCCGCCGCCTTCTGCGAGGTCTACGCCGCCTTCACCAACACCGTCCCGCTCGGCGCCCAGCGCGGCAGCGGGCGGGCCGAGGCCGCCTTCCTGATGGAACGGCTCGTCGACCGGTACGCCTCCGAGATCGGCATGGACCCGGCGGACGTCCGCCGCAAGAACCTGGTGCCGCAGGAGAAGTTCCCGTACGACAACGGCCTCGGCTGGACCTACGACTCCGGGAACTACCGGCCGAACTTCGACAAGGCCCTGGAGCTCGCCGGCTACGCGGACATGCCCGCCCGCAAGGCGGAGGCCCGTACCCGCGGCAAGCGCCTCGGCGTCGGCCTCGCCACCTACGTCGCGATCTGCGGGGTGGGCCCCTCCACCCGGATGTCCCAGGAGGGCATGCTCGGCGGCACCTGGGAGAGCGCGAACATCCGCGTCCACCCGACCGGCGAGGTCACCGTCACCGTCGGCTCGGCCTCCACGGGCCAGAGCCACGCCACCGTCTTCGCGCAGGTCGCCGCCGACGAGCTGGGCATCGACCCGTCGAGCGTCCAGGTCCTCGAAGGCGACACGCAGAAGGCCCCGTACGGCCAGGGCACCTACGGCTCCCGCTCCTACAGCATGGCCGCGCCCGCCGTCGCCCTCACCGCCCGCAAGATCAAGGCCAAGCTGGTCCGGGCCGCGGCCGTCTTCCTCGGCATCCCCGAGGAGAAGGTCGTCTACGAGGGCGGCGGGGTCCACGAAGAGGGCAACCCCGAGAACGCCAAGACCTTCGCCGAGCTCGCGATGGCCATGTGGTACGGCTGGGGGCTGCCCCCCGAGATCGAACCGGCCCTCGACGAGACCACCCACTTCGACCCGCCGGACTTCAACTACCCCTTCGGGACGCACGTCGCGGTCGTCGAGATCGACGAACTCACCGGCGAGACCGACGTGGTGTCCTACACCGCCGTCGACGACGCCGGCCACATCGGCAACCCGAAGATCGTGCACGGCCAGATCGAGGGAAGCATCGTGCACGGCCTCGGCCAGGCCCTCATGGAGGCCGCCGAATACGGCGAGGAGGGGCAGCTGATCAGCTCCGACCTGAACCACTACGCCCTGCCGCGCGCCGCCGACGTGCCCTTCTTCACCATCGACAAGACCGTCACGCCCACCCCGCACAACCCGCTCGGCGCCAAGGGCGCCGGCGAGATCGCCACCGTGCCGCCCGCCGCCGCCGTCGTCAACGCGGTCGTCGACGCCCTCGGCGACCTCGGCGTCCGGCACATCGACATGCCCCTCACCCCCGAGAAGGTCTGGCGCGCCCTGAGAGGAGAAGCCCGGTGATCCTCACCGCGTTCGACTACGTCCGGCCCGTCGGCCTCGACGAGGCGCTCACCCTGCTCGCCGGGACCCGCGGCGCCCGGGTGCTCGCCGGCGGCCAGAGCCTCCTGCCCGAACTGCGCTCCGGCGCCGAGCGGGCCCGGCTGCTGGTCGACGTACGGCACCTGGAGGAGCTGCGCGGCGTCGAGAGCGAATCCGACGGCCGCCGGCTGCGGATCGGCGCCCTCACCACCCTCGCCGAACTCGCCGCGCACCCCCTGGTGCTGGCCGGGGCGCCCGAACTGGCCGCCGCCGCCCGCGCCAACGGCGACCCACAGGTCCGCAACCTCGGCACCGTCGGCGGCAACCTCGCCGCGGGAGGGCGGGCCACCGACCTCCCGGTCGCCGCCATCGCCGCCGACGCGGCCGTGGAGCTGGCCGGGCGCGGCGGGCGCAGGACGGTTACCGCCGAGGAGTTCGCCGCCACCGGCGCCCCCGCCGCCACCGTCGTCACCGCGCTGCTGGTGCCGGCCGCCGGACGGGCCGGCGCCTTCGAGAAGACCGCCGACCGGGCCACCCGCTACCCGGTCGCCGCCACCGCCGTACGGATCACCCCCGACGGGCCGCGCATCGCGGTCACCGGGGCCACGCCGCGCGCGCTGCGGCTGCGGCGGGTCGAGGACCGGCTGCGCGGCGGCCCGTACACCACGGACGCGGTGCTCGCGGCCTTCCGCGCCGAACCCAGGGAGCTCTTCGTCCCCGGACGCGGCACCTCGGCCGAATACCTCGGCCACCTCGCGGGGGTCCTGACGGCCCGCGCCTTGCAGAGGGCGGACCAGGCCACCGCCTGACCGCCCGTCGACGGGGGAGTTGAAGCAGTGGAACCGTACCGGACGACCACGGGGACGGCAGGGCAGCCGGCCGCGCACGCGGCCGGACCGCCGCCGGGAGGCTCCGGCTTCTGGGTGGTGGGAGCGGTCCTCGTCCTGCTCATGCTCTCCTCCTCCGTGCCCTCCGCCCTCTACGTGCTCTACCAGCAGAGATGGGGGCTGTCCTCCGGCACGATCACGGTGGTCTTCGCCCTGTACGCCGTCACCGTGCTCGCCGGACTCCTGCTGTTCGGGTCCCTGTCCGACACCCTCGGCCGGCGTCCCGTCCTCGGCGCCGGCCTGGTCCTGGCGATCGTCTCGATGGGACTGTTCGCCGGGGCGCAGGGGCTCGGGCTGCTGCTCGCCGCGCGCGCCGTCCAGGGGCTCGCCGTCGGCCTCGCCACCGGGGCCATGGGCGCGGCGCTGCTGGAACTCAGCCCGCGCACCCGGCCCGCGCTCGGCGCCCAGGTCAACAGTGCCGGGCCGACCGTGGGCATCGGGCTCGGCGGGCTGGGGGCCGGGCTGCTCGTCCAGTACGCCCCCGCGCCCACCGTCCTGAGCTACCTCCTGCTGGTCGGCGCCTTCACGGTCACCCTGGTGGGGGTGGTCCGGATGCCTGAGAGCGCTCCCGGGGCGGGCGGGCGGCCGCGGGTGGTCCCGCACCGGATACGGGTGCCGGCCGGGGCCCGCCGGCGGTTCGGCATCCTCGTCCTGACCATCGTCGCGGTGTGGTCCGTGGGCGGCTTCTACCTCTCCCTCGGCCCGCACCTGGCCCTCTCCCTGCTCCGCTCCACCAACTACCTCGTGGGCGGCGCCACCGTCGCCCTGCTCGCGGGCGCCGCCACCGTCGCCCAGCTCGTGCTCGGCCGCACCGAGGCGCTGCGCACCGCCGTCCTCGGACTCCTCGGGCTGCTCGCCGGGCTGGGCCTGGTCCTGCTGGCCCTCGGCATCGGCTCGGCCCCCGTGTTCCTCGTGGCCACCGCGGTGCTCGGCAGCGGGTGGGGGGCCGCCTTCCTGGGGTCCTTCCGGGCGCTGTCCGCCCTCGCCGACCCGGCGCACCGCGGCGAACTGACCGCCGCGGTGTACGTCTTCGCCTACCTCGCCATGAGCGTCCCGGCGGTGCTCGCCGGGATGCTCACCAACATCCACGGGCTGCACCGCACCTCCGTCGGCTTCATGGCCGCCGTCGCCGGGGTGTGCGCACTGGCCCTGCTGGCCACCCTGCGGCTGGCCGCCCGCACCAGGTCCGAGGGGAGCACCGCATGAACGGCGCGGACATCGACGCGGCCGGCCTGAGGTCGGCCCTGCACGGACTGGAGATCTTCGCCGGACTCACCGGGGACCAGCTGGACTGGCTGGTCTCGGTCTCCGAGCCGCGGGTCCTCGCCGACGGGGAGGTGCTCTTCCGCGACGGCGAGGAGGCCGACCGGTTCCACGTCCTGCTCTCGGGCGGGCTCGTCGTCACCAAGGTCGTCGACGGCCGTGAGGAGGTGCTGACCCGGCACTCCACCGAGGAGGAGAGCGCCGCGGCCGAGGACCACGACGGCAAACCCTCCGCCGCCCACCGGTTCACCGGGGAACTGCCCCTGCTCACCGAGGGCTCCTACGTGGCCACCGCGGCGGCGAGCGGACCGTCGACCACCGTCGTGGCCTACGACAGGCCGGTCTTCTTCGAGATGCTCTCCCGCTGCCACGGGGTCGCCGCCGTCCTGCTGCCCGTGCTGGCCTGGCGGATCAAGTCCTCCGAGGTCCAGGCCCGCAAGCGGGCCACCGTGGAGGCGCTCGGGACCCTCGCCGCCGGGCTCGCGCACGAACTGAACAACCCGGCGGCCGCCGTGGCCCGCGCCGCCCAGGAACTGTCCCCCGCACTGGACCGGCTCACCCGCTCCGCCCACGCCTGGGGCGCCGCCGCCACGGGCGCGGAGCGCTCCGTATTCGACCGGCTCGCGGAGGAACTGGACGAGCTGCCGCCGCCCACGACCACCGACCCCCTCGCGCAGGCCGACGCCGAGGAGGAGATCGCCGACTGGGCCGAGGACGCCGGCACGGAACGGCCGGGCCTGCTCGGCTCGGGGGTCTCGGACCTCGGGCTCGACCTGGACGGGCTGCGCAAACGGCTGGAGGGGATCGGCGGGCAGGCCCTGGCCCCGGCCCTGGACCACCTGGCGGCGCTGCTGGAGGTCCGCTCGCTCGCCGCGGAGCTGCGGGCCGCCGGTCCGCGGATCTCCCAACTCGTCTCCGCCACCCGCGATTACGCCAATCTCGACCGGGCACCCGAGCAGCGGTTCAAGGTGACCGACGGACTGGAGAACACGCTGGTCGTGCTGCGTGCGAAGCTCACCGGCATCACCATCGTGCGGGAGTACGAAGACGGTCTGCCCGAACTGACGGGCTATCCCAGCGAGTTGAACCAGGTGTGGACCAACCTGGTCGCCAACGCCGCCGAGGCCATGGAAGGTTCCGGGGTCCTCACCCTGCGTGCCCGGGCCGAAGGCGTGTGCATGGTCGTGGAGGTGGCCGACACCGGCAGCGGCATCCCCGAGGAATCCCTGCCGAGGATCTTCGAGCCCTTCTACACCACCAAGGACGTGGGCAAGGGCACCGGCCTGGGTCTCCACCTCAGCTACCGCATCGTGACCCAGCGCCACCACGGCTCCCTCACGGCCCGCTCGCGCCCCGGCGAGACCCGGATGGTCGTCCGGCTGCCCTTCGCCGGCAGCGCCCAGGCCTGCGCCCCGGCCGCCGACGGCCCCGCAGACGCACCACCCGCCGCCACCCGTCCCACCACCCGTTGAAGGAATGGAGTCGACATGGCCAAGTACGACATCTCCAAGCTGCACCCGGTGTTCGTCCGCCAGATGGAGGCCCTGGCCGCCCTCGACATCGAGGCGGTGATGAAGAACTACACCGACGACGCCGTGCTGCTGCGCTTCGAGGGGGTCTCGGTCGGCATCGAAGCGGTTCGCGAGACCTTCACCGGCTATCTCACGGTGAAGCCCACCCTCGTCGAACTCCAGGACTACATCGAGACCGAAGACACCATCTTCTACCGGGCGATCATGAACCTCAACGGTGAACCGGAGCACGCGTTCGGGACACTTGTGGTCCGCGATGGCCGAATCTGGCGGCAGACAGCCGGGTTCGGCGGCTGAACTGCGAAATGTGGGTAGCGTGTGCGGGGAGGGCGGGGATGTGCGCGCCCTCCCCGTATGCGTCGGCGACGTAGATATATGCACGGAGCGGAAATGGGGAGGTCATGGAACGCGAAACCGGGCGGGTCGAGGCTTTCAGTGACGGTGTATTCGCCATCATCATCACGATCCTCGTCCTGGAGTTGGAGGCTCCGGAAGAAAAGGGTTGGTCGGGGTTCTGGCACGGTGTGCGGGAACAGTGGCCGCATTACGCCGCCTATGTCGTGAGTTTCCTCATCATCGGCGTGATGTGGGTGAACCACCACACCATCTTCAGTCACCTCAAACGGGTCGACCGGCCCCTGCTCTTCCTGAACCTCCTGGTGCTGATGGTGGTGTCGGTGATCCCGTACACCACCAACGTCCTCGCCGAGCACCTCATGGACGACGGCGGGTCCGCCAGCGCCGCAGCGGTGCTGTACAGCGCCGTCACCGTGGCCTACGCCCTGGCGTTCCTGCTCTTCTGGTGGTACGTCACCCGCGTCGGCCACCTCTTCCACGACCACGTGGACAAGGACGGCGCACGCGCAACCCGGGTGCGATTCGGCCTCGGTGCCATCGCCTACCCGCTCACCGTGGTCCTGGCCTTCTTCTCGGCGCCGCTCACACTCGTCGCCCACTTCCTGATCGCGCTCTACTATGCGGCGAACCAGATCCCCATCCCTCTCGTGGTAGAGGAAGAGCGGCTCGAAACTGCCAGCGACCTCAGGAAGTAGCCGCAGGGGCCTACGGCCGTTCTCCACGGTCAAGTAGGGTATTGGATCTAGCTGGTCGCGGGGGAGGCGCAGATGGCTCGCGTAGTCCTGCCGGAGGAATCCACGACGGAAGTCTCCGAATTGATCGACGTACTGATCTCTCAGCTCTTCGAGTCCTTACCCCGGCGGGACCAGCGAAACTGGGCCCGCGTTTATCTGAACGGCCTTGTGCGGACCAGCGGGAAGAAAACAATCCGTAACATCGCCGGAACAGGGGCCAGTTCCGTCGAGCAGAGCCTCCAGCAGTTCATCAGCAAGTCCCCGTGGGACTGGACCCCGGTCCGCCGCTCCCTCGCCCAGCACCTCGAACGCACGGCCCAGCGCCCCCTCGCCTGGGTGCTCCAGCCCATGGTCATCGAGAAGGCGGGCGACCGCTCGGTCGGCGTCGGCCGGCAGTTCGTCCCGCAGCTGGGCCGCACCGCCAACTGTCAGCAGGCCAGCGGCATCTGGCTGGCCTCCAGCGAGGCCAGCTACCCGGTCGAATGGACCCTCACCCTCCCCGGGCCCTGGACGACCGAACTCCTGCGCCGCCGCGCCGGCATCCCCGACACCGCCCGCTCCCTCACCCCCGCCCAGGACGCCGTGCACGCCGTCCAGCGGATGGCCGCCACCTGGCAGCTCCAGCGCCGGCCCGTGGTGATGGAGGTCGCCAACTCCGACCTGCCGCAGAGCATCGAGTCCTTCGTCCTCCAGGACATCCCCTTCGTCTTCAAGGTCGACGGCTCGCTCCCCGTCTCCTTCGGCGGTGCGGGCCGGCACAAACCCGGACCGCACACCGCACCCGCCCGCGAACTCATCGACTCCCTGCGCTCCCAGCGCCGCGTCGTCGAATGGACCCGGCACGGCCGCGCCGAGGGGGCGGTCACCCTGCTCACCTCCGCCTCCATCCTCGCCGCCCCCGCCGAGGACCGCCCCCTGCCCGCCCCGACGGCCCCGCTGCTGCTCGTCGGAGCCTGGAGCGAAGCCGCCCTGCTGCCCACCGAGTTCTGGATCACCAACATCGGCGACCGGCCGCTCGCCCAGCTCTTCCTCCTCGCCAAACTCACCGACCGCGTCTCCCTCGACTTCACGGAGACCTGCGAGGCCGTGGGCATCCGCGACTTCGAAGGCCGCTCCTTCCGCGGATGGCACCACCACGCCACCCTCGCCAGCGTCGCCCACGCCGCGAGACTCCTCGCCGCGAGGGGCCCGGAACCCGCCCCCCGCCCCGCCGTCCCCAGGCCCGCCGCCGGACGGGCACCCGCGCCGGTCGCGGCCCGGCCCCCCGCCATCAGGCCCGGGCCCCCACCCGCACTGCCCGCACGCGCGTACACACCCGGCCAGACCGCCCGCCGCGAATACATCCGCTGATGCTCGACATCGCCGACGAGCTACGCGCGTGGTACGCCGCGCAGCGGGAATTCGCCCTCGCCACCGTCGTCTCCGTCACCGGGAGCGCCCCCCGCGGCCCCGGCGCCTCGCTCGCCGTCGACGACAGCGGCACCGCCCTCGGCTCCCTCTCCGGAGGCTGCGTCGAATCCGCCGTCCACGAGCTCTGCCTCGACGCCATCGCCTCCGGCGAAGGCGGCCTGCACCGCTTCGGCTACAGCGACGACGACGCCTTCGCCGTCGGCCTGACCTGCGGGGGAGTGCTCGACGTCCTGATCACCCCGGTCCGCGGGGCCGACCCCGTCCGGCCCGTCCTCCACCGCGTGCTCGACGCCACCGCGGGCGGCGCCCGAGCGGCCCTCGCCCGCGTCGTCTCCGGCCCACCGGCCCAGCTCGGCGGGGCACTCGCCGTCCACCCCGACGGCTCCTACGAGGGCGGGCTCGGCGCCGGTCCCGCCCTGGACCGGGCCGCCGCCCTGCGGGTCCGGGGACTGCTGGCCGCCGGACGCACCGGCACCGCCGAGCTCGGCACGGCCGGCGGGCTGTGCGGGGAGCCGCTGACCCTGCTCGTCGAGTCGGCCGCCGAACCGCCCCGGCTCCTCGTCTACGGGGCCATCGACTTCGCCGCGGCCCTCGCCCGGATCGGTGCCTTCCTCGGCCACCGGGTCACCGTGTGCGACGCCCGGCCCGTCTTCGCGACCCCCGCCCGCTTCCCCGACGCCGACGAGGTCGTCGTCGACTGGCCGCACCGCCACCTGGCCGCGGAGTGGGACGCCGGACGGCTGGACGCCCGTACCGCCGTCTGCGTCCTGACGCACGACGCCAAATTCGACGTACCGCTGCTGGAACTGGCCCTGCGGCTGCCCCTCGCCTACGTGGGAGCCATGGGGTCACGGCGCACCCACACCGAGCGGACCCGGCGGCTGCGCGAGGAAGGCGTGCCCGACCGGGCACTGGCCAGGCTGCGCTCACCCATCGGCCTCGACCTGGGCGGCGCCACGCCCGAGGAGACGGCCCTGGCGATCGCCGCCGAACTCACCGCCGTCCGGCACGGCGGATCCGTACGCCCACTGGCCCGGCGCACCGGTCCGGTCCACCGCAGGACGAAGGTCCCGTAGGAAAGAACCACCCGGCCCGGAATGTCCTGGACGATCGACCCGGGCGGCATAAACGCCGGGCCATGGGAGAATGAAGTACGTGCGTTTCCCCGGCTGACAGGGTCGGGGCACCTCCGATCGACTGGGATGTTCAGCACGTGCGTTTCCTCAATGACTCGAAGCCGCCGTACGACCTGACGTACGACGATGTGTTCATGGTGCCGAGCCGCTCCGCGGTGGGCTCCCGCCAGGGCGTGGACCTCTCCTCGCCCGACGGCACCGGCACCACCATTCCGCTGGTCGTGGCGAACATGACCGCCATCGCGGGCCGCCGGATGGCCGAGACGGTCGCGCGCCGCGGCGGCATCGTCGTCATCCCGCAGGACATCCCGATCGAGGTCGTCACCGACGTCATCTCCTGGGTCAAGACCCGTCACCTCGTGCTCGACACCCCGATCACCCTGGCGCCCACCCAGACCGTCGCCGACGCGCTGTCCCTGCTGCCCAAGCGCGCCCACGGCGCCGGCGTCGTCGTGGACGGCGAGGGCCGCCCGGTCGGCGTCGTCACCGAGCACGACCTGAGCGGCGTCGACCGCTTCACCCAGCTCTCCGAGGTCATGTCGAAGGAGCTGCTGCTCATCGACGCCGACATCGACCCCCGCGAGGCCTTCAACCAGCTCGACGCCGGCCACCGCAAGCTGGCCCCGGCCGTCGACAAGGACGGCAAGCTCGTCGGCATCCTCACCCGCAAGGGCGCCCTGCGCGCGACCCTCTACACCCCGGCGACGGACGCCAACGGCAAGCTGCGCATCGCGGCCGCCGTCGGCATCAACGGCGACTTCGTGCAGAAGGCCAAGCAGCTGCTCGACGCGGGTGTGGACACGCTCGTCATCGACACGGCCCACGGCCACCAGGAGTCGATGATCAACGCGATCAAGGCCGTCCGTGCGCTGGACCCGCAGGTCCCGATCGTCGCGGGCAACATCGTCGCCGCCGAGGGCGTGCGCGACCTGATCGAGGCCGGCGCGGACATCATCAAGGTCGGTGTGGGCCCCGGCGCCATGTGCACCACCCGCATGATGACCGGCGTGGGCCGTCCGCAGTTCTCCGCGGTGCTGGAGTGCGCGGCCGAGGCCAAGAAGTTCGGCAAGCACGTGTGGGCCGACGGCGGCGTCCGTCACCCGCGCGACGTGGCGATGGCGCTGGCCGCCGGCGCCTCGAACGTGATGATCGGCTCCTGGTTCGCCGGTACGTACGAGTCCCCGGGCGACCTCCAGCAGTCGGCCGAGGGCCGCCTGTACAAGGAGTCCTTCGGTATGGCCTCCGCGCGTGCGGTGCAGAACCGCACGAGCGAGGAGTCGGCCTACGACCGCGCCCGCAAGGGTCTGTTCGAGGAGGGCATCTCCACCTCGCGCATGTTCCTGGACCCGGCCCGTCCGGGCGTCGAGGACCTGATCGACTCGATCATCGCGGGTGTCCGCTCCTCGTGCACGTACGCCGGTGCGGGTTCCCTGGCGGAGTTCGAGGAGAAGGCCGTGGTCGGCATCCAGTCCGCCGCCGGCTACGCCGAGGGCAAGCCGCTGCACGCCAGCTGGAGCTAGTCCCGCCGTTTTCCGTGGCCCCGGCCTGCCCCCTCCCGGGGCGGCCCGGGGCCACGGTCGTATCCGGGCGCGGCGCCGCTGCCGGGGCTCCGCCCCGGACCCCGCGCCTCAAGCGCCGGCGGGGCTGGATGTGCCGCCCGCGGCGCCGCGGACGGGGGCCGGCCCCCGGACCCCCGGTCCGGGGCGGAGCCCCAGGGAACCGGGGGAGGGGCGGGGACCGCTCCGCGCAGCGGTGACCGCCGGCCGACCGTTCGGCCTCGGCGGGGGACCGTTCGGCGCACCCCGGGGCAGATACGTGCGGCGGCGGATAACTCGCGGAGCGCGCCGCGGGACGCTCGGGGGACCCGACCCGAAGGGACAGCCCCGTGGAACGGACCGACGCGCACGCCCTCGCCCGCCTGCACAGCGAACACGGCAAGGCCCTCTACACCTTCCTCCTCGGCCTCACCTTCGGGGACCGGCACCGCGCCGAGGACCTGCTCCAGGAGACCCTCTTCCGGGCCTGGACCCACCCCGAGGCCCTGGAGAGCACCCACGCGTCCATGCGGCCCTGGCTCTACACCGTCGCCCGGCGGATCGCCATCGACGCCCGCCGGGCCCGCATGGTGCGGCCCGCCGAGGTCGGCCCGGACGCCCTGGAGCACTCCCCGGCCGCCGACGACCGCACCGAGCAGGCCGTCGCCGTCCTCGACGTCCGCCACGCCCTGCGATTACTGAGTCCGGACCACCGGGCCGTGCTCCACCAGATCTACTTCCGGGGAGCCTCCGTCGGCGAGGCCGCCGAGGCGCTCGGGGTGCCCGCCGGGACCGTGAAGTCCCGCACCCACTACGCGCTCAGAGCCCTGCGGGCCGCCATGCCCGGCTACGGCCCGGGCGGACCCGGCGGCTCGGCCCCCCGCATCGCGGCCTGAGCCGCCACCGCCGCCCGGGAGCGGACCTGGAGCTTGGCCAGGATGTGCGAGACGTGCGTCTGCACGGTCCGGCGCGAGAGGAACAGCGCACTCGCGATCTCCGGGTTCGAACGGCCCTGCGCCACCAGCAGGGCCACCTTCAGCTCCGCCGGGGTCAGCGCCTCCCAGCCGTTCGACGCCCGCCGCCTCGCCGACCGGCTGCCCCGGCGCACCCCCAGGCTCCGCAGCCGGGCGTCGGCCCGGGCGACGTCCCACCGCGCGCCCAGGTCCTCGTACGCCTCCACCGCACGGGTCAGCGCGGACCGCGAGCCGGCCAGGTCGCCCCGCCAGGCCCGGGCCACCGCCAGGTCCTCCAGGATGTGGGCCGGCGGCAGCGGCCACCCGGCCCGCTCACCGCGGACCACCGCCTCCGCCAAGGGCTCCGGATCCTGCCCGAACAGCCCCCGGCAGCGCAGCAGGGCCAGCGCCGGGCCCGGGTACTCCGCCAGCGCCCCGGCCGCCCGCTCGCACGCCGCAAGCGCCGCCCGGGCCGTACCGGCCTCCCCGCTCTCCAGGGCGAGGCGGACGATCTCCGACAGCACCCAGGGGCGCTCGTACGCCACCGCCTCCTCCACCCCCTCCTCCAGCGCCGGCAGCAGCGCCCGCAGCGCGTCGCCCGGGCGGCCCTCCCGCTCCGCCAGCAGCGCCCGGGCCAGCAGCACGTGCGAGGCGTAGCGGCGCGCCGTCGGGGTCCCGAAGGCGTCGGCCGGCAGCGACGCCAGCTCGGCGGCCGCCGCCGCGGGCTCGTCGCGGTGACCCAGCACCAGCGCCCGCAGCCCGTGCACCACCACCGGCAGCCAGCCGTCCGAGACGGGCATCGCACGGGCCCGGTCCACCTCGGCGAGGGTGCGGTCCCAGTCGCCCAGCCGGTAGTGGAACTCGGCGAGCCGGGCCCGCGTCACCACCAGGCGCCCCGTCGAACCGGTCCGGGCCGCCAGCTCCCGGGCCTCCCGCAGCGCGGCCTCCACGATGCCCGGCTCGTCGAACCGCAGGTGGCCCTCCGCCTGGTTCGCGAGGAGCAGCAGCCGCATGTCGTTCGCCTCCGGTCCGCGCCGCGCGCAGGCGATGCCCCGGGCGACGTGGCGCAGCGATTCCCGGCCCCGGCCCAGGTGGAACAGGGCGTAGGACATGGCGTGATGGGCCTCCGATCCGCACAGCGGGTCCCCCAGCGCCCGTGCCGCCCGCACCACCGGCCCGGCCAGCGCGTACGCCTCGGCGGCGCGGCCCAGGTCGGCCAGGGCCAGTACCCGGCAGGCCTCCAGCCGCAGCCGCAGCTCCGCCGAGGGGAACTCCTCCGCCAGCGCCCGCTCGGTCACCTCCAGGGAGCGGGCCATGTCCCCCTGGATCATCAGCGCGGACACCAGCCTGAAGTCCACCGATGCCCGCCGGTCCGGGTCCGTGGCCCGGGCGCGCAGCGCGGCCAGCAGCTCCACCGACTCGGGCCGGCGCAGCATCAGCGCCGCGTCCGCCAGGAGTTCCTCCAGCGCGTCCCGGGTGCGGGCCTCCCGCGCGTCGCCCTGCGCGATGGCCCGCTCCAGCAGTTCGGCCGCCGTCGCGGGAGCCCCGGCGATCAGCGCCGGCGCCGCCTCCGCCAGCCAGCGCACCGCCCACGCGGTGAGGCGGCCGGCGCCCAGCAGCTGCCCTGCGGTCCGCGCCGGGTCCAGCCCGGCCTCCGCGAAGGCCCGGGCGGCGTCCTGGTGCAGGGCCGCCCGCACGGCCCCCGGGGTCTCGTCGTACAGCGCCCCGCGCAGCGCCGGGTGGCGGAAGCGCAGGTGTTCCCCGGTGTCCTCCAGCAGCCCGGCCAGCACCGGCTCCTCCAGCTCCGCGAGCAGCTCCCGTACGGGCCGCGATCGTACGAGGGCCAGCTCGCGCGCCGTGAACGCCGGTCCCAGCAGCGCCGCGTGCCGCGTCACGGCCCGGGCCGGCCCGGAGAGCGGGGCCAGCGCCCGCGCCGCCGTCCCGGGCGAGGCCGACAACTCCGCCTCCGCCACCACGAGTTCGGTCAGCTCGGGGGTGACCTCCAGGGCCCCGGCGCGGGACCAGTGGCCGAGCAGCTCGCGCAGGAGAGCGGGGTTGCCGCCCGCCCCGGCCGCCGCCGCCCGCAGCCGGGGCCCCGGCGGCGCCCCCAGCACCCCGCGCACCAGCTCGGCCGCCTCCACGTCCGACAGCGGGCCCAGCCGGACCGTCCGCCCGCCCACCGTCCCGCACAGCGCATCCAGCTCGGGCGGACGGGGCAGCGGCCGCCGGGTCACGGCCAGCCGCAGCGGCAGCCGCCCGGCCACCGCCCGTCCGGCGAGGCGCTGCCACAGCAGCAGGGTGGCCGGATCGGCCCAGTGCGCGTCGTCCAGTACGAGCAGCAGCGGCCGCTCGGCGCACCAGAGCTCGACCCCCGCGGTCAGCAGGTCCATCGCGGCGAGCAGTGCTCCGCCCGGCCGCGCCGACTCCCCGGCCTCCCGCAGGAGGTCGACCACCGGCGCCCGGCCGGGGCCGCGGGGATGCAGGCAGTCCAGGGCCCCGTGCAGCGGCAGCCCCAGCGCGAGCGCGCCGGCCGCCGCGTACCGCACGCGGAAGCCCAGGGCCGCCGCGTCGGCCAGCGCCGCCCGCACCAGGGCCGTCCGGCCGGAACCGGGCTCGCCCTCCACGACCAGCAGGGCGCCGTCGGCGCCGCCGCCCACCGCACCCGCGCGCAACCATTCCCGTAACCCACGACGAAGCTGCTCTCGCCCGACCGTCACGTCGGCGATCCCTCCGGTCATTCGCGCCGGTCACAGCATGGCACGGAACGGGCCGGTCGCAGAATGCCGCCTCAGGGCCGGGGCGGCTGCGGCTCCGTCGGTGAACTGTGCACGCCCGCCCGGAACTTGGGGATCCGCAGGGTCACCTTCATGCCCGCGCCGAGTCCCGTCTCCATCACCGGACCGTACGCGTCCCCGTACACCTGCCGGATCCGCTCGTCGACATTGGTCAGCCCGATCCCCGAGGAGGAACCGGCCCGCTCCCCGGCCAGGATCCGGCGCAGCCGGGCCGGATCCATCCCGATGCCGTTGTCCTCCACGGTGATCACCGCGTCCGGGCCCGCGTCCCGCGCCGTGATCGTGATCCGGCACTCCTGCGTGGAGTCCTCCACCCCGTGCTTGACGGCGTTCTCCACCAGCGGCTGCAGGCACAGGAACGGCAGCGCCACCGGCAGCACCTCCGGAGCCACCTGCAAGGTCACCTTCAGCCGTTCCCCGAACCGGGCTCCGGCCAGCGCCAAGTACTGCTCGACCGAGCGCAGTTCGTCGGCCAGGGTGGTGAAGTCGCCGTGCCGCCGGAAGGAGTAGCGGGTGAAGTCCGCGAACTCCAGCAGCAGATCACGGGCCCGCTCCGGATCCGTCCGCACGAACGACGCGATCGCGGCCAGGGAATTGAAGATGAAGTGCGGGGAGATCTGCGCGCGCAGCGCCTTGATCTCCGCCTCCATCAACCGGGTCCGCGACCGGTCCAGCTCGGACAGCTCCAGCTGTACGGACACCCACCGCGCGACCTCCGTGGCCGCCCGCACCAGCACCGCCGACTCCCGCGAACCGTAGGCCACCAGCGCGCCCAGCATCCCGTCCTCGCCCGTCAGCGGGGCAACCACCGCCCACTTCAGCGGACAGCCGGGCCGCTGGCACTCCGTCCGCACGCTCTGGCTGCGCCCCGACTCCAGCAACACCGCCACCCGGGCCATCGCGCGCCGCTGGTGGTGGTCGGCGCCCGGGCCGTCCCAGGCCAGCACCGACTCCCGGTCGGTCAGGCACAGCGCCTCCGTGCCCAGCAGGGAACGCAGCCGCTTGGCGGCCTTGCGGGCGGCGTCCTGCGTCAGCCCCGCCCGCAGCGGGGGAGCGGCCAGCGACGCCGTGTGCAGGGTGTGGAACGTGGCCCGCTCCACCGGCGTGCCGAGGTCCGGCCCCGCCGCGCGCTCCCCCCGCAGGGCCTGCCGGCGCCCCGCCGCCCAGCCCGCGCCCAGCAGCAGCGCCGCGCCGGCCGGCGCGAGGACGGCGAGCGCCGCCGCGGTCACCGGGCACCCCCCGCCCGGTCCACGGCCACGTTCTCGGGCAGGTGCAGCCGGGCCAGCGTGGCCGCCGTCCCGGCCGGGATCCGCGAACGGGTGGCCAGCGACACCGCCACCATCGTGAGGAACCCGAGCGGCACCGACCACACCGCCGGCCAGGCCAGCAGCGCGTGCGTCCAGCCGAGCGGGGCCAGCCCGGCCCGTGTCGCCAGCACCGCGCTCAGCGCCGCCCCGCCCCCGGTGACCAGCCCCGCCACCGCACCCGGCGGGGTCAGACCGCGCCACCAGATGCCGAGCACCAGCAGCGGGCAGAAGGAGGACGCCGACACCGCGAAGGCCAGCCCGACCGCGTCCGCGACCGGCACGTCCCGGGCCGCCACGCTGCCGGCCAGCGGCACCAGGATCGCCACGAGCACCGCGACACGGAAGCTGCGCACCCCGCGCGACGGCAGCAGGTCCTGGTGCAGCACCCCCGCCACCGCCATGGTCAGCCCCGAAGCCGTCGACAGGAACGCCGCGAAGGCGCCCCCGGCCAGCAGCGCCCCCAGCAGGTCCCCGAGGAGCCCGCCCAGCATCCGCTCCGGGAGCACCAGCACGACCGCGTCCGCGTCACCGGTCAGGGCCAGCTCGGGGGCGTAGATCCGGCCCAGCGCCCCGTACACCGGAGGCAGCAGGTAGAAGACCCCGACCAGCCCGAGCACCACCAGCGTGGTGCGGCGCGCGGCCCGCCCGTTGGGGCTCGTGTAGAAACGCACCGCCACGTGCGGGAGGCCCATCGTGCCGAGGAAGGTCGCCAGGATCAGCCCGTACGTCGCGTACAGCCGGTACCCCTCGTGGTCCCCGGACAGCGGCTGCGACCAGCTGGACACGCCCATGCCGGCCTCGGCCCGGGTGTCGGGCACGGGCGTGTCCGGGGCGAACTCCAGGCGCGCGTGGGCCCGTACGGCATGCGGACCGGCGTCCAGCGCCACCGGCTCCCCGTCGTACGCACGGCCGTCCACCTGACCGGTCACCGACACGGTGAGCGGCGCCTCCAGGGAGAGCCGGACGTCCTCGGCGAGGGTGACGGCGGTGTGCTCGCGGAACACGGCCGGGGCGTCGAAGGAGACGCGCGGCGCCCCGTCCCCGGCCCACGCGGCGACCAGGAAGAAGGCCGGGACCAGCAGGGCCGTGAGCTTGAGCCAGTACTGGAAGGCCTGCACGAAGGTGATGCTGCGCATCCCGCCCGCCGCGACCGCCGCGGTCACCACGAAGGCGACGACCAGGCCGCCGGCCCAGTGCGGGGCGCCGGTCAGGATCTCCAGGGTCAGCCCCGCGCCCTGCAACTGCGGCAGCAGGTACAGCCAGCCGACCCCGACGACGAGGAGCACGGCGGTCCGGCGCACCGTCTGCGACTCCAGCCGGTCCTCGGCGAAGTCGGGCAGCGTGTAGGCCCCCGAGCGGCGCAGGGGTGCCGCGACGAGCGCCAGCAGGACGACGTACCCGGCCGTGTAGCCGACCGGGTACCAGAGCATCTCGGGCCCCTGCAGCAGCACCAGCCCGGCCACCCCGAGGAACGACGCCGCGGAGAGGTACTCCCCGCTGATGGCCGCGGCGTTCAGGCGGGGGCCGACGGTGCGGGACGCCACGTAGAAGTCGGAGGTGGTCCGCGATATCCGCAGCCCGACCGCCCCGAGCAGGACCGTGACCAGGACGACGACGGTGACCGCGGTCAGCGCGTACGTCTGGTTCACGGGCGGAGTTCCTTCGGCCGGGGAGGGGTGACCGGAGTCTATGCGCGGCCATCGAGCGCACGACAGGCCTGATCCGGCCCGCTGCCTGCGGGGGGAGCCGCTGCGCGGGGCCACCCCCCACCCCGCCCCTTCCCGAAACCGGGGCTCTGCCCCGGACCCCGCGCCTCAAACGCCGGCGGGGCTGGAAAGTCCAGCCCCGCCGGCGTGCCCCGGGGAACGGTGGAAGAGGGGCCCCAGACGAGGTAGGGGACGGCCCCGCGCAGCGGCGAGGAACCGTCAGACGGCCGGGTCGTGGTGGTCCGCGCAGTCGCGGAGGGCGATCTCCAGCTCGACGTACGACTCCTCCGCCCGCCGGAACGCCAGCGTCAGCGCCGCCTCCGCGCGCGGCGGCACCTGCTCGCGCACGCCCTCGCGGGCCTCGTACAGGACGTCGGCCCAGCGGGCGGCCGCACTGCGCAGCCCGGCCAGCAGGGTCTCGGCCTCGGCGGGTCCGGCGGGCCGGGTGGGGGACAGTCCGGTCAGCGCGTCGAGCAGCGCCTGCGTGTCGGACATCTCGCGCCTCCCGCGTCCCGCGCCGGAATATGCACGATACGCAGCCCGTATGCCACCGGCGGGCCGTTCACCTCTCCCGATCGCCGTACGCCACTCGCCGTGCGACGAACGGCGGGTGCGGGCCGCCGGACGGTCGGACGGCCCGCGGGACCGGACGGCCGCGGGAACCGGCGGTCAGCCCGTGGCCTGACGCATCAACAGATCCCGGAGCTGCCGCGCGTGCCTGCGGCTGACCTGGAGCTCCGCCGAGCCCACCCGGACGCTCGTGGCGCCCGCGTCCAGCCGCAGCTCGTCGATGCGGGCCAGCGCCACCAGGTGGCGGCGGTGGATGCGGACGAATCCACGCGCCGCCCAGCGTTCCTCCAGCGTGGACAGCGGGATCCGGACGAGGTGGCTGCCCTCGTCGGTGTGCAGGCGGGCGTAGTCGCCCTGGGCCTCGACGTGGGCGATGTCGGCGATGGCCACGAAACGGGTGACCCCGCCCAGCTCGACGGCGATCTGGTCCGCGCCGCGCTCGGAGGGAGCGGACGCGGCGGGCTCCGGCACCGACGGGCGCTGCAGCGGCACCGCCGGCAGCGGCTCCGCGGCCTGCGGACCCGACGCGGCGGGCCGGTCCCGGCCCAGCTGGGCGCAGGCCCGCCGGACCGCCTCGGCCAGGCGCTCCGGGCGTACGGGCTTCAGCACGTAGTCCACGGCCTTGAGGTCGAAGGCCTGTACGGCGAACCCCTCGTGCGCCGTGACGAAGACGATCAGCGGCGGCCGCGCGAACCCGGCCAGCAGCCGCGCGATGTCCAGCCCCGTCAGCCCGGCCATGTGGATGTCGAGGAACACCACGTCGATGCCGTCGGCACCGTCGGGCCCGGCCTCCAGCGCCCGCGTGATCCGGCGCAGGGCCTCGGTGGCGTCCGAGGCGCCCTCCGCGCTGCGCACCCGGGGATCGGAGCGCAGCAGGTAGAGGAGCTCCTCCAGGAGCGGCTTCTCGTCGTCGACGGCCAGTACGCGCAGCATGCGGCCGAGTGTAGAGAGAGGCCCGCCGGGGCGGAACGGTGCGCGGCCCCCGCCCCTGGGGGGAGGCGGGGGCGGAGGGCCGCGCGGTTCGGGGGAGCGGGCAGGGTCCTACTGGACGGTGATGAGCTTGCCGTCGGGGGAGACGGCGTACCAGGTGCCGCCGACGCCCTGGCCGTTGATGTCGCCGGGCTTCTTGTCACCGGTGAAGGTGTAGACGGGCCAGCAGTCGACGGTCTGCTGCTTCTTGCCGTCCGGCCGGTCCAGCACCAGGTAGTTCCGCTCGGTGATGCCCTTGGCGTACGCCTTGTCGACCGGCGGGACCACCGGCCACTTCGCCACGCAGTCGCCGGTGCACTTGGACTCCATCGGCCACGCGGTGTCCGGCTTGAAGCGGTAGACGGTCATGCCCTTGCCGTCGACGATGTGGTCGCCCAGCTTCGGGTCCTTCGCCACCGACAGCCCCGCGCCCGCGCCGGCCCCCGCGCCGGCGCCCGCCTCGGCCGGAGCACCCGCTCCGGGCGCCGCCTTCGCGGCCTTCTTGCCGTCCGGGCCGAAGGCGAACCACACCCCGCCGACGCCCTGGCCGTTCACATCGCCCGCCTTGGCGTCCTTGTTGAACCGGTACGCGGGCCAGCCGGCCACCGTCAGCTGCTTCGTGCCGTCGCTGCGCACGACCTCGCCCAGCAGCGCCGGGTCCATTCCCGCGGCCGCGGTGACGTCGCCCGCCGCGACCACCGGCCAGGTCTTCGCGCAGTCCCCGTCGCAGTTCGACTTCGGCGGCTTGGCGGTGTCCTTGTCGAAGCGGTAGAGGGTCCGGCCGGAGCCGTCGGTCAGCACCGGACCGAGCTGCGCGTTGTCGCCGAGGGCCAGCTGCCCGCCCGGGGCGGCGGCCGCTGCGCCGCCCGCGGCGGGAGCCTGGTAGTCGGCGGCGCCGGCCGGCTTGACGTAGTCCGCGGCCTTGTCGTCGTTCGGGCCGCAGGCCGTCGCCGCGAGGGCGACGGCGATCACGGCCGCGGCCAGGGTGGTTCCGCGCTTGATGCCCATCTTGATCTCTCCCACATCATGTCCGTCGTGTCCGCCGCCCGCGTCCTTCCGGAGCGGCGGCAACTGTGCACAGGACACGCCCCGGAGGCGGCGAACCGTTCACCGGCGCCGGTGTGGGCTGTTTCACCTACTCCTCGGCGAACCCGGCCCGCCGCAGAGCCGTGACCACAGCGAGGCCGAGGACCCGGTGTCCGGCGTCGTTGGGGTGCAGACCGTCCTCCAGGTGCTCGGGGCCGAGCACGTCCCGCCCCCGGAGCACGGCCAGCCGTTCGTCCCCGGCGGCGATCCGGTCGCGCGCGGCGCGCTCCATCGCGTCGCGCAGCGCGCCCAGGGTGGCGCCCAGCCGGTTCGGGGTGCGCTCGGCGTCGGGCCGCAGGACGGGGGAGACCAGCAGCAGCGGGGTCCGGGGGTGGCCCTGGCGGACCAGTTCGAGGAACGCGCGCGTGGTCTCGTACAGCAGCGGCGCCGAAAACGGCACCCGCGACCAGCAGTTGGTTCCGAAGGCGAGGGTCAGGACGTCGGCGGGCAGGCCCGCGAGCTGTTCGGCGGTGGCGAGTTCGCCGCGCGCGGCGCCCGCGTAGCCGAGGTTGACGGTGTCCCAGCCCAGCGTCCGTCCGGTGACCGCGGGCCAGCCGTGCGCGGGGCGGGTCGACCACCAGCCCTCGGTGATGGAGTCGCCGTGCACCACCCAGCGCGGCGCGGGCGGCGCAGGGGCGAGGTCGCCGCCCAGCCCGCGCAGGCCGAGGACGAGCGGCGACTGCGCCTCGGGCGGGTGGATGGTGAACGGGCCGTGGCCGCCGCCCAGCTCGATGCGTACGACGGACTCGGCGGCGGGCTCGGTGAACACCTCGGTCACCACACCGTGCCGGTCCCAGAGGGAGAACAGGTGCGAGAGGTCGCGCAGTGAGTCGGTGGGGCCGGGCACCGTCGCCCGGTAGCGGATCTCGACCGCGGTCGCGGTCTGCGTGGTGAACTCCAGCCGGACCCCGATGGGCAGGGTGGCCCGTTCCCCGGTGTCCCAGGGCAGCCGCATGGTGTCCGCCGGGTCGGCGCGCACCGGTCGCCCCTTGTCCAGCCAGGCGACCCCGCGCAGGAACGGCTGGGGGTCCTGCCACCGGCCGTGGGTGCCGAAGGGGCTGTCGGTGCCGCCGGCGCCGTACGCGTTCACTGTTCGCCTCCGATCGTCGGATACCGGAACTTCACACCGACCCCGCCGTCCACCACGAGCGTCCGGCCCGTCACGTACGAGGACAGCGGCGAGGCCAGGAAGTACAGGGCGGCCGCGATGTCCGAGGTCTCGGCCACCCGGCCCAGCGGGGCGTTCTCCGCGTTGCGCCGCCGGCCCTCGGCGCCCAGCAGGGCGGCGCCCCGCGGGGTCCACACCACGCCCGGCGCCACCGCGTTCACCCGTACCCCGCGCGGGCCCGGTTCCACCGCCGCCGAGCGGACCAATGCCATCAGGCCGGCCTCGGCGGCCCCGTACGCGGCGTGCAGCGGGGCCCCGGTGAGCCCGGAGACGGAGGCGACGAAGAGCAGCGGGCCGCCGCCGGCGTGCGGTCGGCGAGCCTGATCCGCTCGACGGCCTCCCGGCAGGCGCGCTGCTCGGCGGCCCGCTGGCCGTGCGGGTGGGACCCGGCCCAGGGCTCGGGCAGGTCGATCTCGTAGAGCACGTCCGGATCCATGGCGGCACGCTGCGGCAGATCTGACGAAGTGTCAAGAAAGGGGGTTCGGGCGTCTTGCGCAGTGATCGATCGTCCGCGCGCAACAAAGGGCCATTCCGGACGGATCCGCGCAACGATCGTTCGCCAATGTGCAAGGAAGGTGCATTACGGGCGGTATCGCTCAGCTCATAGGCTCACCCCCTGTACGTGGAGTGGCGCGACCGCCTGCTCGGCGGTCCGCATGCCCAGGCAGAGCTCTGCCTGATCCCTGCTCCGGAACCGCTGCGGTCGACGCCGACAGTCCCCATCCGCAGTGAGAAGGAGTTCCCGAGTGCTCGACACCGGCCAGGCGCCCCCCGCCACGACCGAGCCCCGCAGGACCGTGAACCCGCTGATGCGGCGCAAGCCGGTCGAGCGGCTCGTCTCCGAGGGCGGGCAGGGCGAGGGCGGCACGCTGCGCCGCTCGCTCACCATGTGGCAGCTGACTATGATCAGCATCGGTGCCACCCTGGGCACCGGCATCTTCGTCGTCCTCGGCACCGCCGCCCCCAAGGCCGGCCCCGCCGTGACGATCTCCTTCATCCTCGCGGGCCTGACCGCCCTGTTCTCGGCCCTCTCCTACGCCGAGCTGGCCGGATCGGTGCCGGTCTCCGGCTCCTCGTACTCGTACGCCTACGCCACCATGGGTGAGCTCATCGCCTGGATCTGCGGCTGGTGCCTGGTCCTGGAGTACGCCGTCTCCGTCGCGGCCGTCGCCGTCGGCTGGGGCCAGTACCTCAACGAGTTCCTCGACGGGACCATCGGGGTCACCATCCCCGAATCCGTCTCCGCGCCCCTGGGCGAGGGCGGGTTCATCAACCTGCCGGCGCTGGTCGTCGTCCTGCTCTCCATGGTCTTCCTGATGCGAGGCGCCAAGGAGAGCGCCACGGTCAACTCGATCATGGTCGGCGTCAAGATCGTCACCCTGCTGCTCTTCATCGGCATCGGCGTCATGGGCATCAAGGCCGGCAACTACACCCCGCTGGCCCCGCTGGGCGTCACCGGCATCAGCGCCGCCGCCTCCACCCTCTTCTTCTCCTACATCGGCTTCGACGCCGCCTCCACCGCCGGTGAGGAGGCCAAGAACCCGAAGAAGGACCTGCCGCGCGCGATCATGCTGTCGCTGGCCATCGTCACCGTCCTCTACGTCCTCGTCGCCTTCGTCGCCGTCGGCGCCATGCCCTGGCAGGACTTCGAGGGCACCGAGGCCGCGCTCGCCCAGATCATGACCGACGTCACCGGCACCAGCGTCTGGGGCGTCGTCCTCGCCGCCGGCGCCATCGTCGCGATCTTCTCCGTCGTCTTCGCCGTCCTCTACGGCCAGACCCGCATCCTCTTCGCGATGTCCCGCGACGGCCTCGTCCCCAAGGTCTTCGCCAAGGTCGACGAGAAGACCGGCGCCCCCCGCGCCAACGTGGTGATCGTCTCCCTGTTCTGCGGTGCCCTCGCGGCCTTCATCCCGCTGGGCAAGCTCGCCGACGCCACCAGCATCGGCACCCTCTTCGCCTTCGGCCTGGTCAACGTCGCCGTCATCATCCTGCGCCGGACCCGCCCGGACATGCCGCGCACGTTCAAGGTGGCGCTCTTCCCCGTCACCCCGATCCTGGGCGCCGTCGCCTGCGCCTACATGATGTTCGAGCTCGACAGCGCCACCTGGATGGTCTTCGGTGGCTGGATGGCCGTCGGCCTCGTGGTGTACTTCCTGTACGGCATCCGCCGGTCCCGCCTCGCCACCGAAGCAGAAGTGGCCACAGCAGAGAAGTGATCCACCCGCAGTGCGACTGAACGATCTCGACGAACGCATCGTGCACGCCCTCGCCGAGGACGCCCGCCGCTCCTACGCGGACATCGGCTCCGAGGTCGGACTCTCCGCCCCCGCCGTGAAGCGGCGCGTGGACCGGCTGCGCGCGGAGGGAGCCATCACCGGCTTCACCGTCCGCGTCGACCCCGCCGCCATGGGCTGGGAGACCGAGGGCTTCATCGAGATCTACTGCCGCCACAACACCTCGCCGGACGACATCCGGCGAGGCCTGGAGCGGTACCCCGAGGTGGTGTCCGCGTCGACCGTCACCGGCGACGCGGACGCCCTCGTCCAGATCTTCGCCTCCGACATGAGGCACTTCGAGCGCGTACTGGAGCGCATCGCCGGCGAGCCGTTCGTGGAGCGCACGAAGTCGGTCCTGGTCCTCTCCCCGCTCCTGCGCCGCTTCACCTCGGGCGCCCCGGCGTAACGCCCCGCGCGGTGCGAAGGCCGGTCGGAATGCCGACGCGATGCCCCCGTGCCACGCTGGGACGGGGGATCACGCGCCGGTCCGGCAAGGTCGACCGGCCGGACGGGCACATCGCCCGAGGAGGCCTCCATGGCCAGTGACACCACCCGCTCCAAAGCGTCCGGGCCCGATCCCTGGCGCGCTCCGGTCTCCGGTTCCACCGCCTTCGCCGCAGCACTGATGATCTTCGGCGGCGCGATGGCGGCCTTCGAGGGCATCGCGGCCATCGCCAAGGACGACATCTTCCTCAGCACCCGCCACTACGTCTTCGAGTTCGACCTCACCGGCTGGGGCTGGATCCACCTCATCGTGGGGATCGTCATCGTCCTCGCCGGGTGCGCCGTGCTCGGCGGAGCCCTGTGGGCGCGGTACTTCGGCGTGGTGGCCGCCGGTCTGGGCGCCCTCGCCAACTTCCTCTCGATCCCGTACTACCCCTTCTGGGCGATGACGCTGGTAGCCGTCAACATCTTCATCATCTGGGCGCTGTGCCACGGCATGCACCGCGAGGCCGACACGGCCTGAAGGGGGAACCCGGCGACGTCACCAGGGGGCCCGGCCGTCCCAGCAGGCCCGCCGCCCCACTGGCCATTACGGCCGGGCCTCACGGTCCGGCCGACGCGCCCGGCCGAGAGGGATCAGCGGCCCGCCGACACGGGCGACCGGCCGGCGCGGGCGCGGCGCTCCTCCTCCGTCAGGCCGCCCCAGACGCCGTACGGCTCACGGGTACGCATCGCGTGCTCCAGGCATGCCGCCCTGACCGGGCACACCGCGCAGACCCGCTTCGCGGCGGCGTCCCGCTCCTCCCGGTCCTCACCCCGCTCCCCGGCGGGATGGTAGAAGCGGCCGGGCCCCAGATCCCGGCAGGCGGCGCGCAGTTGCCACTGCCAGTGATGGTGCGCGGAGCCGGGCAGGCGCGAGACGTCGGTCATGGCTGTTCCTTTCTGTGGTTGCCACGCGTCTGACCACGCAACGCCCCGCGAAACCCCGCCGTGGCCGACAGGCCCCGGGTCAGGCCTTCCCGGCCGGTGTGCGCAGCCCCACGAAGTCCGGCCGGCGCCGCAGCGTGAACCCCATCGACTCGTACAGCCGCACCGCCCCGGTGTTCTCCGCCGCCGCGTGCAGGAACGGGACGTCCCCGCGCTCGCGCACCGCCGAGGCGACCGCCCGGACCAGCCGGGCCGCCAGGCCCCGGCCCCGGAACTCCGGGTGCGTGCACACCGCGCTGATCTCCGACCACCCCGTCGGCCGCATCCGCTCCCCGGCCATCGCGACGAGCCGCCCCTCGTGACGGATCCCCAGGTACGTGCCCAGATCGACGGTCCGGTCCATGAACGGGCCCGGCCGGGTCAGCTCCACCAGCTCCAGCATCTCGGGCACGTCACCGTGCCCCAGCGGGACCGCCTCGGGCGCGGTCTCGACCCGTACCGCCCGGCCGTCCAGCTGCACACCGGGAATGGTCATCACGGTCTCCCAGCCCGGCGGCGGGGTCAGCAGCCCGGCGGCGGGGTCAGCAGCCCGGTCACCCAGACCCCCTCGTCCGGCCCGGCCAGCGCCGCCAGGTCCGCCCACGCGCGGGGGTCCGCCGGGTCGGAGAGGGCCGCGAACGGGCTCGCGTCCCGCGCGTAGCGGGCCGCCAGACCCGCCGGCCCGTGCTCGGCGAAGGCGCGGTGCGGCCCGGTCAGCGCGGCCCAGACCGGATTGTCGAGCACCTCGTCGGCGGGTACGGCGCCGGTCTGGGAGGACATGCGTACGGGTTCCTTCCGGGAGCGCGGCGAGCCGGCCGTGACCGCCTTCTTGACGGCCCCGGGCGCCGCCACGAGACTGCGGAGGACGGCCGCATGAAGCGCGCCCGCCGCGGGAAGCCTAACCACCGCGAGCCGGCCGCGAAGCGGCGGCGAGCACGGGACGGGGGCGGGGCGGGTGGACACGGGCGGAGAGGCGTACGCGGAGGACCGGTACCGGACCCTCCGCCGCTGGTGGCTGACCCGACGCCTCCACATCGACCTCCTGCGGGTCTGCAGCGCCTTCGGCCGCTGACTGCGCAGGGGCGGCCCCGAAGGGCACCCCTGGAGACGACCGGGCGCGCACCGCGCGACCCGGCAGCCCGCCGTGCCCTCTTCCGCCCAGGGAGCGTCATGTCCTCCACCGCCGTGTCCGCAGCGCCTGCCGCACCGCCCGCCCTGCCCGCCCCGGCCCCCGGATCGCCCCGCACCGAGCTGCGCGGCCGCATCGGGGCCGGATTCTCGCCCGTCCCCCACCGCTACCACCTCTACCTCGGCCCCGACTGTCCCCGGTCCCTGCGGGTGGCCGCGGCCCTGGCCGCGCTCGGCCTGGAGGGCTCGGTCGCCGCGACGTTCCTGCCCGAGGACCCCGGCCCCCGCGCGGACGCGCACACCGCCGGCGCGCACACCGCCCTCCGCATCGCCTACGAGGCCGCCGGCCACCACTTCGAGGGCACGCTGACCGTCCCGGCCCTCGTCGACACCTGGAGCGGCCGCGTCGTCTCCAACCACACCCCCGGAATCCTGGACGACCTGCGGTTCCTCGCGGCCCACCCGGCCTTCCGCACGGCCCCGTAGGGCGGGGGCGGGGTCGTACGGGGGTCATGGGGAGGCCCGGCCCGGGGCCCCGCGCAACGAATCGCCGCCCACCCGGCAGAACGCGCAACGAATCGATGCTCCGAGCGCAACGGTCACGGCTTGTCCGGGTCGAGCGCCCGAACGTACCGTTTTACGACCCCCACCCCTCCTGCCACAGAGGATATCCATGGCCCCGCTGCGCACCGCCCTCCTCCAGAGCTCCGGAGTTCTCGGCGACACCGCCGAGAACCTCAAGGCGCTCGACGAGGCCGCGGCGCGCGCCGCACAGAGCGGGGCCGGGCTCCTCGTGACCTCGGAGATGTTCCTCACCGGCTACGCCCTGGACCCCCAGGACATCGCCGACCGCGCCGAACCGGCCGACGGCGAGTCCGCCCACGCCATCGGCAACATCGCCCGCCGCCACGGGATCGCCGTCCTGTACGGCTACCCCGAGCGTTCGGGCGACACCGTCCACAACTCGGCGCAGCTCATCGGACCCGACGGCGCACCGCTGGCGAACTACCGCAAGACGCACCTCTTCGGCTGCTTCGAGCAGGAGGCCTTCACCCCGGGCGACACCCCCGTCGTCCAGGCCGACCTCGGCGGCCTCCGCATCGGCATCATGATCTGCTACGACGTGGAGTTCCCCGAGAACGTCCGGGCTCACGCGCTCGCCGGCACCGACCTCCTCCTGGTGCCGACCGCGCAGATGCACCCGTTCCAGTTCGTCGCCGAACAGCTCGTGCCGGTACGGGCCTTCGAGAACCAGATGTACATCGCGTACGTCAACCGCACCGGCCCGGAAGGCGAGTTCGAGTTCGTCGGACTCAGCTGCCTGGCGAGCCCCGACGGGGTCACCCGCACCCGGGCCGGCCGCGGCGAGGAGCTGGTGTTCGGCGAGGCCGACCCCGAGCTGCTCAGCGCCTCGCGCACGACCAACCCCTACCTGCGCGACCGCCGCCCCGGGCTCTACGCCTCCCTCGTCTGAGTCCCGCCCGCACCGCCCTCCCCCCTGCCCCACCCCCGCAAGGAGTCGTACCCCATGACGTCCACGGTGCCCACCACCGCCGTCCCGCACGGCGACGGACAGCCGCCGATCACCATGTTCGGCCCGGACTTCCCCTACGCGTACGACGACTTCCTCGCCCACCCGGCGGGCCTGGGCCAGATACCGGCGACCGAGTTCGGCACCGAGGTCGCCGTCATCGGCGGCGGTCTGTCCGGCATCATCTCGGCCTACGAGCTCATGAAGATGGGCCTCAAGCCCGTCGTCTACGAGGCCGACCAGATCGGCGGCCGGCTGCGCACCGTCGGCTTCGAGGGCGCCGAGACCGAGGGCCTCACCGCCGAGATGGGCGCCATGCGCTTCCCGCCCTCCTCCACGGCCCTGCAGCACTACATCGACCTCGTCGGCCTGGTCACCGAGCCCTTCCCGAACCCGCTCGCCGAGGCCACCCCCTCCACGGTCGTCGACCTCAAGGGCGAGACGCACTACGCCGAGACCATCGCCGACCTCCCGCAGATCTACCGCGACGTCGCCGACGCGTGGAACGCCTGCCTCGACGAGGGCGCCGACTTCTCCGACATGAACACCGCGATGCGCGAGCGGGACGTCCCGCGCATCCGCGAGATCTGGGCCAAGCTCGTCGAGAAGCTCGACGACGAGACCTTCTACGGGTTCCTCTGCAAGTCGGAGGCCTTCAAGTCCTTCCGCAAGCGCGAGATCTTCGGCCAGGTCGGCTTCGGCACGGGCGGCTGGGACACCGACTTCCCGAACTCCATCCTGGAGATCCTGCGCGTCGTCTACACCGAGGCCGACGACCACCACCGCGGCATCGTGGGCGGCTCCCAGCAGCTGCCGCTGCGCCTGTGGGAGCGCGAGCCCGAGAAGATCGTCCACTGGGCCCAGGGCACCTCCCTGTCCTCCCTGCACGACGGGACCCCGCGCCCCGCCGTCACCCGCCTGCACCGCACGGCCGGCAACCGCATCACGGTCACCGACTCCTCGGGCGACATACGCACGTACCGCGCCGCGATCTTCACCGCGCAGTCCTGGATGCTGCTGTCCAAGATCGCGTGCGACGACACGCTGTTCCCGATCGACCACTGGACGGCGATCGAGCGCACCCACTACATGGAGAGCTCGAAGCTCTTCGTCCCCGTCGACCGCCCCTTCTGGCTGGACAAGGACGAGGAGACCGGCCGCGACGTCATGTCGATGACGCTCACGGACCGCATGACCCGCGGCACCTACCTGCTGGACAACGGCCCGGACAAGCCCGCCGTCATCTGCCTCTCGTACACGTGGTGCGACGACAGCCTCAAGTGGCTGCCGCTGTCCGCCAACGAGCGGATGGAGGTCATGCTGAAGTCCCTCGGCGAGATCTACCCGAAGGTCGACATCCGCCGCCACATCATCGGCAACCCGGTCACCGTCTCCTGGGAGGACGAGCCCTACTTCATGGGCGCGTTCAAGGCCAACCTGCCGGGTCACTACCGCTACCAGCGGCGCCTGTTCACCCACTTCATGCAGGACCGCCTCCCCGAGGACAAGCGCGGCATCTTCCTCGCGGGCGACGACATCTCCTGGACGGCCGGCTGGGCCGAGGGCGCCGTCCAGACCGCCCTCAACGCGGTCTGGGGCGTCATGCACCACCTCGGCGGCTCCACGGACGCCACCAACCCGGGCCCGGGCGACGTCTACGACGAGATCGCCCCGGTCGAACTCCCGGAGGACTGACCTCCCCCGGCCGCCACAGGGACCCGCAACAACGGGACCCCCGTGACCACGGGCCGCCCCCGCGCCACGAGCGCGGCGGCGGCCCGTCCTCATGCCCGGCGCGGGCGCACACGATGCGGGCTCACTCGGCGCGCGCCCAGATCAGGCGCTGCCGGTGACGGAAGGCGGCCCGCACCTCGCCGCGCTCCGGCCCGTACGGCAGCGGGTGCGGACGGCGGCCCAGCCCGAGGCCGCACCCCGCGCACAGGGTGTACAGCCCGTACCCACTGGCATCCCACTCCACCGTCCCCCGGTCCCGCCCGCACACGGGGCACACCCCGGCCCGCCCCTGGTGGCCCTCCACGTCCGAGCGGCCCCGCATCACCCCCGGCATCACCTCCGCGAGGCGGCCCCCGGGATGGAACTCCGGGTCCGGCCAGTACAGCCACTGCGCGGGCTGGGGCGGGTAGGGACGGCGCACCCCGGCCCGCTTCTGGGCCCGCCTGCCCTGCTGCCACACCGCCATCGCCTCCAGCCACACCTCCCGCGCCTCGTGCAGCTCCTCCACCGCCCGCACGAGCGACGCGGGGTCCTCGTCCAGGTCCCGGGGGATCCGGGCGCTGCGGCACAGGTGGTGGTAGGTGGCGTGGAAGCCGTACGGGCAGAACACGGTCAGGCAGGTGCGCAACGCCGACAGCCGCCGGTACGGCGGGAGCGAGGCGTCGTGCACCCGTCGGCGGTGCGTGGCGAAGCTGGGCATGCGGTCACGGTAAGAGGCGCCCGACCAGGCCGCACCGGGGTTTCGGCCCCGTCGGCGTCAGCAGGCAGCGGCCCACCAGGCCGACCCCCGAGTCCAGGGACTCGGTGAACTCCTCGGCCAGTTCGGGGGAGCGGCGCAGGGTCCACAGCAGGCGGGCCGCCGCCCAGGCGCCCGCGCGGGCGCGCTCCAGGCTCCACGAGCCGAGCAAGTGGGTCAGCGGGTCGGCGATCTCCAGCAGGTCCGGCCCCGGCATCAGGTCCTCGCGGATGCGCTCCTCCAGGGCGACCAGGGTGTCGCCGACCCGGTCGAAATCCGCCTCCAGGGCGGGGGGTTCACAGTCAAGGGCCCGGCAGGTGGCCACCACCGCCAGCGCCAGATCGTGGCCGATGTGCGCGTTGATCCCGGCCAGCGCGTGCTGCAGCGGACGCACCCCCGGGTGGCGGCGGTACTGGAGCAGCGGCCGCCAGCAGGCCGGCGGCCGGTCCGCCTCCACCGCCGCCAGGTAACGCTCCGCGAAGCGCGCGCTCAGCACGGCTGCCCTGCGGGGCGCGGGGAAACCCCCGTGGGAGATCCGCTCGTACAGGGTCTCCGTCACCGTCAGGTACACCCGGTTGAAGACGGCGACACCGTCCTGCGCGGGGAGCCGCTCGTCCAGGGCGCGCATCCGCGCCAGCACCGCTTTCATGTCAGGCAGCGTCGCAGCCGCCGCCCCGGATCCGGGGAACTTGGCCGTGCGCTTCCCCGGTTCGGGCGAAACGGCGTCAACCCCGCTTGTCGTCCCGGGCCGGGCCGCCGCCGGCCGTGTCCTCGTCGTACGTCGAAGTGCCCTCGTCCAGCAGGGGCTCCTCGACCTTCATGTGCGCGGGGGCGAAGTACCGCAGCGCGTGGTAGCCCGTGATCACCACGATGGTGCCCAGCGCGATGCCGCCCAGCTCGAAGCTGTCGGTGATCTGCAGCTTGACCCCGCCGATGCCGATGATGATGCCCGCCGCGGCCGGCACCAGGTTCAGCGGATTGCGCAGGTCCACCCGGCCGTTGATCCAGATCTGCGCGCCGAGCAGGCCGATCATGCCGTACAGGATGACGGTGATGCCGCCGAGGACGCCGCCCGGGATCGCGGCCACGACCGCCCCGAACTTGGGGCACAGCCCGAAGAGCAGCGCGAAGAAGGCCGCCGCCCAGTACGCCGCCGTGGAGTAGACCCGGGTGGCGGCCATCACGCCGATGTTCTCGGAGTAGGTGGTGTTCGGCGGACCGCCGACCCCCGTCGACAGCATCGACGCCGCGCCGTCGGCCGCGATGGCGGTGCCGAGCTTGTCGTCGAGCCGGTCACCGGTCATCTCGGCGACGGCCTTGATGTGCCCGGCGTTCTCGGCGATCAGCGCGATCACCACCGGCAGCGCGATCAGGATCGCCGACCACTCGAAGGCCGGGGCGTGGAAGGACGGCAGCCCGATCCAGTCGGCCCCGGAGACCCCGGACAGGTCCAGGCGCCAGTGGTCCACGGCCTCGGCCCCGCCCGCCGGGGAGTGGATCTGCCCGAAGAGCCGGTCCAGCACCCAGGAGAGCCCGTAGCCGAACAGCAGCCCAAGGAAGATCGCGATGCGCGACCAGAAGCCGCGCAGGCACACCACCGCGAGCCCGGTGAACAGCATCGTCAGCAGCGCCGTCCACTGGTCCTGCGGCCAGTACGTCGAGGCCGTCACCGGCGCCAGGTTGAAGCCGATCAGCATCACCACCGCACCCGTCACCACCGGCGGCATCGTGGCGTGGATGATGCGCGCACCGAAGCGGTGCACGGCCAGACCGGCCAGGAACAGCGCCGCGCCGACGACGAAGACGGCGCCCGTGACCACCGCGCTGTCCCCGCCGCCCGCCCGGATGGCCGCCGCCACGCCCACGAACGACAGTGAGCAGCCGAGGTAGGAGGGGACCCGGCCGCGGGTCGCTAGGAGGAAGATCATCGTCGCGATGCCGGACATCATGATGGCCAGGTTCGGATCCAGTCCCATCAGGACCGGGGCGACGAAACTCGCGCCGAACATCGCCACGACGTGCTGGGCGCCGAGCCCGGCGGTCCGCGGCCACGACAGCCGCTCGTCCGGCCGTACCACCGCGCCGGGCGCGGGCGTGCGCCCGTCACCGTGCAGGGTCCAGCGCACGCCGAGGCCCATGTTCCACTCCACTTCTCCGGCCGGCCGGAGGTCGCGCCCGGCACCGGTCACACGTCGAGGCCGCAGCGCTGGGGGATGCCGCTGCGGCCGGTCGATCGATATGTTACGGCTGGATACGGGCTGGTTCGTCCCGATTGGGCTGGGAGGCCTTCTCGGCGGGTGTGGCCCCAGAGTGCCCCACCGACGGCCTCCGGCGCAGTACCGCGGCCCCGACGGTCAGCGCGAACGCCAGGACGGTGACCAGCCCGAAGGACCACACCAGCGAGCTCGCGTCGGCCACCGCACCGATCGCCGACGGCGCGATCAGGCCCGAGGTGTACGTGATCGTCGCGACGCCCGCGATGGCCTGCGCGGGGGCCGGCCCGCTGCGCCCCGCGGCCGCGAAGGCGAGCGGGACCACCACCGAGATGCCGAGCCCGATCATCCCGAAGCCGGCCAGGGCCGTCGCCGGCTGTCCGGCGAGGACCACCAGCAGCCCGCCCGCGGTGGCCACGACGCCTCCGGCGCGGACGGTGCGCACGGGCCCGAAACGGTCGACCACCCGGTCCCCGACGAGCCGGGCGACGGCCATCGTGAGCGCGAAGGCCGTGGTGGAGGCCGCAGCCAGCCCGGCGTCCGTGTCCAGGGTGTCCTGCAGGTACACGGCCGACCAGTCCAGACTCGCCCCCTCCGCGAACACCGCGCAGAAGCCGATGGCGCCGATGAGCAGCGCGGACCTGGGGGGCAGCGCGAAATGCGGCGGCGCGTCGCCGTCCGGTCCGGCCCTCAGGTCCAGGACACCCCGTACGGCGACCAGCCCGGCCGCGGTCAGCGCGAGCGCCGCGACCAGGTGGTGCAGGCGCGCGTCGGCGCCGGCGTGCGCGGCGACCGTACCGGCGGCCGAGCCGATCAGGGCGCCCACGCTCCACATCCCGTGCAGCGAGGACATGATCGAACGGCCCAGCCGGTTCTCCGTCTCCACGCCCAGCGCGTTCATCGCCACGTCCGACATACCGGCCGCGACCCCGTAGAAGAAGAGCGCGAGGCACAGCGCCGCCAGGTTCGGGGCGAGGCTCGGTAGGATCAGTGCGAGGGTCCACATCGCCAGCAGCCCGCGCAGCGCCGTACGGGCGCCGAACCGGTGGTTGATCCGCCCGGCCAGGGGCATCGCCAGCGCCGCGCCCACGGCGGGGAAGGCCAGGGCCAGCCCCAGGGTCCCGGCGCTCAGCTGGGCGTGCTCCTGGATCCAGGGGATGCGGGTGGCGAAGGAGCCGGTCACGGCGCCGTGCGTGCAGAAGACGGCGGCGATCGCGAAGCGGGCATGGCGCAGGCGCGCCGGGCTGAGGTCTGGGTCCCCGGTCATGGGCGCTAAACTATCAGGAACCCTGCCTGATAGATATCTCCCCCGACTGCCTAGGATGGGCGGCGTGACTTCTGCTCCCACTGAGACCCGGTCGCCCGTGCCCGCCTCGCCCAGCACGGCGCGGGCCATCAACGACCGCCTCGCGCTGCAACTCCTGCAGGACTCCGGACCGCTGACGGCCACCCAGCTCAAGACCATGACCGGCCTCTCCCGCCCCTCGGTCGCCGACCTCGTCGACCGTCTCACCGGCGCCGGGCTCGTCGAGGTCGTCGGGGAATCCGGCGAACAGCGGCGCGGCCCCAACGCGAAGCTGTACGGGATCGTCGCCACCCGCGCCTACCTCGCCGCCCTGGACGTACGGACCGACAGCGTCACCGCCGTCGTCACCGACCTGCTCGGTACCCCGGTCGCCCGGGCCGCACTGCCCGTGGGCGCCCCCGAGGACGCGGTCGCCGCCCTGCTGCGCACCGCCCGCGAAGCCGGGGCCGGGGAACTGCACACCGTCGTCATCGGCGCTCCCGGTCTGGTCGCCCCCGCGACGGGCGAACTCCGCGACACCACGGGGCTGCCGGCCTGGCACCGGGAGCTGGTGGCGGCCCTCCAGCGGAGCCTGCCCGCCGTGGTGGTGGTCGAGAACGAGACGAACCTCGCCGCCCTGGCCGAGCGGACCCTGGGCGCGGCCCGCGACCTGGACTCCTTCGTCCTGCTGTGGCTCGGCGCGGGGGTGGGCGCGGCGGTCGTCCTGGACGGCCGGCTGCGCCGGGGCGCCTCGGGCGGCGCCGGGGAGATCGGCTTCCTCCCCGTCCCGGGCACCGGCGGCCTGCCGTCGGCCACGGGCTGCGCGGGCGGCTTCCACGCGCTGGTCGGCCGGGACGCCGTCGGGGCGCTGGCGCGCGAGCACGGCTTCGAGGGCCCGGTCGAGGAGGCGGTGGCGGGGGCCGCGGGGGAGGCCTTCCTCGACGCCTTCGCCGAACGCCTCGCCCTGGGCGCGGCGGCCGCCGCGGCGCTGCTGGACCCGGGCTGCGTGGTCCTGGCCGGCGAACTCGGCCGCGCGGGCGGGCCGCCCCTGGCGGCGAGAGTTGCCCACCGCCTGGCTTCCCTGACCCCGGTCCCGACGGAGGTCAGAGCCACGACCCTGGGCGACCCGGCGGTCCTGGCGGGCGCACAACTGGCGGCGAGGGAGTCGGCGCAGGAGGTGCTGTTCGGGGGGTGAGGGGGAGGGGGCAGGGGGCGGGGGGTGTGGGAAGGGGCATGCGGGAAGGGGCGTGCGGGAAGGGGGGTGAGGGAGGTCCGCCGGGCGGAGGCTGTCCTGTGCGGCGGGGGTGGACGATATCGGTGCCCCGGCCGGTCGGCAGCGAGGAAGGGTTGGGGATTTCCCGTCAGTCCCATAGTCCTTCCGCGTCGGGCCGCCCTGTCAAGGGCGCTCCCTGCGGTCGCGTCGCTGCGCGATCGCCTGCGGCGACCCTTGACAGGCCGTCCCGCCACGGAAAGACAAGGACTGTCGG
>NZ_JBVJKF010000022.1:0-143237 GCF_055585365.1 Streptomyces sp. NPDC053432
GTGGCGGGACGGCCTGTCAAGGGTCGCCGCAGGCGATCGCGCAGCGACGCGACCGCAGGGAGCGCCCTTGACAGGGCGGCCCGACGCGGAAGGACAGTGGGACTGACGGGAAATCCCCAACCCTTCCTCGCTCCCGACCGGCCGGGGCACCGACCACCCCCGACCCGCCGGGGCCCCCTACCGCCTCCGGGCCCGCCACACCAGGTACGCCGCCGAAGCGATGCCCGCGCCTCTCAGGAGCCAGGGCCACATGCCCTGCAGGGCGGTGCTCAGCTGGTCCTCCGGCAGGGCCTCGCCCCAGCGGCCGTTCATGCGGCCCCACACCCACACCACCGCTCCCGTGAGCACCACGCCCGGCGGGCCGAAGACGGTCCACTTCCGTTCGGTGGGGCCCAGGGCCCTCGACGCGTACGGCAGGAGCCAGCCGACGACCAGCAGCAGCCAGTACCCGCTGACCACCCCGGCTACCAGCACGGCCGCGGCCAGCAGGAGGAAGGCGTTCGGGCGCGGCCGGGCGGCGGCGGAGGTCTCCTCCGCCGCCGGCTCAGCGGCCGCGGCCTCGCGCCTGGCGCGCCGCCGGTCGCGGAGGAAGCGTACGAGGGTCGGGGGTCGGTCCTCCCCCGCTCCGCCCGCCCGGCCCTTCACCCCGGCGTCGGCAGCGGCCTCGTCCTCCTCCGCCCCCGCCCCCTCCCTCTCCTTGAACAGGTCCGGGATCTCGATGCCGCCCGCGAACCCCTCCACCTGCGGCCCGCGCCCGTACGCGCCCGGCGCCACCCGCCACCAGTCGGGCTCGGCGCCGTCGGACGGTCCGAGTTCGTCGAGGCCTGCCAGGTGCGGCGGTACGTTCTGGGGCTCGGCCGCCGGCCCCTGTGGCGGCACGCTCTTGCGGCGCAGCCGGCCCGGGCCCCGCTGGACCGGTACCGCCGACGTGGGAGCCGGCTCCGGGACCGCGGCGGGGACGACGGAGGAAGAACCGGAACCGGAACCGGAACCGGAACGGGAACCAGACCCGGCCCCGGAACCAGACCCCGACCCGTACCCGGACCCGGCCCCCGACCGCGTCCCCAGCCTGTCCAGGACCTCCTCCGGGGTGCCGATGCGTTCCAGGATGCGGCGCACGGCCGCCGGGGTATCCGGGTCGTACTTGGCGCGCCGACTGTCGATCTCGTCCCGCAGCCCCGCCACGAGCCTCATCCGGTCTCCGGAGGCGAGCTGCCGCCGCTGCGCCAAGTCCCCGACGCGGCTCAGATATTCGTAGACCAGATGATCGCTTTCGATCCCCATGCCCCGGCTCCTCCCAATCCCGCTGCCCGAAAGGTAGCGCGTGCGCCCGTGGAGCGGCCGTCGGCGCAACGGATACCGTTGACCGGATGGGGGCCGGGCGACGCGTGCCGGCCGATGCGACCAGGAGGCGACCGTGCCCGAGGCAAGCACTGCGGGAGCAGAGGGAGCAGAGGGAGCAGCAGGGGCACCCGGCGGCCGCCCCGCGAGCAGCCGCACCACCGACAGCCACACCGCCGGCAGCGCAAGCCCCGCGGGCAGCACCCCCGGAAGCAGCACCACCCCCGGAAGCAGCACCGCCCCCGCCGCCCCCCGCTCCCTCGCCGAGGCGCTCCGGGCCCGTGACGACGCTGCGCTCGCCGCGCTGCTCCATGCCCGCCCGGACCTGCTCAGCCCCGTACCCGGCGACGTGACGCAGCTGGCCACCCGGGCCGGGACGCGGGCCTCGGTGGTGCGGGCGCTCGACCGCCTCGACCGGTTCGCACTGCAGACCGCCGAGGCCCTGGCGGTGGCCCCCGAGCCGTGCCCGTACGAGGTGCTGGAGAGCCTGCTGACCGGTGACGGCGGCGAGGACGAGGCGGCCCGCTCCGCCCTCCCCCGCGCCCTCGCCACCCTCCGCGACCAGGCCCTGGTCTGGGGCGACGACGAGCGGCTGCGGCTGGTCCGCACCGCCCGCGAGCTCCTCGCGCCGTCCGCGCAGCGGCCCTCGCCGACGGGTCTGGGCCCCACGGTCTCCGAGGCCACGGCCGGCATGTCGCCGACCCGGATCCAGGAGATCGTGGCGGCCGCCGGGCTGCCCGCCACCCACGACCCGGTGTCCGCGGTGACGGCGCTGACCGCCCTGTTCACCGACCGGGAGCGGATGTCGCGGCTGCTGGACGAGGCCCCGGCGGAGGCGCACCAGGTGCTGGGCCGGCTCGTCTGGGGTCCTCCGTACGGCGAGGTGACGCCGAATCCGACGGCGCCGGTGCGCTGGCTGCGCGACCGGGGGCTGCTGCTGCCCGCCTCGGCGCGGACGGTGGTGCTGCCCCGCGAGGTGGCGCTGCACCTGCGGGGCGGGCTCGCGCACCGGTCCGTGGAGCCGGTGGCCCCGGCGGTGCCCGTGCACCGCGAGCACCGTCCACAGCTTGTGGACGCGAACGCGGCCGGGCAGGCGCTGGCCGCGCTGTCCACCGTCGAGGAACTGGTGAAGTCCTGGGAGCACGCCGGTCCGCCGGTGCTGCGCGCCGGCGGACTGTCCGTACGGGACCTGAAGCGGACGGCGGTGGCCCTCGACGTGGCCGAGCCGCAGGCCGCGTTCTGGATCGAACTCGCTTACGCGGCGGGCCTGCTGGCCAGTGACGGCGAGGCCGACGAGCGGTACGCGCCCACGCCCGCCTTCGACGACTGGCGCGAACTGCCGCCCGCGGAGCGGTGGTCGGCCCTCGCCGCGGCCTGGCTGCCGGCCACCCGGACGCCCGGTCTGGTCGGCGAGCAGGACGCCAAGGGCCGCACCCTCTCGGCGCTGGGCCCCGAACTCGACCGCTCCGGCGCCCCCGAGGTGCGCAGACGGGTCCTCGAACTCCTCGCCGACCTGCCCGAAGGCGCCTCCGCGGACCCGGATGCGATCCTCGCCCGGCTCGCGTGGGAGCGTCCCGTACGCGGTACGAGCGAGCTGCGCGCCCGCCTCGCCCGGTGGGCGCTGGCCGACGCGGAGGTCCTCGGCGTCACCGGGCGCGGCGCGCTCTCCGGCCCGGGCCGCGCCCTGCTCGCGCACGCGGACCCCGCCCCCCTGCTGGCACCGCTCCTCCCCGAGCCCGTGGACCACGTCCTCCTCCAGGCCGACCTCACGGCGGTGGCCCCGGGCCCGCTGCGGCGCCCGCTCGCCGAGGTCCTGGCGGTGCTGGCGGACGTGGAGTCCAAGGGCGGGGCGACGGTGTACCGGTTCACGGCCGGGTCGGTGCGCCGTGCCCTGGACGCCGGGCGGACCGCCGCCGACCTGCACGCCTTCCTCGCCGAGCACAGCATCACCCCGGTGCCGCAGCCGCTGGCGTACCTGATCGACGATGTGGCCCGGCGCCACGGGCACCTGCGCGTGGGGGCCGCGTCCTCGTACGTGCGCTGCGACGACGACGGCATGCTGAACGAGATCCTGGCCGACAAGCGCTCGGCGGGCCTGGGCCTGCGCCGCCTCGCCCCGACCGTGCTGGCGGCCCAGGCCGAACCGACCGCGCTGCTCGACGGCCTGCGGGCGATGGGCTACGCCCCGGCGGCGGAATCCCGTACCGGCGACGTCCTGGTGGCCCGCGCGGACGTCCACCGCACCCCGGCCCGGCAGGCACCCGTGCCGGTCCCGGACGGCCCGCCGGTCCCGGACGAGACGCTGCTCGGCGCGGCCGTACGGGCGATCCGCGCGGGTGACGTGGCACTGACGGCGGTCCGCAAGGAGCCGGCGTCGGCGTCGGCATCGGCGTCGGCGGCGGCGTCCGTGGTCCCCGGCGAACTCCCGCGCACGAGCGCGGCGGAGACCCTGGCCACGGTCCAGGCGGCGGCCCTGACCGGGTCGGCGGTGTGGATCGGCTACGTGAACGCGGAGGGCGCGGCGAGCCAGCGGGTCATCGCCCCGGTCCGCGTGGAGGGCGGTTTCGTCACGGGCTACGACCACACGGCGGACGAGGTACGCACGTACGCGCTGCACCGGATCACGGGCGTGGCGGAACTGGCGGAGGAACACCTCTAGCCCGCGCCGCCCGCCGCCACGGCGCGGCCCGGCCCAGCGCGGCCCGGCCCAGCGCGGCCCGGCCCGGGGCATCCGGCGCGGCGCCGTTGCGGGGCTCCGCCCCGGACCCCCCGCCTCAAACGCCGGCGCGGCTGCAGTGACCCGGCCCAGCGCGCCCCGGCCCGGCCCGGGCATCCGGCGCGGCGCCGTTGCGGGGCGCCGCCCGGACCCCGCGCCTCAAACGCCGGCGCGGCTGGAATGGCCCGGCCCAGCGCGCCCCGGCCCGGCCCGGGCATCCGGCGCGGCGCCGTTGCGGGGCTCCGCCCCGGACCCCCCGCCTCAAACGCCGGCGCGGCTGGAATGGCCCGGCCGGCGGAAAACGGCTGGCGGCCGCCGCAGGCGCCCCGCACTCTGAACGGCATGCACGCCACGCCCGCCCGGCAGATCCGCGCCGCGCACACCGACACCACCGTCACCGTCTACCAGGCCTACGCCCCCCACCTCGGCGGCCCCGCCGCCCGCGACGGCCGGTTCCCGCCCGCCTGGAAGCGGGAGCGCATGACGTGGATCAAGCCATCGTTCCTGTGGATGATGTACCGCTGCGGCTGGGCCACGAAGGCCGACCAGGAGACGGTCCTGGCCGTCGAGATCACCCGCGCCGGCTTCGACCGGGCGCTGCGCGAGGCCTGCCTGTCGCACTACGTCCCCTCCGTGCACGCGGACCGCGAAGCCTGGCAGGAGTCGGTGCGCACGACCTCGGCGCGCGTCCAGTGGGACCCGGAGCGCGACCTCCACCTCAGCCCGCTCCCGCACCGCTCGCTCCAGCTGGGCCTGTCGGGGCCGTTCTCCCGCGCCTACGCCGACGAGTGGACGGTCTCCATCCGCGACGTCACCCCGCTGGCCCGGGAGATCCACGGCCTGGTGCGGGCCGGGGACACGGCCGCCGCGCGGACCCTGCTGCCCGTGGAGACCCCGTACCCGGCGGGCCCGCTGGAGCATCTCGGCGCGTAGCCTGACAGCCGCCGGAAAAGCGGAACCACCATGCTTGTTTTCGCAGGTCAGAGCGGACATGGCGGGTTCCGGCCGCTGTTGCACAGCGGTGACAGACGCGCGGTGGATCAGTGATCTGCGATGTGTGAAGATCGGTACATCGCAGCAGCGGCCGAGGGGAATGCAGGACCGGCCCGAGAGCGACACCCCGCAGCACCCGCCGCACCCGCCGCATCCGCAGCACCTCGCATGACCACGCACCACCCGGCCCGGCACTCCACCACTGCCGTGTCCACCGACCGTCTTCTCCACCCTCGCCGGCCGCCGCCGCTCCGCGCCGCTCGCCTGCCCTTCGTGATTCCTTGGGGGGATTCCGCATGTCCGCTCGCACCGCCGCCCGTCGCCACCTCCGCTCCGCGGCCGCCACCGCCGTCGTGGCCGCCGTCGCCGGTACCGTCCTCGTCCCGCTGTCGGCGTACGCCGCCCCGGCCGAGGCCGGCAACCAGCACGCGCTGAAGATCACGATGGGCGCCCCGGCACCGAGCGGCCCGCTGACCCGCGGCGGTGCCGCCGAGACCTTCGAGCTGACCGTCGCCAACCCCTCCGACAAGCCGCACTCCTTCCACCCGTGGATCCTCGGCACGCCGGCCGGTGCGAGCCCGCTCCAGCAGGCCGACGTCGTCTTCAAGGTCGAGGGCGTGACCGCGCCGGCGACCCAGTCCTTCATCGGGCACCAGGACGGCCAGTGGCAGGGCATGTTCCACCCGGCCGGCAAGCAGGCGGGCGAGCCCTTCGAGATCCCGGCGGGCGGCAAGCTGACCTGGAAGGTCACGATCGGTCTCGGCACGGGCTACCCGACCAACGACGGCGACTTCACGGTCCACCCCACGAGCTACGCGAACGAGGTGGCGCAGGACGGCGACGCCGGCACCTTCACCTTCAAGACCGACCCCACCGTCAAGCCGGGCAGCCTGGAGACCTGGTTCGACCAGATCAACCCCTGCCAGGACAAGACCCCCGAGTACCAGTGCCGTGAGATGGACCTGCGCTACCGCGCCACGGGCGACGGCGAGTTCGGCACGGCCCTGGGCACCTACCTGGAGCTGGACCTCGCCGACGGCAGCTCCCCCGAAGGGGCCGACGTCCGGCTCCAGGTCCAGACCGACGGCCAGTGGAAGGACCTGTCCGCGAAGGACGGCTACCGGCTGGCCGACATCCCGAAGGGCTTCGGCAAGGCCTCCGGCGAGCACAAGGTGCACCTGCGCGCCAAGCTCGGGCCGAACTCGAAGCTGAAGAAGCAGACCACCGTCAACCTGAACGCGCAGATCGGCCTGGCCGAGGGCAACACCTACCCCTTCGCCGAGGCCCAGGCCAAGTTCCAGATCGCCCCGGCCACCACCACGACCTCGCCTTCGCCCTCGCCGAGCGGCTCCGCCACCACGCAGCCGTCGACGAGCCCCTCGCCCTCCGCGTCCACGTCCGCGTCCGCCTCGGCCTCCGCGTCCGCCACCAACGCCACGGGCGGCAACACCAACACCACGGGCAACGGCAGCTCGGGCTCCCTCGCGCACACCGGCGCCGACTCCAACACCGGGCTGTACGCCGGCCTGGCCGCCGCCCTCGTCGCCCTCGGCGGGGCCGCCGCCTGGCTCGGCGCCCGCCGCCGCAAGGCCGTCCAGGGCTGACCCGCCCCGACAGACCGCAGGGGCCCGGCACACACGTGCCGGGCCCCTGCGGCGTTCCGCGGCGCGCATCACCGGGCCGCGTAGTCGATCCGTTCCCGCTCGAACGGCCACACCTCGGCGAGCCAGCGCGTGACGGCCGAGTACAGGACCGCGTCGAGCGGAGCCCGGTCGGCCCGTACCCAGGAACTGACGTTCACCCGCTCGGGCGCGTCCTTCCCCGGGTAGATGTAGAGGCATCCGATGACGTCCTCACCGTCCAGCACGCTGTACGTGAACCCGCGGCGCTCGGCGAAGTCCTGGGCGTGACGCACCAGATCCGCCAGGTTCGCCTCGGCGGACATCCCCTCCACGGGCGGCCACGTCCGCCCCACGAATCCGGGCGTGGCGCGGACGTGCGCGATGCTCCCGCTCCATGCGGCGAGGTCCCGCTCGTTGTGCTGCGGCCCGAGCGGCTCCAGCCGGAAGCCGTCACCGTCGAACGCACGCGGCACCTCGAACCCACCGGGGACGAAGGGCGGCGGCGGTGCGCCGGCGGCTCCCTCGCACTGATCGTTCGGCTGATCACTCGGCTGATCACTCATGCGGTGGACCCTACGCACGCCCCCCGCCCGAGCGCGCGGCTTTATCCGCCGACGGGAGCCTGGGAACGCAGGCCCGGGTGGAGCGAGCGCTGCACGCCCTCGTACCAGGCGATGGCCTCCCGGCAGGCGCGGGCGAAGTCCATGAAGTGGCCGTTGCGGGAGTTCTGACGGTTCACCGCGCCGCCCGGCCTGTCGTACAGCCAGTCGCGCAGTTCCCTGGTGAGCTCCAGCTGCACGCCCTCACCGGTCAGGGTGCGGTTGCAGATGTTCGCCGGCTCGTCACCGTTGACCTGGTCGCCGCCGGCGAAGATCTGGAATCCCGCCTTCTTGAGGTTGGTTCCGATGGCCCCGCGCAGGGTGGCGTTGCGCCCGCCGAGGACCACCCCCTTCAGGTCCTCGCCCGGCTTGGGGTCGTCCGTCCGCTTCGGGTTGGCGTCCTGCCACGTGCAGCCGTGCACGCTCACGGTGTTGAAGCTCCCGGCGACGAGGGAGCGCGCCACCGGGTCGTCGCAGTTGACGGAGGTGACGTGCAGTTCCCTGTTCGCGGGCGCGCTGGGGTCGGTCGAGGCGGTCCGGAGGCCCTCGAACATCCAGTAGTCGTAGACGACCGGATCGTCCTCGAACATCAGCTTCTGGCGGGTGACGTCCTTGGGGTCGTACCCGGCGATGCCCAGGCACAGCTCACTCGTTCCGACCTCGATGCCGCCGCCGTGGATCGCGAGGATCGTCGTCAGGTTGCCGGGCTCGACCGTGCCGGGATCGGAGTCGAGGAAGCCGTGCCGCCGGTAGCGGCGGGCGAAGTCGATGCCCTCCCCGTCCTGGGCGGGGGAGTTCTGGAAGAACTCGTACAGCTTGGTGTTCGAGGTGAACGTGTCGTCCGCCGAACCGGCGTACGCCGTCCCGGTGCCGAGCGCGCTCAGCACCGGCGCCCCCGCCGCCGCGGCCACCAGCCCGGTCAGCAGGGCCCGGCGACTGGCCCCCGCACCCTGCTGCCGCTCCCCCTGCTCCCCCTGCCCCTGCCCCTGCCCCTGCCCCTGCTGGCCCTGCCCGCCCCGCATCTCGTGCTCAGCCACGAGACCCCCCTCATGTACTGGTCTTTTCCTGTCTTCCTACGGTCGCCGAAAGCTAACATCCGCTGCCGCGACCAGGACCCGCCCGTCGGGCGCGACGATGTCCGAGGCCCGGATCATCACCCTGCGGGGGCCGGGCCCGAACCAGGAGTCGCCGCGAGCTCCAGATCCAGGTCGAGGTCGAGGTCGAGGTCGATGAACGCCACGGTGTCCCCGGGCAGCACGTAACGCCCGACCTCGGTGAACCCCCGCGCGAGCGCGAACCGCAGCCCCTCCGGGTTGCTCTCCAGCACCACGGTCCGCACCGTGCCGGCCCCGAACTGCCGGGCCTGCGCGATCCCGTGCTCGTACAGCGCCGAGCCCAGGCCGCGCCCCCGGTACCCGGGCAGCACCCGCGCGATCACGACCACCGGATCCTCACCGTCCGGCGGGCGCACCGTCATGCAGCCCACCAGCACGTCAGCGAGGTACGCCACCTCCAGGCGGTTGCGCCCGGCGCGCTCCCGCACCTCCTCCGGGGAAAGCGGAGCCGTGGGAACGACCAGGTTGTGGACGTGGCGCCAGTCCCGGAGCGTGCCGTCGCCACCGCCGCCGCCATCGCCGTCGGCACCGGCCCGCTCGACGCGGAAGCCGTCCGCCGTCCGCTCGTACGCCGTCGGCGGCGTCTGCCCGCTCGTCACCATCAGACCTCCCTCGACCATGATCCGGTTTCGGCCCGGGCAAGCCAACACGCCCCGGCCGCCCACTCCTCCCCGATAGGGCAGACTGGAGGTTTGGCCGCCCGCACCCGGGTGACCGCCCCGCGTCGGAAAGGTACGTGCGTGAACGGGCCTCTCATCGTCCAGAGCGACAAGACCCTCCTCCTGGAGGTCGACCACGAACTCGCCGGAGCCGCGCGCCGCGCCATCGCTCCCTTCGCCGAGCTGGAGCGGGCTCCCGAGCACATCCACACCTACCGGATCACCCCCCTCGGCCTGTGGAACGCCCGGGCCGCCGGGCACGACGCCGAGCAGGTCGTCGACGCGCTCGTGGAGTACTCCCGCTACCCCGTCCCGCACGCGCTGCTCGTCGACGTGGCCGAGACCATGGCCCGCTACGGCCGCCTCACCCTCTCCAAGCACCCCGTGCACGGCCTGGTCCTGACCAGCACGGACCGGCCGGTGCTGGAGGAGATCCTGCGTTCGAAGCGGATCACCCCGCTGGTCGGCGCCCGCATCGACCCCGACACCGTCGCCGTGCACCCCTCCGAGCGCGGCCAGATCAAGCAGACCCTCCTCAAGCTGGGCTGGCCGGCCGAGGACCTCGCCGGGTACGTGGACGGCGAAGCGCACCCGATCGACCTGGCCGAGGACGGCTGGGCGCTGCGGCCCTACCAGCAGCAGGCCGTCGAGGGCTTCTGGCACGGCGGTTCCGGAGTGGTCGTACTGCCCTGCGGCGCCGGCAAGACGCTGGTCGGCGCGGGCGCCATGGCCATGGCGAAGGCGACGACGCTGATCCTGGTGACGAACACCGTCTCGGCCCGCCAGTGGAAGCACGAGCTGGTGAAGCGGACCTCGCTGACGGAGGACGAGATCGGCGAGTACTCCGGCACCCGCAAGGAGATCCGCCCCGTCACCATCGCGACGTACCAGGTCCTCACCACGAAGCGGAAGGGCGTCTACCCGCACCTGGAGCTCTTCGACTCCCGGGACTGGGGCCTGATCGTCTACGACGAGGTGCACCTGCTGCCCGCCCCGGTCTTCAAGTTCACCGCCGACCTCCAGGCCCGCCGCCGGCTCGGCCTGACGGCCACGCTGGTCCGCGAGGACGGCCGGGAGTCCGACGTGTTCTCGCTCATCGGGCCGAAGCGTTTCGACGCGCCGTGGAAGGAGATCGAGGCGCAGGGCTACATCGCCCCGGCGGACTGCGTCGAGGTCCGCGTGAACCTCACCGAGTCGGAGCGGCTCGCGTACGCGACCGCCGAGACGGAGGAGAAGTACCGCTTCTGCGCGACGACGGCGACGAAGCGGAAGGTCACCGAGGCGCTGGTGCGCAAGCACAAGGGCGAGCAGACGCTGGTGATCGGCCAGTACATCGACCAGCTCGACGAGCTCGGCGAGCACCTGGACGCGCCCGTCATCAAGGGCGAGACGTCGAACGCGCAGCGCGAGAAGCTGTTCAACGCCTTCCGCGAGGGCGAGATCAGCGTGCTGGTGGTGTCGAAGGTCGCGAACTTCTCCATCGACCTGCCGGAGGCGACGGTCGCCATCCAGGTGTCGGGCACGTTCGGCTCCCGCCAGGAGGAGGCCCAGCGCCTGGGGCGCGTGCTGCGCCCGAAGTCGGACGGCCACGAGGCGCGGTTCTACTCGGTCGTCGCCCGCGACACGATCGACCAGGACTTCGCGGCCCACCGCCAGCGCTTCCTGGCCGAACAGGGCTACGCGTACCGGATCATGGACGCGGACGAACTACTGACCAGCGACTGACCGCCGGGCCACCCAGCCCCGCCGTGCACATCCAGCCCCGCCGGCGTTTGAGGCGCGGGGTCCGGGGCGGAGCCCCGGCAGCGGCGGTGCGCCGGCGAACGGACGGCACCCCGGACCGGGAGGTCACCGGCGGCGCCGCGCCGACGAACGGACGGCACCCCGGACCGGGAGGTCACCGGCGGTGGACGCCCGCGTCCTCGGCGTACTCACCGAGGACCACCACACTCACGGCCGCCGCCGCGAAGACCTTGGCCGCCCGCAGCGCATTGCCGACGAGGTGCCGGGGATGCGAGCCGGAAGAGGTGGCGGTGGCGCCGCTCGGGCGGCCGCCCTGGATCGGGGTGAAGGTTGCGGTGCTCATGTATCCATGGTGCGCTTCCGGCCACCCCCGCACATCGCCCTGCGGGCGGAACCCCAGGGCTCCGGGGATCCTCCTCCGGGCGCATGCCGGCCCCTAGTGGGTCTCCCCAAAGGGTGATGCCGCCGCCTCCCTCACCCGGACGGAGGTCCCGTACCCCCGGGACCCCGGACCCCCGAAACCCGTTCGCGCCCGCCCGCCCCGGTGACTACAATCTCCGCTCTTGCCGCCTCCCACCGCCCCACCGGGGAGAGCCGCCCGCCGGACGGTAACCGGCGGGCCAACTGTTCCGCACCAGCAGCTGGAGGCAGTCCCGTGCCCGCGCACGCCCCCGACACCACCCCCGACGCCGCACCCGGGGCCACCCCCGGCGCCGATCCCCTGGGCCGCGAACGTGCCCACCTCGCCGCGTCCCGCGCCGCGCTCCGTGCCATGCGCGAGGACGTGGAGGCCCTGGACATCCGCGACGTCACCGCGAACTGGGTCAACGCCATCGTGCTCCAGGCCCAGATCGACGACCGCATCAAGGCCCTCGCCGACCTCTCCCACACGCCCCTCTTCTTCGGCCGCCTGGACTACCTGCACGCGCCCGGCGCCGAGCTCGCCGAAGGCGCGGAGGGCGAGCAGTTCTACATCGGCCGACGCCACGTCCACGACGCCGGCGGCGACCCGATGGTCATCGACTGGCGCGCGCCGGTCTCCCAGCCGTTCTACCGGGCCTCCAAGCAGGACCCGCAGGACATCGGCCTGCGCCGGCGCTTCGGCTACACCGGCGGCGAGCTCACGGCGTACGAGGACGAGCACCTCTCCGACCCGGCCGAGTCGGCCTCCGTCAGCAAGCTGCTCCAGCAGGAGATCGAGCGCCCGCGCGTCGGCCCCATGCGGGACATCGTGGCCACGATCCAGCCCGAGCAGGACGAGATCGTCCGGTCCGGCCTCTCCGGTTCGGTCTGCGTGCAGGGCGGCCCCGGCACCGGGAAGACGGCCGTCGGCCTGCACCGGGTCGCGTACCTGCTCTACGCGCACCGCGACCGGCTCGCCCGCACCGGCACCCTCGTCATCGGGCCGAACCGTTCCTTCCTGCACTACATCGAGCAGGTCCTGCCGGCGCTCGGCGAGCTGGAGGTCAAGCAGGCCACCGTCGACGACCTGGTGGCCCGCGACGGCCTGGAGGTACGCGGTACGGACGCCGCCGAAACGGCCGTGGTCAAGGGCGACGCCCGGATGGCGGAGGTGCTGCGCCGCGCCCTCGCATCGCACGTGACGGCGCCCACCGAGGCCCTGATGGTGGTGCGCGGTTCGCGCCGATGGCGCGTGCCCTCGTACGAGCTGGCCGAGATGGTCGAGGAGCTCCAGAACCGCGACATCCGCTACGGGGCGGCCCGCGAGGCGCTCCCGCAGCGGATCGCGCACGCGGTGCTGGTGCGGATGGAGCAGGCGGGCGAGGCGCCGGACGACCGCGTACAGGACGCGGTGGCCCGCAACGCGGCGGTGAAGGCCGCCGTGAAGGAGATCTGGCCGCCGGTCGACCCGGCGAAGCTGGTGCTGCGCCTGCTCTCCGACCCCGATTTCCTGGCGGAGCACGCGGCGGACGTGCTCAGCGCGGACGAGCAGAAGCTGCTCCTGTGGGCCAAGCCCTTCCGCAGCGTGAAGTCGGCGAAGTGGTCGGCGGCGGACCTGGTCCTGATCGACGAGGCGGCGGACCTGGTCGAGCGCACCCACTCCCTGGGCCACGTCGTGGTCGACGAGGCCCAGGACCTCTCCCCCATGCAGTACCGGGCGGTGGGACGGCGCTGCACGACGGGCTCGGCGACGGTCCTGGGCGACCTCGCGCAGGGCACCACCCCGTGGGCCACGCGCAGCTGGGACGAGGCCCTCGCGCACCTGGGCAAGCCGGCGGCGGCGGTCGAGGAGCTGACGGCGGGCTTCCGCGTGCCGCGCGAGGTGATCGCGTACGCGTCGCGGCTGCTGCCGTCGATCTCGCCGGGGCTGGCGCCGGTCATGTCGGTCCGCGAGACCCCGGGCTCCCTGGTCGTCACGGAGACAGCGGACCCGGCGGACCTGACTCCGGCGGTCCTCGCCGCCTGCCGCGCGTCCCTCGCGCACGAGGGCTCGATCGGGCTGATCGCGGCGGACGCCCGGGTCCCGGCCCTGGCGGAGGCCCTGCGGGCGGCGGGCCTCCCGTACCTCTCGCCCGGCGAGGAGACGACGGCCGAGTCCCGCCTGACGCTGGTCCCCGCCTCGCTCGCGAAGGGTCTGGAGTACGACTACGTGGTCCTGGACGAGCCGGCGGCGATCGTGGACGGCGAGCCGGACGAACGCACCGGGCTGCGCCGCCTGTACGTCTGCCTCACCCGAGCCGTCTCGGGCCTCGCCCTCCTCCACTCGGCCCCCTTGCCGACGGCCCTGGCCTGACCCGCCGGCAATCCCAGCCCCGCCGGCGATTGAGGCGCGGGGGTGCGGGGGCGGAAGCCCCCGGCGCGGCGCCGCGCCCGACGTCCCGGCGGAGCCACATCCAGCCCCGCCGGCGATTGAGGCGCGGGGGTGCGGGGGCGGAAGCCCCCGGCGCGGCGCCGCGCCCGACGTCCCGGCGGCCCCGCGGGGCAGCGCCCCCGGGGCCAGGCCGTCAGGACAGGGCGGCTCGCCACTCCGCCACCGCCGCCGCCGAGACGGGCCGCCCCCACCCCTCGGGCCGCGCCGCCCCGCCGATGTGGAAGGCGTCGATGCCCGCGTCCCGAAGCGAAGGCAGGTGCGACAGGGTCAGGCCGCCGCCGACCAGGATCCGCGCCGCGTACCCCGGCTCCCCCCGCCGCGCCGCCCCCGCCTCCGCGAGCAGCACCGGCAGGCCCTCCTCGACCCCGGCCGGGGATCCGGCCGTCAGGTACGTGTCCAGGCCGGGGAGGTCCGCCAGCGCCTTGCGCAGCCCGTCCCGGTCCGCCGCGCGGTCGATCGCCCGGTGGAACGTCCACCGGCAGCCCTCCAGCTCCGCCACCACCGCCTCGACCGCGGCCAGGTCCGGGCTGCCGTCCGGGTTCAGGAAACCGAGGACGAACTCCCGCGCCCCTTCCGCCCGCAGCTCCCGTGCCGCCTCCACCACCACGGAGACGTCGCCCGCGGCGAACCCGTCCGCCTTGCGGAGCATCACGCGCAGCGGGATGTCGACCGCCGCCCTGATCGCCGCGAAGGTCTCGCGCGACGGGGTGAGACCGTCGGCGGCCATGTCGGTGACCAGCTCCAGTCGGTCCGCCCCACCGGCCTGGGCCGCGACCGCGTCCTCCACGTCGAGGGCGATCACCTCCAGGAGCGCACGGTTGCTCATTCGATGCCGTCCTTCTGTCCGAGTGTCCGCTATGGAAAATAGGTCTAGTCCAATATCAGGGTACGGGTCTCCGCCCGCGCTCCACCAGCACAATCACGCCACCCGCACAATGTGCGCATGGACACAGGCACCCCGCACGACGACACCCCCGCCCTCCGCGCGCACTGGCAGGCGACCGTCGCCGCCGCCGGCGCCTCCCCCCGGCTCGACCCCACCCCCTACGCCGACCGGCTCCTCGCCGCCTGGGCGGAGCCCCAGCGCCGCTACCACACCACCGCGCACCTGGCCGACGTACTCGCGCGGATCGACGTACTGGCCCCGCACGCCGCCGACCCCGCCGCCGTCCGGCTCGGCGCCTGGTTCCACGACGCCGTCTACCGGCCCGACCGCTCCGAGAACGAGGAGCGCAGCGCCGCCATGGCCGAACGCGCCCTGCCCGAGCTCGGCGTGGACGCCGCCCGCACCGCCGAGGTGGCCCGGCTGGTCCGGCTCACCGTCACCCACGACCCCGCCCCCGGCGACACCAACGGCGAGGTCCTGTGCGACGCCGACCTCGGCGTGCTCGCGGGCACCCCCGAGGCGTACGCCGCGTACGTGGCCGCCGTCCGCGAGGAGTACGGCTTCGTCCCCGACGAGGCCTTCCGCACCGGCCGCGCCGCCGTCCTGCGCCAGCTGCTCGACCTGCCCCGGCTCTTCCGCACCCCGTACGGCGCCGCGCACTGGGAGGCCCCGGCCCGCGCCAACCTCACCGCCGAGCTCGCGGATCTTTCGCGGCACCAGGGAATTTGATCGCGTTCACACCGGTTGGTGTCAGTCATGCCCGCCGATGCCCAGAGCCCCACAGCCCCCTCCCGCATGCCCGTGGCCGTCTACGTCCTCGGACTCTCCGTCTTCGCACTCGGTACCAGCGAGTTCATGCTCTCCGGCCTGCTGCCGCCCATCGCCGAGGACATGGGCGTCACGATCCCCCGGGCGGGCCTGCTCATATCGGCCTTCGCCATCGGCATGGTCATCGGTGCGCCCCTGCTGGCCGTGGCCACCCTGCGCCTGCCGCGCCGCACCACCCTCATCGCCCTCATCAGCCTCTTCGGCCTCGGACAGGTGGCGGGCGCGCTGGCCCCCTCGTACGAACTCCTCTTCGCCTCCCGCGTCGTCTCGGCCCTCGCCTGCGCGGGGTTCTGGGCCGTCGGCGCGGCCGTCGCCATCGCCATGGTCGACAAGGACCAGCGGGCCCGCGCGATGGCCGTCATGATCGGCGGCCTGTCCATCGCGAACGTCCTCGGCGTCCCGGCGGGCGCCTTCCTCGGCGAGCACCTGGGCTGGCGCTCGGCGTTCTGGTCGGTGGGCGCGGCATCCGCGATCGCCCTGGCCGGCATCCTCGCGCTGATCCCGCGCATCCCGCTGCCCACCGAGCGCCCCACGCCCCGCCGCGAGCTGCGCATCTACCGCGACCGCCAGGTCTGGCTGGCCGTCGGCATCACGTCCCTCGCCGCGGGCGGCGTCTTCTGCGCCTTCAGCTACCTGTCACCGCTGCTCACCCGGGTGGCCGGGCTCGACGCCGGGTGGGTCCCGTGGATCCTCGGCCTCTTCGGGATCGGCGCCCTCGTCGGCACCACCATCGGCGGCCGGGTCGCGGACGCGCACCTCTTCGGCGTGATGATCTGGGGCGTCACCGCCTCCACCGTCTTCCTCACCGCCCTCGCCCTGCTCGCCTCCACGGCGGCCGCGGCGATCGCGCTGTCCTTCCTCCTCGGCGTCTCGGCCTTCTTCACCGCCCCCGCGCTCAACGCCCGCATGTTCAACGTCGCCGGCGCCGCCCCCACCCTGGCCGGCGCCACCACCACGGCCGCCTTCAACCTGGGCAACACCGGCGGCCCCTGGCTCGGCGGCACCGTCATCGACGCGGGCCTCGGCTTCGCCGCCACCGCCTGGGCGGGCGCGGCGATGACCGTCACGGCGATCGCCCTCACCCTGACCGCCCTCCGCCTGCACCGCCGTACGCCCACCCCGACCCGCGTCGTGGCCTCCGCGAGCCCGGCCGCGAGCCGCGCCGGGGAGCCGGCCGCGGAGCCCGCCGGCGCCTGACCCCTACGAGAGGCGGGACCGCTCGGGGACGCGCGTCGGACGGGTCCCCGACGGCCGCTCCCCCATCGGCAACACCGTCACGAGGACCGTGACTCCGGAGCGCGTGTGGTCGCTCCCGCCGGAGGCCCGGCCGAGCGGCGTTGCTGAGCCGTCGGCCCCGGCACCGGCGCCGGCCGCCCCTTCGGGCGGCGCAGGCCGGCCTGGGTGATGCGGCGGACCAGCTCCTTGCTGCCGATCTCCACGGCGCCCGCCGCCACCGCGTCGGCGTAGCGGTGCGAGGGCACGTCGTAGTGGTCCCGCTCGAAGGCGCGGGGCGGGCAGCCGATGGACGCGGCGAAGGCGTGCAGTTCCTCGTACGAGACGTCGCTGACCAGGTGCGACCACATGCGGCCGTGCCCCGGCCAGGTCGGCGGGTCGATGTACACCGTCACCGGCGGCTCACCGGCCCGGGTGGAAGACCGGCCCGAGGGCGCCGACGGACGCCACCCTCACCCCCGCCTCCGAACACACCCAGTGCGGGTCGGGTCCCAGCTCCGGTTCCACGTCCAGGGCGTGCGGGTCGCCGTGCGTACAGACCGGGCACAGCGGCCAGCGGCCGTACTTCTCCAGCAGTGCGTCCTGTACGTCCTGGGCGACGAGCCCGGCGAGGTAGTCGACCCCCTCCGGCCACTGCTCCACCCACCACCGGCGGTGCGTGACCGAGTCCTCGACGAGGGAGACGACATCGGCATCGGCGACCTCACCGGCGGCGAGATCGGCGAGCACCAGTGCGCGGGCGACGTGCAGCGCCTGTTCCAGTGGGGTCGCGTGGTCCATGGGCTCATTGTCAACCCGGCGGGGCCATGTGGCGAAGCTCCTCTTCAGGAGGGGCCGTATGGCGCCTTGCCCCCACCCCGGGCCGAAAATAGATTTCACGCGTGAGCAGGAAGCCGAAGAAAACTTTCACCGGCACCGATCCAGCCCCGCCGGCGTTTGAGGCGCGGGGTCCGGGGCAGCGCCCCGGCTACGGCGCCGCACCGGACCCGTCCGCCCCACCGGACCCGCCCGCCCCACCGGTCCCGCCCGCCACCGCCCTCCGGGCCCGCGTGCGGAGTCTCGGGCCCTCCATGACACGGTCCGTGCGGGCCGTCGCCGAAGCCGTCGCCTCCGATCCCGCCGGGTGCGCCGCGCTCACCGTCACCGCGCTCGCCGAGCGCACCGGGACCAGCGAGGCCACCGTCGTCCGCACCGCCCGCCTCCTCGGCTACCCCGGCTACCGCGACCTGCGCCTCGCCCTCGCCGCGCTGGCCGCGCGGCAGGAGTCCGGCGCGGCCCCCGCCCTCACCGTCGGCATAGCCGTCGACGACCCCCTCTCCGACGTCGTCGCCAAGCTCGCGCACGAGGAGGCGCAGACCCTCGCCGACACCGCCGCCGGCCTCGACCTCACCCAGCTCGCCGCCGCCGTCGCGGCCCTCGCGGCCGCCCGCCGCATCGACGTCTACGGCATCGGCGCCTCCGCGCTCGTCGGCCAGGACCTCGTCCAGAAGCTGCAGCGCATCGGCCTCATCGCGCACGCCCACAGCGACCCCCACCTCGCCGTCACCAACGCCGTCCAGCTGCGCCCCGGCGACGTGGCCGTAGCCATCACCCACTCCGGTTCCACCGGAGACGTCATCGAACCGCTGCGAACCGCCTTCGAGCACGGCGCCACCACGATCGCCCTCACGGGCCGCCCGGGCGCGCCCGTCACCCACTACGCCGACCACGTCCTCGCCACCTCCGCCGCCCGCGAGACCGCGCTGCGCCCGGCCGCCATGTCCAGCCGTACCAGTCAGCTCCTCGTCGTCGACTGCCTGTTCGTCGCCGTCGCGCAGCAGACGTACGAGCGGGCCGCGCCCGCGCTCGCGGCCTCCTACGAGGCCCTCGCCCACCGGCACTCCGGCAGCCGCTAGCCCACCTGGAACCCCCATGACCGCGTACGCCGAACTCCGCGCCCAGCTCGCCGGCCTCACCACCGAGGCCTTCCGCCCCGAACTCGCCGACATCGACCGGCTGTCCACCCTCGACATCGCCCGCACGATGAACGCCGAGGACGCCACCGTCCCCGCCGCCGTCGCCGCGCGGCTGCCGCAGATCGCCGCCGCCATCGACGCGATCGCCGTACGCATGGCACGCGGCGGCCGGCTCGTCTACGCGGGCGCCGGCACCGCCGGCCGGATGGGCGTGCTGGACGCCAGCGAGTGCCCGCCCACCTTCAACACCGACCCGTCCGAGGTCGTCGGCCTGATCGCGGGCGGCCCCTCCGCGATGGTGAAGGCCGTCGAAGGCGCCGAGGACTCGGCCGAGTTGGCCGCGTCGGACCTCGCCGCGCTCGACATCGGCCCGGACGACACCGTCGTCGGCATCTCCGCCTCCGGCCGCACCCCGTACGCGGTCGGCGCCGTCGAGGCCGCCCGTACGCGCGGTGCGCTCACCGTCGGGCTCTCCTGCAACGCCGGCTCCGCGCTCGCGGCCGCCGCCGAGCACGGCATCGAGGTGGTCGTCGGGCCGGAGCTGCTCACCGGCTCCACCCGTCTGAAGGCCGGTACCGCGCAGAAGCTCGTGCTCAACCTCATCTCGACGATCACCATGATCCGGCTGGGCAAGACCTACGGGAACCTCATGGTCGACATGCGCTCGTCGAACGAGAAGCTGCGCGCCCGCGCCCGCCGCATCGTGTCCCTGGCCACCGGCGCGCCCGACGAGGAGATCGAGGCCGCGCTGACCGCCACCGGCGGCGAGGTGAAGAACGCCGTCCTCGTCATCCTCGGCGGGGTCGACGGTGACGCGGCCGCCGAACTCCTCGCCGCCTCCCGGGGCCACCTCCGCGCCGCCCTGGCCGCCGCCCGCCCCACCAGCTGACCGACGCGACCGGCCTACGACGACCCACGCCGGCCGACACCGGCCGGCGCCGGCCGGCGCCCCCGGTGCCCCGACCCGCCCCGACCCGCCCCGACCCGCCCCGACCCATCCCGACCATCCCGACAGCAAGGCGACCCCCACGATGCCTACTGAACCCGCCGGGCCCACCGGGCCCGCCAGCGGCACCAGCCCCACCGGGGCGACCCCGCCGCCCACCGACAAGAACCGCGCCACGGCCGCCGCGATCCTCCCCCTGGTCGGCGGCCCGGAGAACGTCACCTCGATCGCGCACTGCATGACCCGCCTGCGCATCGCCCTGCGCGACCGCTCGCTCGTCGACGACGAGGCGCTGAAGGCGCTGCCCGCGGTGATGGGCGTGGTCGAGGACGACACGTACCAGATCGTGCTCGGCCCGGGCGCCGTCGCCCGGGTGACCCCGGAGTTCGAGGCCCTGGTGGAGGAGGGCCGCGCGGCGGCGGCCCCGCACCGGGCCCCCGTGACCGCGGAAGGGCTCCGGGCCCGGGGCGCCGCCCTCAAGGAGGCCCGGAAGACCCGCAACGCGACCCCGTTCAAGCTGTTCCTGCGCCGCGTCGCGAACATCTTCGTCCCGCTGATCCCGGCCCTCATCGGCTGCGGTGTGATCGCGGGTCTGAACGGGCTCCTCACCAACCTCGGCTGGCTCCCGGCCCTGGTCCCCGCCCTCGCCGCGATCGCGTCCGGCTTCATGTCGCTGATCGCGGTGTTCGTCGGCTACAACACGGCCAAGGAGTTCGGCGGCACGGCGGTCCTGGGCGGTGCGGTCGCCGCCGTCATCGTCTTCCCCGGCGTAGCGAAGATCACCGCCTTCGGGCAGGAACTCAAGCCGGGCCAGGGCGGCGTGCTCGGCGCGCTGGCGGCCGCCCTGCTCGCGGTCCAGGTCGAGAAGTGGTGCCGGCGCTGGGTGCCGGAGACCCTGGACGTCCTGGTCACCCCCACCCTCACGGTGCTGGTCTCGGGCCTGGTCACCCTCTTCGGCCTGATGTTCCTCGCTGGCGAGGCCTCCGCCGCCATCGGCTCGTTCGCCAACTGGCTGCTCGCCACCGGCGGCGCCTTCGCGGGCCTGGTCCTCGGCGGGCTCTTCCTGCCGCTGGTGATGCTGGGCCTGCACCAGGCCCTGATCCCCATCCACACCACCCTCATCGAGCAGTCCGGCTACACCGTCCTGCTGCCCATCCTCGCCATGGCGGGCGCGGGCCAGGTCGGGGCGGCCATCGCCGTCTACTGCCGGCTCCCGCGCAACGGTTCGCTCCGCGCCACCATCAAGTCCGCGCTCCCGGCCGGTCTCCTCGGTGTCGGCGAGCCCCTGATCTACGGCGTCTCCCTGCCGCTCGGCCGCCCCTTCGTCACCGCCTGCGTCGGCGGCGCGGCGGGCGGAGCCTTCGTGGGCCTGTTCAACCAGCTCGGCCTGGCCTTCGGCTCCACCGCCATCGGCCCGTCGGGCTGGGCCCTGTTCCCCCTCCTGGACGGCGGGTCCGGCATGGGCGTCACGGTCGCCGTCTACGCGGGCGGCCTGCTGGTCGGCTACCTGGTGGGCTTCGCCGCCACGTTCTTCTTCGGCTTCACCAAGCAGATGCTGGCCGACCTGAACACCGACCCGGAGCCGACCGCTCCGGCCACCGCTCCCGAGTCGGCAAAGCAACCGGTCCCGGCGTAGCCGCCGCCGCCCGGCCCGATTGGCTGTCCGAACAGCCAAACGGCCCGGAAGGCGGGGGACCGCACTCAGCCGAGGGCCGGATAGTCCGTGTACCCGCGGTGGTCGCCGCCGAAGAAGGAGGCGGCGTCGGGGGTGTTGAACGGGCCGCCGGCCGCGAGACGGGCGGGGAGGTCGGGGTTGGCCAGGAACATCGCGCCGTAGGCGATCAGGTCCGCCGTGCCGTCCTCGACCAGCGCCAGCTCCCCCGGGCCCGTCACGTCGGCGCCGGTGAACGGGTTGAGGACGAAGGTGCCGGGCCACTCCTTGCGCAGCCGCAGGACCATCTCGCGCTGCCCCTCGGCTTCGAGCTGGTGCAGGTAGGCCAGGCCCAGCGGGGCGAGCCGGGCCACCAGCGCCCCGTAGGTCTCGTCCAGGTCGTCCTCGGTGATGTCGTTGTACGTGTTCCCCGGCGAGATGCGGAAGCCCACCCGGCTCCCGCCGATGGCCTCGGCCACCGCGGTCGCCACCTCGACGGCGAAGCGGATCCGGCCCGCGACCGAGCCGCCCCAGGCGTCGGTGCGACGGTTGGAGCCGGGGGCGAGGAACTGGTGGATCAGGTAGCCGTTCGCCCCGTGCAGCTCCACCCCGTCGAACCCGGCGGCCACCGCGTTGCGGGCCGCGGCGGCGTAGTCCTCGACGGTCCGGGCGATCTCGGCCTCGGTCAGCTCCACGGGCGTGGGCAGGTCCAGCATGCCCTGGTGGGTGAAGACCTGCCCCTTCGCCGCCACCGCGGACGGGGCGACGGGCAGCAGCCCGTCCGGCAACAGGCTGGGGTGCCCGATCCGGCCGGTGTGCATCAGCTGCGCGAAGATCACGCCGCCCTCGCGGTGCACGGCGTCGGTCACCGGGCGCCAGGACTCGACCTGCTCCGCGGAGTGCAGGCCCGGGGTGTTGGTGTAGCCCTGGCCGACCACCGAGGGCTGGATGCCCTCGCTGATGATCAGGCCGGCGCTCGCGCGCTGGGCGTAGTAGGCCGCCATGAGGTCCGTGGCCGTCGCGTCGGCCGCGTCGGCGCGGCTGCGGGTCATCGGGGCCATGACGATCCGGTTGGCCAGGCGCTTCCCGGCGAGGTCGTACGAGTCGAATGCCGTCGACATGATCGCGTTCCTTGTCTTCGCAGATGCCGCCGCTCGTGGCGGAGTTAGCTGTCCGAACAAGTAAATCCCCCGCCCCATTCCCTCGCGCCCGTGACCTACGCCACAACCGGCGCGGCTCCACTCCCGCCCCGGGCGATAAACTGGCCTCTGTTCGAGCAAGTGCACCCGGCAGCGAGGGACCCATGAGCGAGCCCGAGGGCACCACGCCCAGCAGCCGGCCGCCCTGCGTCGAGGTGGGCGCCATGTCCCACGCGATCTTCCGCGTGGCCCGCCTGCACCGCCTGCTCGCCCAGCAGCTCCTGCGCCGCGTCGGACTCCACCCCGGCCAGGAGCTGGTCATGATGCAGCTCTGGGACCGCGGCCCGCAGCGCCAGACCGACCTCGTACGCCTCCTCGGCTCGGACGCCGCCACCATGACGCGCACCATCAGGCGCCTCGAACACGCCGGCTTCGTCTGCCGCAGCCCCAGCGAGACCGACAGGCGCGCCACGATCATCGAGCCCACCACCGCCAGCCTCGCCCTGCGCCAGGAGGTCGAAAAGGTCTGGGCCGAACTGGAAAGCGCCGTCACCGACCACCTGACCGACGACGAGCAGTCCGAGGCCCTCGACACCCTGGCCAAACTGGAGTCCTGCCTCACCGAGGCCACCACGCCCGGCCACGCCACGGACGCATCTCCCGCATGATCCGGGGGAACATCCAGCCCCGCCGGCGTTTGAGGCGCGGGGTCCGGGGCGCAGGCCCCGGGAACATCCAGCCCCGCCGGCGTTTGAGGCGCGGGGTCCGGGGCGCAGGCCCCGGGAACATCCAGCCCCGCCGGCGTTTGAGGCGCGGGGTCCGGGGCGGAGCCCCGGGGAACGGTGGAAGGGCGGGCAGGGGACCAACCCCGCAGGGCCCCGGCGCGGCCCGGACCGGTCGGCCGCCGGCTCCGCAGGAGCGAGCACGGGCTCCGAGGCGGCGCGGCAGCCGCCTCCGCACGGACCCCGCATGAAGCTCCCCGCACCCGCGGCGGCCACCGCCACCCGGCTGGAGGTCGTACGCGTCACCGCCGGCCCGGAGCGCCTCGGCGAGCCCATGGCCGGTGACGCCGTGGCCCACTGGGACGGCCCCGAGGCCGTCGCCGCCCTGGCCGTGATCGGGAAGCTGCCCACGGGCACTCCCAACCTCTGCGCGTTCGCCCCGGGCTGGGGAATCCGCGCGTACCCGCACCCGGACAGCGCCGGCCCGCTCTTCGAGGCGGCGTTCTGCTACGGCTGCGACGAGGCCTGGCTCTGGGGCCCGGCCGTCCCCGAGCACATGGGCCGCCAGCTCTTCGACTCGTCCTCGCCGTACGCCCAGTACCTCCGCATGCGCTTCCGCGCCGCCGCACACGGACCGCCGCCGCCCGCAGGCCATCCGGGCGGGCCCGTACGGGCGTACGGCACGGCGCCCTGAAGGCGGGGCGGTGCGGGCCGGCTCCCGCCCGGGACTCGTGGCAGTGGTGGCCCCTGGGCCCCGGCACTGACCTCCGCGACGTGATGCCGCTCGCCCCGCGGCGCTGAACGCGGTCGTCGGAGTCCGGCCAGCCTCACCTGGGCGGCTCGGCCGTCCTCTGGACGGCCCGGGCCTTCTCCATCAGCTCCTGGTACGGCATCTCCGTCGTGGAGCCGCGCACCACCGAGAGGCCGTACCGCTCGATGGCCTTTTCGTTCGCCAGGGGGAGGTTGGGGTCGAAATCGATCCGCGCGTGCGGCGGTGACACGTCCACGACGACGTGCGGCCGCTCGCCGCCGGCCACCCCGAACACCGTGACGCGCTGCGGGCCCCGGGTGACGTTCAGGATCTCGCTGCTGTTCGACACGTTGGACCGGTACATGTAGTTCGTGTCCGGAGGAACCTTCACGTGCTCCTCCCTGGCCGCCTTCTCGAGGGCCTTGCCCTTGACCACGGAACGCTCGTAGTCAGGGGGCACCTTCATCCTGTCCTTCCTGATCACGTACACCTCGGTCTGGGCCCTGATCGCCTCGTACTTCCTGCTCTCGGGCGCGTCGACCTCGACGACCGCGTCCTGCGCGATCTCCTCCCCCGGATTCAGCACGCGGCCCACCGGCGTGACGAACGCGCCGTCGTAGATCAGATCGTCCTTGACGCGCTTGTGATCGGAGCGGCTGCTCGCGGGCACCCCGTGGATCCAGTACTTGCTGTCGAGGACGTAGACGGGCACCTCGCCGGCGTTCTTCACCGACAGACGGACCGTCACGTACATCGGCCCCCCTCGCCCCTTCAGATTCGCTTCCCTGAACTCCGATCCGCTCTCCACCAACGGGACCTTCACGTAGGGCAGGTAGATCTGTGAGTACGCCAGATTGGCGCCGGCCAGCAGGGTCGAGACGACCGCCCCGATCGCGATCCTCCTGGGGTTGTGCAGGCCCTTCCACGCCCGGGCCTTGACGAGTTCGACCAGGGCCAGCGAGGCGCCGAGGGTCAGCGCGATCCCCAGCAGGGTGTAGCCGGTGAAACGCTCGCCGATCTGCAGTAGGAGCAGGACGATGCCGCAGAGCAGGGCGATCAGGACCCCGGCCAGGACGACCACACCCGAGTAACGCCATCGCCGCTTCCCCCAGTAGTCGACGCAGGCGATGGCCGCGAGCACCTCCACCACGGAGGCGACGAGAACGGTGAACCCCGCGACACGGCCGCCGTAGGTCAGCGCGTCTCCGCTGTCCGATATCCCGATCCGGAAGAGCGGGTACGCGGTGGCGAGGAGACCGAGGCACACCAGAGTGCCGATCGTCCGTCGCCGCCAACCCCCCCGGTCCGGCCAGACGGTGCTGTCGCCGCCGAGCCAGTGGATCTCGTGCCCGCGTTCCACACCGGCACGGTCCAGAAATCTCTGCAGTTCCCAGGGAGACCAGGCCCTGCCCACGGTCCGTCCGTCGATTTCGACCTTCCGCAGGCCCAGGTCGTCAGGCGCCCCCACGGATACCACGGGCGCATTGGACATGACACCAGCCTGCCCCTTGAGCGCTGGAGGCGCCTCTGGAGCGCCGAGGTGCGTCACGCGCGGCGCGGGGCCAAGCTGGTGCTGAGAGGAGCCCCCATGCGCAGACGAATCCTCGGCTTCGCCGCCGCCCTCGTGCTGGCCGTTCTGGGTGCCGCCCCCGCCGCACACGCCGCACACACCGTCACCGGACCGGAGTGCGTGAAGCAGACGGCGGAAGGCAAGGGGAAGGTGGAGTACGACTCCGCCACCGCCCTGTGGACCTGTATCGGCGGCGCGCACGACGGCGAACCGATCACCACGAAGTGAACGTCGCGGTCAGCGCGAGGCCGCGCGCAGGAAGCGCACCAGGTCCTCGGCGCCGTAACCGAGCGCCGGCCCCCGCTCGGCCGCCATCAGCAGCAACTGGCCGACGATCTCGGCACCCCAGCCGTCGGTACCGTCCGCCGACCACTCCCACACCTTCTCGATGCCCAGGTCGTTCATGAGCAGCCCGTGGTCCTCGCGGATCTCCCGCACGGTCTGCGCGACCGCGTCCAGCAGCCGCGCACCCGGCCGCTCGCAGCGCAGCCCGAAGTACCCGCCGACCTCCTCCACCGAACACCCCTGCGGCGGGCGCGCCTTGAGCCCCTCGTAACGGGCGTCCTCGAACTCCGGGCACTCCCCCACCGGGCAGTGCAGCAGCGTGAACCGCTGCCACCCGGGCGGCGGGGGCGGCTGCGGCCGCCACGCCGTCAGCCCGAACGCCTCCTGCACGAGCGCGGTCGCCTCGTCCGCCGTCTCCGCCGTGCGCGCCTCCCGCCGCCCGCCGTCGTCCCCGACAGCCGTCCACAGCCCGGCCCCGTCGCAGCACACCCGTACGGAGAGCCCCGTACCCCCGCGCCTCCACGCGCCGCCGGCCAGGGCCGCCTCCAGCGCGTGCAGTTTCCATCCGAGCTCGAAACCCCACTCCACCGCCTCGCTCACGGGTGCGCCCTCTCGTGGAGTACGGCGGCCAGCCGGAGCGCGGTGTCCAGGTTGCAGCGGCCGAGGTCGACCAGCGGCAGGCCGTAGGTACCGGCGGCCGAGACCCGCTCCACGTCGAGCGAGGGGAAGACCACCCCCACTCCGGCCAGGGACTCCTTCAGCTGCTGGACGGCCTCTTCGGCCGCCTGCATGCGCTCCTGTGGGGAGAGCACCATGACATGTCACCTTTCTACTCTGCGTATCCGACTTCGACACACAGCGTGGCGACGGGCTCGCTAGCCTTTCAATGCGGACACCGCAACAACCGCACGTGTTGGTCAGGGAGTTGCCATGCCAGGAAAGAACCTCGACCCCTCCTCCTCACCCCGGGCCCTCCTGGGCGCCGAACTCCGCGTGGCGCGCGAGCGCGCGGGCATGAGCCAGACCGAGCTCGGCGAACCGCTCTTCGTGAGCGGCTCCTTCATCGGCCAACTGGAGGCGGGCACGCGCCGGATGCACATCGACTTCGCGCGGCAGATAGACGACATCCTCGGGACGAACGGCTTCTTCGCACGGAACTGCGGGGCGGCGGCCAAGTCCAAGTACCCGGATCACTTCGTGGAGGCCGCCGAGGCGGAGGCGGAGGCGAAATCCATTCGTGAGTACGCACCCCTCCTGATCCCGGGGCTGCTCCAGACGGAGGCCTACGCCCGGGAAGTGTTCCACGCCTACCAGCCCACCGCGCCGCAGGGGGTCATCGACGAACTGACCGAAGCCCGGCTGGCTCGCGCCACGCTACTGTCCGACCCAACAACACCCCTGTTGTGGAGCGTGCTGGACGAAGCAGTGCTCCGGCGAGTGGTCGCCAGCAGGACCGTGATGGCCGAGGCGCTGGGCCATATCGCGGCTCTGATTCGGGCGCGGCGGATCTTCGTCCAGGTGATCCCTTTCAACGCGGGCGCCCACGCCTCCATGGGCGGATCTCTTCAGCTGCTGTCCTTCGAGGATGCTCCGCCACTCGCCTACGTGCAAGGCAATGGCACAGGAAGGCTGTTGGACGGTCCAGCCGAGGTCGCCCGGCACACCCTGACCTACGATCTCCTCACGGCCAGCGCGCTGCCACCCAGCCAATCCCTGGCTCTGATCGAGTCCGTGGCGGAGGATTACGCACATGATCAGCACACCTGAGTACGACCTGTCGACGGCCGTCTGGCACAAGTCCAGCTACAGCGATGGGAGCGGCGGCAGCTGCGTGGAGATGGCCACCTGGCGGAAGTCGACGTACAGCGACGCCAGCGGCGGCAACTGCCTCGAAGTCGCCGACGGGCACGCCGACATCGTCCCCGTCAGGGACTCCAAGCAGCCCGAAGGCCCCCACGTGGTGTTCCACGCACGGGCCTGGGCCACCTTCGTCGCGACCCTCTGACGACTCACAGACCCCCGGTGAACAAGAGCTTGTTCGGGCTGCCGCTGCCGAGGTTGCTCAGGGCGCCCCGGGTCGACTTGGAGTCGAGCCATTGGGCGAGCTCGGCCGGGGTCGCCTGCGGGTAGGCCGCCTTCAGGAGGGCGGCCACCCCGGCGACGTGCGGGGCGGCCATCGACGTGCCGTTCAGGGCGACCGAGCCGCCGCCGAGCTTCGCCGAGGTGATCTGTTCGCCGGGTGCGTAGAGGGAGACGCACGGCCCGTAGTTCGAGAAACTGCTCTCCTCGTCCCACACGTTGGTGGCGCCCACCGTCAGGACCCGGGCGGCCGAGGCCGGGGAGATCCGGCAGGCGTCGACCGCGCTGTTGCCCGCCGCGATGACGGGCAGGACGCCCGCGTCCGACAGCGCGGTCGCGGCGTTGTTGACCGCGTCCGACCGGTCCCCGCCCAGGGAGCCGTTCAGCACGGCCGGCTGCTTGGCGTTCTTGGCCACCCAGTCCAGGCCCGCGATGATCCCCGACCACGCGCCCTTGCCGTCGCAGCCGAGGACGCGGACGCTGACCAGGTTCGCCTTGCGCGCCACCCCGTACGTCTTGCCGCCCACCGTCCCCGCGACGTGCGTGCCGTGGCCCTGGCAGTCCTGGCCGGCCCGGCCGTCGCCGACCGCGTCGAAGCCGAACGTGGCGCGCCCGGCGAACTCGTCGTGCGCGTAGTCGATGCCGCTGTCGAGGATGTACGCCGTCACCCCCGCGCCGTTGCCGGAAGTGGTGAAGCTGTTGTCCAGCGGCAGCTTCTGCTGGTCGATCCGGTCCAGGCCCCACGAATTCGACGGGGCCCGCATCGCTCCCGGTGAGGACGGCATCGGCAGGGCCTGGACCGAGGCGTCCTCCTCGACCTTCTCCACTCCCGGGCTCTTGCGGACGAGCGACAGCTCCAGCGGGCTCAGCGGGACCGCGAAGCCGCTCATCGCCGACGTGTAGACGAACGACGGCTTCAGGCCCAGCTGTTTCGCCATCTTCGCTGCCTGCCGGCCCTTCTCCAGGGTCACGATGTACTTGCCCGGCACCGGGTTGGCCGCTGTGAGCAAGGGGGCCGGGGTCGGCTCGGGGGCGGCGGCGGAGGCCGTGCCGGCCGCGACCGGGGTGACGGCGAGGAGGGTGGCGGTGGCCAGACGTGCGAGCAGGCGCATGGAAGTGGCTCCAGAGAAGGGGTGGACGGTCGGCGTGCGTGAGCCGCCCCCGACGGCGCGTGCCGGGCCGGTGCGGCCTCCCTTCCATCGGGCGCCGTCCCGGCGCGGCTTGAACCACCGCCCCCGTCCGGCCGATCCTCCGGCGCGCACGCCGCGGAAAGGGTTCTCTCCCCGTCCGTCCGGGCCCCGCTCCGGCTGGTCCCGGTCCGTACGGTCACGGCCGCCCCGGCAAGATCACCCGTACGGCCCGCCCCCACTCCAGGGGGCGCACGGACGGTGAGCTCCCCGTGCCCCCGCCACACCCGCGGCCGTCGTTGACCGGCTCCGTCCCAGGTGATGGCCTCGCCGCATGCGCACCCGTCTGAGCCGAGCCCTGCCCGTGGCCGTCGTCGTACTGGCCGCCACCGTCGCCGCCCCGCCCGCCCACGCAGCCGCCTTCGAGCCCGCTCCCGCGCCCCACGCGGCCCCGGCCGACCACCCCACGTACATCGTCACCGTCCGCCGCGGCCTCGACCCGGGCGCCGTCGCGCGGGCCTACGGGATCACTCCGGTCCATGTCTTCCGCACGGTGACGAACGGCTTCGCCGCTCGCCTCTCCCCCGGGCAGGTCGCGGCACTGCGGGCGACGGACACGGTCGTGGAGTCGGTCGAGGAGGACGGTTCCGCCTCCTCGGGCGGGCCCTCCACCGCCTGAGCCGGCCAAGGCGTACGCCCCCTGCACGCCCCCCGCGGGCCGCCGTGCGCCCTTGCCGGGCTTTTCGGGCGATCACTACGGTCACGCTGCGTACACATCGTGCACACAGAGTCACCCTTCGAGGAGATGTATGAACAAGGCTGCTTGGCGTTCGCTCGCGCTCGCCACCGTGCTGGCCGTCCTGCCTCTCGGTGCGACGGCGACCGCCGAAGCGGAGGCGCCCGGGCCCCTGTCCGCCGATGCCGTGGCGGCCATGACGCCGCAGCAGCAGGGCGAGGTGCTGGAACCGCTCAGGATGGTGGCCGACGCCGCGGCGCGGGTCGGCCGTGGTGCGTACGCGGACGTGTACACCCAGGTCGAGATGGCCCCCGACTACCGCTCGGTCAACGTCTACCTCACCGACACGACCCGGGGCGCGGCCTTCCTCGCCGCGGTGCGCGAGGCCGCCCCGAAGGCCGACACCGCACTTCTCCACGTACGCAGGAGCGCGAGGACGCTGCAGCAGCTCAGGAAGGAGATCACGGACTTCCGCAGCCGCAAGGACCTCCCCTTCCGCATCGAGATGGCGGGCAGCACCGTCGACGGCGGAGCGATCGAGCTCACCGTCGACGACGCGAAGGCCGCACAGAAGTACCTCGCCGGGCCCGCCGTCGCCGAGCAGCTCGCGGCGGCCCGGAGCACCCCCATCCGCGTCCGCCAGTCGTCCCCCGCGGTGCCGCTGAGCCGGTGGGACGACCGGGCGCCGTTCTACGCGGCGGCCGCGCTCGGCCCCGCGAACGGCTCCTTCGCCCACTGCACCAGCGGGATCCCGGCCCACAGCACGGTCGACAACCGCCAGTGGCTCGTCACCGCGGGCCACTGCTACGGGCTCGGCGAGACCGTCTCCACCGCCGGCGGCTTCCGCGTCGGCACGGTCGGAGCCAAGCTGGACGACCTCGACTCGGCGTTCATCGAGACGCCGACGAGCCGCTACACGTGGGACGGCGTCGACGCGCAGGGGTACACCCGCCGCCTCAACGGCGTGCGCAACGCGGCGGTCGGCGACTTCACCTGCCAGCTGGGCTACACCACCAAGGTCGCCTGCAACATCCGCACCGCCTACGCGGGCAGCGCGACCTGGGTCAACAACGGCGCCTACGTCTGGGGAAGCGCCAGCGACCCGAACCCCAGCCCCGGCCCCGTCATCGCCCGTCCCGGCGACAGCGGCGGGCCGGTGATCACCGTCAACGACCAGGACTCCCGGCAGCTCAACGGCATGGTCGTCGCGGGATTCAACTGCTCGGGGGCCGGGACCGCTCAGGGCTGCAAGCAGATCGGCTGGATCGAAGTGGGCGACATCTTCGACAGGTTCGCCCTCCGGCTCGCCGACTGACACCGACAGCGCGTAAGGTCGGCCCGGTGACTGCCGGGTCGGCCTTGGGCCATGCACGAGTGAGGCCTCCGGCCTCCGCGTGACCACCGGGCGGGCCAGGGGCCCGCCGTCCTCTCCACGTACTCGCTTCCGAAACCCGAGACCCGAGACCTGGAGAGCAACCCCAGCATGTCCGTCACATCAGTCCAGCTCAACCACACCGTCGTGCACGCCACGGACCGGCAGCTGTCGGCCGAGTTCATCGCCGTCGTCCTGGGCCTGCAGCCCGGCGCCCCCTTCGGCCCGTTCCTGCCCGTCGACCTCGGCAACGGGGTCACGCTCGACTACTACGAGCAGCCCGCCGGCCAGCCGCTCCAGCCGCAGCACTACGCGTTCCTCGTGCCCGACGAGCAGTTCGACGGCATGATCGCCCGGCTGGAGGCGATCGGTGTCACCTACTACGCCGATCCCGCCCACACCGATCCGGGCCGCGTCAACCGCCTCTTCGGCGGGCGGGGCGCGTACTTCGCCGACCCGGACGGCCACAACATGGAGATCATGACAAGGCCCTACGCCAGGCCCTGACCCCACACCCGGCGGTGCGGCCCCCGCCGCGCCGCCGGGGCCCGGGTGCCGGGCGGTTCGGCCCTGCGCCACCGCCGCGCCCCCGGGGCCCGGGTGCCGGGCGAGTCAGCCCCGCAGCGACCCGCGCCCTCGAACCCGGTGCCCGGCGGCTCGGCCCCGCGCCACCGCCGCGCCCCCGGGGCCCGGGTGCCGGGCGAGTCAGCCCCGTGGCGACCCGCGCCCTCGACCCCGGTGCCCGGCGGCTCGGCCCTGCGCCACCGCCGCGCCCCCGGGGCCCGGGTGCCGGGCGAGTCAGCCCCGCGGCGCCCCACGCCCTCGAACCCGGGTGCCCGGCGGCTCGGCCCTGCGGCACCCCCGCGCCGGCGGGGCCGGGTGTGCGGCGGGGTGCCCCCGCAGGGCGTCGAACGAACCACGCCGCACTTGCCGGTGCCTCTGCAGGTTCGACGCCCGAGGAGGTGCCCCGGCGCGCGGCCGGCCCCGCCGGCCCGCCACGACCCCCGCTGCGCGGAGCAGTCCCCTACCCGCCCTTCCACCGTTCCCCGGGCTCCGCCCGGACCCGCCCTGGGGCTCCGCCCCAGACCCCGCGCCTCAAACGCCGGCGAGGCTGGATCGGCCCCGCCGGGACCCCGCGCCTCAAGCCGGCGAGGCTGGATCGGGCCCCGCCCGGACCCGCGCCCCAAACGCCGCCGAGGCTGGGTGCGGGGGCCGCCCGGACCCGCGCCTCAGGCTGGCGAGGCCGGGTGGGGGGCTCCGCCCAGACCCCGCGCCTCAACCCGGCGAGGCTGGATCGGGAGCTCGGCCCGGCCCCGCGGCTCAAACGCCGCCGAGGCTGGGTGCGGGGGCCGCCCGGACCCGCGCCTCAGGCTGGCGAGGCCGGGTGGGGGGCTCCGCCCAGACCCCGCGCCTCAACCCGGCGAGGCTGGATCGGGAGCTCGGCCCGGCCCCGCGGCTCAAACGCCGCCGAGGCTGGGTGCGGGGGCCGCCCGGACCCGCGCCTCAGGCTGGCGAGGCCGGGTGGGGGGCTCCGCCCAGACCCCGCGCCTCAAGCCGGCGAGGCTGGATCGGGAGCTCGGCCCGGCCCCCCGGCTCAAACGCCGCCGCGGCTGGAGCGGGAGCTCGGCCCCGGGCCCGTGCGTCAGGCGCCGGCGCGGCTGGAGCGGGGGCTTCGCCCGGCCCCCCGGCTACCCGGGGAACGGGCCGCCCCGGGCCGCTTCGATGAAGGATCGGATCAGGGCCGGGGACTTCACTCCCCGCGAGGACTCGACCCCGCTGGACACGTCCACGCCCCACGCCCCGGTGACCTCGACGGCCTCCCGTACGTTGCCCGGGTTCAGCCCGCCCGCGAGGAGCCACCGGCCCCCGGGGGCGGTGAAGTCCGCCGCGGCCCAGTTCCACGGCTTGCCGGAGCCGGGGTCGGGGGCGTCGAGGAGCAGCAGGTCCTCCCCGTACTCCCCGCAGCGCGCCGCCCGCTCGGCGGTGGCCCTCAGCAGGGTGCGCCCCTCGGCGCGCAGCGCCGCGAAGTCCTCGGGCCCCTCCTCGCCGTGCAGCTGCACACCCCGTACGCCGCTCTCGTCCGCGAACCGGCGCACCTCCTCGACGGACTGCCCCCGGAACACCCCCACGGTCAGCACCCCCTCCGGCACCCGCGCCGCCAGCTCCCGCGCGGTCGCGGCGTCGACGGTCCGCGGGCTCCCGGGCGCGAACACGAACCCCACGGCATCGGCCCCGGCCGCCACGGCCACGTCGATGTCGTACGCGGTCTTGAGGCCGCAGATCTTGACGAACAGATCGCTCATGCCCCCAGTCAACCAAAGCCCCCGGTCGGTGGTGATCCGTCTCGGTATCCGGGCACGACGAACACTGCGTCGCCAGCCTGGACGGCGCTCATGCCCAGTTGCGGCAGGCCATACGGAGGACAACGGGGACGACCATGACCGAACGGGCCACACCGATAGAGCAGACGGCACCACCGACGTTCGAGACGCTCCTGCGCACCGTCGAGGAGATGGACACGCCGGACGGCTTCAAGGCCGAGCTCATCCGGGGGAAGATCGTCGTGTCACCGTGGTCCATGCGCCGCTATTACCGCCCCATGCGGGCACTGCGCAAGCAACTCGAGGCGCCCGCCCCCGGAAGGACCTGTCGCGGACATCGCGCCGTTCCTCTTCCAGATCTGGGACCCGTCCCCGCACGGATACCGCTCCCGCACGACGGTTTCCTTCGGCGAGCCCCTGCCCGTCCCGGCCCCTTCGGATTCAAGATCGACACCACCGGCTTCTGACCCGCACGATGGCCCCATGAACGACAACGGGGCAGAGATCAGGACCGGCGGCCCGGACTCCGCGCTCGACGCGCGTCTGAGCAAGGAACTGGGCGCCTTCAACCAGGCCGCGACGCCGGGGCAGGAGCAGTCCGAGTTCACCGTGCGGATCACGGACGCGGACGAAGAGCTCGTCGCCGGGCTCAGCGGCTGGAGCTGGGGCGACCGTGCGGGCATAGGGATGACATGGGTCCGCGAGGACAGCCGGGGCGCTGGCTGGGGCGCGAAGCTCCTGGCCGCCGCCGAGGAGGAGGCGCGGGCCCGGGGCTGCGTGAGCGTCCTCGTCTCCTCGTTCACCTTCCAGGCCCCGTCCTTCTACGCCCGTCACGGCTACGAGGAAACGGCCCGCGTCCCGGGCTTCCCGGGCGGCCATGAGGACGTCTACTTCCTCAAGCGGCTGGGCTGACAGCCGACCCGCGCCGCCACCTGGAACGCCCGAGGGCGGCACCCCCTCCGTCAGGAAGGGGTGCCGCCCTCGGTACGTGAGGAACAGCCGATCTACCAGGGCCGGAGGCCGGCCCGCGGTGGATCAGAAGTCCATGTCGCCGCCCGGCATGCCGCCACCGGCAGCGGCGCCGGCCTTCTCGGGCTTGTCGGCGATGACGGCCTCGGTGGTGAGGAACAGGGCCGCGATGGACGCCGCGTTCTGCAGCGCGGAGCGGGTGACCTTCGCCGGGTCGATGATGCCCTCGGCGATCATGTCGACGTACTCGCCGGTCGCGGCGTTCAGACCGTGGCCGACGGCCAGGTTGCGCACCTTCTCGACGACGACGCCGCCCTCGAGACCACCGTTGACGGCGATCTGCTTCAGCGGGGCCTCCAGCGCGAGCTTCACGGCGTTGGCGCCGGTCGCCTCGTCACCGTTGAGCTCCAGCTTCTCGAAGACCGAGGAGGCCTGCAGCAGGGCCACGCCACCACCGGCGACGATGCCCTCCTCGACGGCCGCCTTCGCGTTGCGGACGGCGTCCTCGATGCGGTGCTTGCGCTCCTTGAGCTCGACCTCGGTCGCGGCACCGGCCTTGATGACGGCCACGCCGCCGGCCAGCTTCGCGAGGCGCTCCTGGAGCTTCTCGCGGTCGTAGTCCGAGTCGGAGTTCTCGATCTCGGCGCGGATCTGGTTCACGCGACCGGCGACCTGGTCGCTGTCACCGGCACCGTCGACGATGGTGGTCTCGTCCTTGGTGATGACGACCTTGCGGGCGCGGCCGAGCAGGTCGAGACCGGCGTTCTCCAGCTTGAGACCGACCTCCTCGGAGATGACCGTGCCGCCGGTGAGGATGGCGATGTCGCCGAGCATGGCCTTGCGGCGGTCGCCGAAGCCCGGGGCCTTGACGGCGACGGACTTGAAGGTGCCGCGGATCTTGTTGACGACCAGGGTCGACAGGGCCTCGCCCTCGACGTCCTCGGCGATGATCAGCAGCGGCTTGCCGGACTGCATGACCTTCTCCAGGAGCGGCAGCAGGTCCTTGACCGAGCCGATCTTGGAGTTGACGATCAGGATGTACGGGTCGTCGAGCGACGCCTCCATACGCTCCATGTCGGTGGCGAAGTACGCCGAGATGTAGCCCTTGTCGAAGCGCATACCCTCGGTGAGCTCCAGCTCCAGACCGAAGGTCTGGGACTCCTCGACGGTGATGACGCCTTCCTTGCCGACCTTGTCCATGGCCTCGGCGATGAGCTCGCCGATCTGGGTGTCGGCGGCGGAGATGGAGGCCGTGGAAGCGATCTGCTCCTTGGTCTCGACATCCTTAGCCTGGGCGAGCAGGGCAGCGGAGACGGCCTCGACGGCCTTCTCGATACCGCGCTTGAGGGCCATCGGGTTGGCACCGGCGGCCACGTTGCGCAGACCCTCGCGGACGAGAGCCTGGGCCAGGACGGTGGCGGTGGTCGTACCGTCGCCGGCGACGTCGTCCGTCTTCTTGGCGACTTCCTTGACCAGCTCGGCGCCGATCTTCTCGTACGGGTCCTCGAGCTCGATCTCCTTGGCGATGGAGACACCATCGTTGGTGATCGTGGGCGCGCCCCACTTCTTCTCAAGGACGACGTTGCGACCCTTGGGGCCAAGGGTGACCTTGACGGCGTCGGCGAGCTGGTTCATCCCACGCTCGAGGCCGCGACGGGCCTCCTCGTCGAACGCAATGATCTTGGCCATCTGAAGTGGTCCTCCCGGACAGCGGTGGATTGCTCCTGGACCGCGCCCGCGCCCGCGACGGACGGCCTGCGTGCCCGGCGGTTCCTTCCCGCCGGACCCTGCGGGCCTCACCGACCCGGTCCTCGTTCAGTAGCACTCTCAACCGGAGAGTGCTAACGCCAATGATTAGCACTCGACCCCCGCGAGTGCAAGCGGCTTGGGGCAAGACCGGGCCACGCCCCAAGGGACGTACGGCAAACGCGCGAGGCGACGCGCGGAACGACGCACGAGGGGCCCGCATCCCTCCTCGGATGCGGGCCCCTCGTTGTGTATGCGCGTACGCGGGTGCGCGCGTACGTGTCGCGTCGGTGGTCGATCGCTCCGGGACTCAGCCGAGTGCGAGCTTGACCATGTCCGCCTGCGGACCCTTCTGGCCCTGCGAGATCTCGAACTCGACCCGCTGACCCTCTTCGAGGGTGCGGTATCCGTCCATCTGGATGGCGCTGTAGTGGACGAACACATCCGCACCACCGTCGACCGCGATGAAGCCGTAGCCCTTCTCCGCGTTGAACCACTTGACGGTGCCCTGAGCCATGCCTAACTCCCCTATTACTGGCCCTTGCGCGGGAACGCACTTCGCGTTACCGGGTCAGAACTTGCGTCGGAACGCGTCGACCGAGGCTGAATGTATCTGCGCCGATGCTGTCTGCAACAGGTCAATCCGACGAGAAATCTGGACACTCAGATACATTGAAATGAAGTGAAAATTTGGCATATTCCAGGGCAACTCGGGCCCGACATATCTCGCCAAAGCCCCAAAACGCACCCGCACATTGACCAGATGTCGACCCTCACGCGACCCGTTCATATGCACCGGGCAAGAACAGCGGAGGGGACTTCCCCAACTCTACCGTGCCCAATCAAGCAGAATTGCCCCCTCCGCTTCCAGCGGAGGGGGCAATTCTATTTATGGAGAACCTGTCGGCAGTCCGTGTACGACCGGTCAGCAGCCGCCCGCGACGGCCGGGATGATCGAGACGCCCGCGCCGTCCGGCGTCACCGCCTCCAGCCCGCCCTCGAAGCGCACGTCGTCGTCGTTCACGTAGACGTTCACGAAACGGCGGAGCTTGCCCTGGTCGTCCAGGACGCGCGCGGCGATGCCGGGGTGGTTCTTCTCCAGCGACTCGATGACCTCGGCGAGGGTCGCGCCCTCGGCCGTCACCTCGGCGGCGCCGGCGGTGTAGGTGCGCAGGATGGTGGGGATGCGGACGTTGACGCTCATGGCGCTACTGCCTTTCCGGTAGTGCGTAGGGAGTGGTCAGGCCAGGCCGGCGGCGCGGAACGCGTCCAGGCTCGGGCGGATGGTGGCGGTCTGGCCGCTGTCGGCGGCCACCGCCTCCAGGGTCTTGAGGCCGTCACCGGTGTTCAGGATCACGGTGGTCAGCGACGGGTCGAGCAGCCCGTTCTCGATGAGCTTCTTCGTGACGCCGACGGTCACACCGCCCGCGGTCTCGGCGAAGATGCCCTCGGACTGCGCGAGGATCTTGATGGCCTCGACGACCTGCTCGTCGTTGACGTCCTCGACCGCACCGCCGGTGCGGCGGGCGATGTCCAGGACGTACGGGCCGTCGGCCGGGTTGCCGATCGCCAGGGACTTGGCGATGGTGTTCGGCTTCTGCGGGCGGACCACGTCGTGACCGGCCTTGAAGGCGGCGGACACCGGGGAACAGCCCTCGGCCTGGGCTCCGAAGATCTTGTACGGCTTGTCCTCGACGAGGCCGAGCTTGATGAGCTCCTGCAGACCCTTGTCGATCTTCGTCAGCTGGGAGCCGGACGCGATCGGGATGACGATCTGGTCCGGCAGCTGCCAGCCGAGCTGCTCGCAGATCTCGTACGCCAGGGTCTTGGAGCCCTCGCCGTAGTACGGGCGCAGGTTGACGTTGACGAAGCCCCAGCCCTCGCCCAGCGGGTCGCCGATGAGCTCGGAGCAGAAGCGGTTGACGTCGTCGTAGTTGCCCTCGATGCCGACCAGGTCGCCGCCGTAGACACCGGCCATGACGACCTTGCCCTGCTCCAGGTCGTGCGGGATGAACACGCAGGACCGGAAACCGGCGCGGGCTGCCGCGGCGCCGACGGCGCCGGCCAGGTTGCCGGTGGAGGAGCAGGAGAGCGTGGTGAAACCGAACGCGCGGGCCGCCTCGACGGCGATGGCCACGACGCGGTCCTTGAAGGAGTGCGTCGGGTTGCCGGAGTCGTCCTTGACGTAGAGCTTGCCGGTGACGCCGAGCTGCTTGGCCAGGTTGGCCGCGTCAACGAGCTTGGTGAAGCCGGGGTTCAGGCTCGGCTTGGAGGCCACGTCCGCGGGGACGGGCAGCAGCGGGGCGTAGCGCCAGATGTTGTTGGGACCGGCCTCGATCGCGGCGCGCAGGGCCTCGGGGTCGCCGGTGGGCAGGTCGTAGGCGACTTCCAGCGGTCCGAAGCACTCGACGCACGCGAAGATGGGGCCGAGCTCGAAGCGGGTGCCGCACTCGCGACAGGAGAGACCGTTGGCGGGTCCGAGGTCAACAGAGGTGGCGACAGTCTGTGCAGCCATGATGGCGAGGCCCTTTCTCCTCATCTTCCCCATGGCGCACTTCGCCATGAGACGGAATTGGCACCTTCCCTAGCCGGGGACCCCGCGGGATGCGTGTCGCATCGCGAGAACCGACTGGAGGGTTGCCGGGGCTTCAACGGGCCGTGTCCCTCTGCCCCTCTGGATGAGCGGTATGGCACCGGCACACGCGCTCTGTGGCGCGCCGGTGCGTTTGTCCGCGGGGACCCCCGGCATGCGGCGGTCCTTCGCGTTGTTCAAGACTGTAACCGAAGGTCCGGGCGGCTGAGACTGCTGTCCGAACCGCGAGATGGATCACATATCGCACCATAACGCCGAAACGCAGGGAGTGCTGAGGGTGCTGGAAGAGGTGGAGCGCTGGCTGGCAGACCGCTCCTGGTCAGCCGCCGACCGACCGCTCGACCAGCTGCTCGACCGGAAACGGGCGACGGGCACCACGGTCAGCGTGGTCCTGCCCGCGCTCGACGAGGAGCCGACGGTCGGGGCGATCGTGGAGACGATCCGGCGGGAGCTGATCGAGGGACTGCCGGTCCCGCTGGTCGACGATCTGGTGGTGATCGACTCGGGCTCCACCGACCGGACGGCCGAGGTCGCGGCGAAGGCCGGCGCCCGGGTGGTGCACCGCGACGACGTGCTGCCGCGGATCCCGGCGCTGCCCGGCAAGGGCGAGGTGCTGTGGCGCTCGCTGCTGGCGACCACCGGCGACATCGTCTGCTTCGTCGACGCCGACCTGCGGGACTTCTCGGCCTCCTTCGTCTCCGGCATCGTCGGGCCGCTGCTGACCGAACCGGACGTGCAGTTCGTCAAGGCCATGTACGACCGCCCGCTCGGGGACGCGCCGGGCCAGGGCGGCCGGGTCACCGAACTCGTCGCCCGCCCCCTCCTCAACCTCCACTGGCCACAGCTGGCCGGTTTCGTCCAGCCGCTGGGCGGCGAGTACGCCGTGCGCCGCTCCCTGCTGGAACGCCTCCCCTTCCCCGTCGGGTACGGCGTCGAGCTGGGGCTGCTGGTGGACGCGCTGCACACGGTCGGGCTGGACGCGCTGGCCCAGGTGGACGTGGGCGTACGGGTGCACCGCCACCAGGACGGGCAGGCGCTGGGCCGAATGGCCGCGGCGATCTACCGCACGGCCCTGGTGCGGCTGTCGCGCGGGCACCTCGTACGTCCCGAGCTGACGCAGTTCGAGCGCGGACCGGAGGGGTTCGTACCGCACACCCACCCGGTGGACACGGAGGAACGGCCGCCGATGCTCGGCGTCAAGGAGTACGCCCTGCGCCGCGTGGCGTGAGGTTTCGCATGGTTTGAGGGGGACCTGCCGGGGCTAGGTTCGCCGCATGGCTTCTCAGGTACTCGTCGCGGCGAACCGCGGCCCGCTCTCCTACGACCTCGCCGCCGACGGCACGCTCAGCGCCCGGCGCGGCGGGGGCGGCCTCGTCTCCGGCCTCTCCGCGGCCCTCGCGGAGCAGCGGGAGGCCCTGTGGATCTGCGCGGCCCTGTCGGAGGCGGACAGGGAGGCGGTCCGCCGGGGGGTCTGCGAGCCCGGCGTCCGCATGCTGGAGATCTCCCCCACCGTCTACGACGACGCGTACAACGGCATCGCGAACTCGGTGCTGTGGTTCACCCACCACCACCTGTACGACGTGCCGCGCGAGCCGGTCTTCGACGCGGAGTTCCGCCGCCGGTGGGACTCCTACCGCTCCTACAACCACACGTTCGCGGCCGCCCTGGCCGAGGAGGCCGCCGAGGATGCGTGCGTCCTGGTCCAGGACTACCACCTGGCCCTGGTCCCCGGGCAGCTGCGGGAACTGCGCCCCGATCTGCGCATCGCACACTTCACGCACACGCCGTGGGCCTCGCCGGAGTACCTGGACATGCTGCCGGAGGACGTCCGGTCGGAGCTGACGTGGGGGATGCTCGGCGCGGACCGGCTCGGCTTCCACACCTGGGCCTGGGCGTCGGCCTTCATCAGCGGTGCGGAGACGGACGACGCGACCGGCCTGGCGTGGGGCGCCCTGCCGGGCGGCGACCGCCGCCGCGGCGTCCAGCACCGGCGGGCGGGAGCGGAGACCCGCTTCACGGACGTGGACGTCCACCCCCTGGGCGTGGACGGCGACGACCTGCGGGCGCTCGCGCACCGGCCGGTGGTCGACGACAAACTGGCGGGGCTGCGGGCCGAGGTCGGCGACCGCAAGACGATCGTCCGGGTGGACCGCACGGAACTGTCCAAGAACATCCTGCGCGGCCTGCTGGCCTACCGGGAGCTGCTCACCGTCCACCCCGAATGGCGGGGCCGGGTGGTCCACCTGGCGTCCGCGTACCCGTCACGGCAGGACCTGGAGGTGTACCGGACGTACACGGCCGCCGTCTCGTCCCTGGCCACAGCGATCAACGAGGAGTTCGGCACCCCGGACTGGCAGCCGGTCCTGGTGTCGGTCGAGGACGACTTCGCGCGCTCGCTGGCGGCGTACCGGATGGCGGACGTGGCGCTGGTGAACCCGGTGCGGGACGGCATGAACCTGGTGGCGAAGGAGATCCCGGTGGTGTCGGAGGCGGGCTGCGCGCTGGTGCTGTCGACGGGGGCGGGGGCGTACGAGGAGCTGCGGCGGGACGCCCTGACGGTGAACCCGTACGACGTCTCGGAGACGGCGGCCGCGCTGCACACTGCCCTGTCCATGCCGGCCACGGAGCGCGCGGACCGCACGAAACGCCTGGCCGCCGCCGCGACGGCCCTCCCCCCGGCGGCCTGGTTCACGGCCCAGCTCCAATCCCTCCGCAACTGACCGGCCCCGCCGTCCGTTGGGGGGCTGCGGGGGCCCCGGCTGGCCGGCTGGCGGGCAGGCAGCGGAAACCCCGCCATCTCCCCCCTCGCCCCCCGGGGGCTGCTCGGCGCTTGCCCACCCGCCCCCGCCCGCATGCCGGGCCCCGCGCGCTGAAGCGGCGTACCGGCCGCCACCGGCCCCCCCACCCCCACCCGGGGGCGGGGGCAGCCGCCGGGCAGCCCCAGGGGTCGAGGGGGGACATGGCCGGCCCTCGGCGTTGCCCCCGGGGACTTACCCCCGCAGTACCCCCGCCAGGTCGGCCAGGAAGGATGCCACGGCCGCCGGGCCGGGCAGGACCAGGTCGGCCCGTGCCGCCAGTTCCGGGACCTCCGCCGAGCCGCTGGCGATCAGGAGCCCCGGCAGCCCCTCCGCCCGCCGCTTCTCGACGGCCGAGTACGCCGCCAGGTCCCCCAGGTCGTCCCCCGCGTAGAGCACCCCCTCCGCGGACCGCTCCGCGAGGAACTCCGTCAGGGCGACGCCCTTGTCCATCCCCGGCGGCCGCAGTTCCAGCACCGCCCGCCCCGGCTCCACCATCAGCCCGTGCCGCGCCGCCAGGTCCGCCAGCGGCTCCCGCAGGGCCGCGAACGCCGCGGCCGGATCGGCGGCCCGCCGCGTGTGGACCGCCAGCGCCCGGCCCTTCTCCTCGATCCACGTGCCGCGCCACGCCCCGATGGACTCCAGGAAGCCCGGCAGCTCGGCCCGTACGGCCGCCACCCCGGGGTGCTCGGCGGGGGCGTGGACTATGCCGGTGACGGCGTCCCACCGCTCGGCCCCGTAGTGCCCCAGCACCACCAGGTGCTCCAGGCCGGCAACCCCAGCGAAGCCCCCGTACCGTACGGCGACGCCCGCCGGCCGGCCGGTGATCACGGCGACGGAGTCGACTTCGGGGGCGAGCGCGGAGAGGGCCGGGACGGCCAGGGGGTGGGCGCGGGCCTGGTCCGGGTCGGGGACGATCTCGGCGAGGGTGCCGTCGAAGTCGAGGGCGACCACGGAACGGCGGGGTGCGCGGAGCAGGGCTTCGAGGCCCTCGCGTCCGGCTGCGGTGACGGGCATCGGCAGGTGATGGTGCGAAGTGCTCCCCATACGGATGACCCTAATGGCCCAGCCGGGCCGCGGCTACGGGGCCACGAAGTCCGGGCCCGCCACCGCCTCGCCCGCCACCGCCCCGCCCGCTACCGCCCCGCCCGCTACCGCCTCGCCCGCTGCGCCTCGCGGATCCGCCGCAGCCGGTTCACCGTGCCCGGGGCGTGCGCGAGGGCCCGCGGGTCGTCCATGAGGGTGTTGAGCAGCTGGTAGTACCGGACGGGCGTCATGCCGAGCCCTTCCCGTATGGCCCGCTCCTTGACCCCGGGCCCGGGCCAGGTCCGGCCTTCGTACGCGAGCACCGCGGCCTCGGTGGCCGTCAACTGCCCCTCGTCCGTCATACCGCCAGATTAACGCCGCCCACCGACACCCACCCGGACCGCCCGGACCGCCCAGACCACCCGGCCCGCCCGGCCCACTCCGGCCCGCCCTCAGTGGGCGTCGGCCGCCCGCGCGGCCGACGCGATGTCCTCCAGCACCTTCGCCGGCTGCCCGCCCGGCTGCACGGCGGTGCCGATCTTTTCCTTGATGTCCTCGCTGACGCCCGCCCAGGACTTCTTGCCGACGGGGTACAACTTCGCGTTCGGCAGCGCGGCCAGGAACGTCTTCAGCTGCGGCGCCGCGCCGCCCGTACCGGACTCCACGGCCCGGTAGCCGCTCGTGGTGGCCGGCAGCAGGTCGTACTGGGCGGTGAAGGCCGTCACGTTCTGCGGCTCGTACAGCCAGTCCAGGAACTTGCCCGACTCCTGGCGGTGCCCGTTCTTGAAGGCCATGACCCAGTCGGCGACGCCCATCGCCTGCGGGGCGGAGCCGTCGGCCGCCGGCAGCGGCACCATCCCGAACTTCACGCCCGTGGCGGCGGCCTGCTTCAGCAGCGTCGGGTGGCCGTTGAGCATGCCGACCTCGCCGCGCGTGAAGGCGTCGAAGGCGGCCTGCCGGTCGAGCTTCCCCGGTGCGACGGAGCCCGTGAGGCCCTGGCCGACCAGCCTGTCCCGGAGGAATTCCATCGTCTTGATGTTGTCCGGGGAGTCGATGGCGTACGCCTCCTCGTTGTCGGTGTAGCCGCCACCGCCCGCGAGGGTCCACATCATCGTCTCGGCCTGCGCCTCCTCTCGGCCCAGCGGCACCGCGAAGGGGGTGGGGACGCCCGCGGCCTTGAGTTTCTTCGCCGCCGCCTCCAGGTCGGCCCAGTTCTTCGGCTGCCACGATCCGGGCTTGGCGTCCTTGCCGACCACGCCCGCGTCCGCCAGCAGCTTCTCGTTGTAGAAGAGCAGCCGGGTACTGGAGACGAAGGGCATCCCGTACTGGACGCGCTTGACCTTGCCCGCGTCGGCGAGGGGTGCGAGGAAGTCGGCCTCGGTGCGTACGGAGAGCAGCTCGTCGGCGGTGTAGAGCTTCCCGGCTGCCGCGTAGTCGGCGTAGGCACCGATCTGGGCGATGTCGGGGGCCTTGCCGGCCTTGACCATGGCGGCGACCTTGGCGTCGACCTCGGACCAGGAGTAGACGCTGACCTCGACGTGCACGCCCGGGTTGGCCTTCTCGAAGCCGGTGGCGAGGTCCTTCCAGTAGGCCGCCGAGGAGTTCTGCGGATTGTCCCCGTAGTCGGCCGCCACGACCCGCAGGGTCACCTCGTTGTCCCCGGTGAGTCCCCCGACGGCTCCGCAGCCCGTCAGCGTCACGGCGGTCAGGCACAGTGCGGCGCCGGACGCGGCCAGGCTCAGAAAACGGCCCTTCACGGTTCTCGATCCACCCCTTTGTCGTACGTACGATCCCCATAAGGTCTACACCACTTTGGCGGCCCCCTCACACCCACCCCCACCCCGGTCCCGGATTTGTATGGCCGCTCAACAATCCCTCCCACTGGACTAGACCTTTCCCCGCCGAGCACGCGAGACTGTCCCTGTGAAACCCGTGAAACACGTCATCGCCCTCGATGTGGGCGGCACCGGGATGAAGGCCGCCCTGGTCGCCGCCGACGGCACGCTGCTGCACGAGGCCCGCCGCGCCACCGGCCGCGAGCGGGGCCCCGACGCCGTCGTCGAGACGATCCAGGACTTCGCCGCCGAGCTCCTCGCCACCGGCCGGGAGCGCTTCGCAGAGCCCGCCTCGGCCGCCGGGGTCGCCGTGCCCGGCATCGTCGACGCCGAGAACGGAATCGCCGTCTACGCGGCGAACCTGGGCTGGCGCGACGTGCCGATGCGCGAGCTGCTCGGCCGGCGCCTCGGCGGGATCCCCGTCGCCCTCGGCCACGACGTCCGCACGGGCGGACTCGCGGAAGGCCGCATCGGCGCCGGCCGGGGCGCCGACCGCTTCCTCTTCGTACCCCTCGGCACCGGCATCGCCGGGGCCATCGGCATCGCCGGCCGCATCGAGGCCGGCGCCCACGGCTACGCGGGCGAGATCGGCCACATCGTGGTGCGCCCCGGCGGCCCCGCGTGCGGCTGCGGCCAGCACGGCTGCCTGGAGACCCTCGCCTCGGCCGCCGCGGTCAGCCGCGCCTGGGCGGCAGCCTCCGGCGACCCCGACGCCGACGCGGCGGACTGCGCCAAGGCAGTCGAGTCCGGCGACGAGCGCGCCCGCACGGTGTGGCACGGTGCCGTCGGCGCGCTCGCCGACGGGCTGGTCACCGCGATCACCCTGCTGGACCCGCGCACGCTGATCATCGGTGGCGGCCTCGCCGAGGCGGGGGAAACGTTGTTCACACCACTACGGACGGCCGTCGAGGAACGCGTGACGTTCCAGCGGCTGCCCCACATCGTCCCGGCGGCCCTCGGGGACACCGCCGGATGCCTGGGCGCAGGGCTGCTCGCCTGGGACCTACTCGCCACGGAGGTACCGGCCTGATGTCCGGAAGCGCACGCAGCACAGTCCTTTCCGGCGCCAGGGTGGTGCTGCCCACCGGCATCGTGGCGGGCGGCCGCGTCATCGTCGAGGGCGACCGGATCGCCGGGAGCGCGCACGAGGACACGCAGGTCGTCGACCTGTCCGGGCACTGGATCGTCCCCGGCTTCGTGGACATGCACAACCACGGCGGCGGCGGCGCCTCCTTCACCTCCGGCACCGCCGAAGAGGTCCTCCAGGGCGTCACGACCCACCGCGAGCACGGCACGACCACCCTGGTCGCCTCCACCGTCACCGGGGAGCTCGACGAGCTGGCCCGGCGCGCGGGACTGCTCGCCGAGCTCACCCAGCAGGGCGAGATCGCGGGCGTCCACTTCGAGGGCCCGTTCATCAACGCCTGCCGCAAGGGCGCGCACAAGGAGGAACTGCTGCGCGACCCCGACCCGGCCGAGGTCCGCAAGCTCGTCGACGCCGCGCACGGCACGGCCCGCATGTTCACCCTCGCCACCGAACTGCCGGGCGGACTGGACTCCGTACGGCTGCTCGCCGAGCACGGGGTCATCGCCGCGATCGGCCACACGGACTCCACGTACGAGCAGACCCGCCAGGCCATCGACGCGGGCGCGACCGTCGCGACGCACCTGTACAACGCCATGCCCGGCATGGAACACCGCGCACCCGGCCCCATCGCCGCGCTGCTGGAGGACGAGCGGGTCACCATCGAGCTGATCAACGACGGCGTCCACCTCCACCCGGCCATGCTGGAGCTGGCCTTCCACCACGCGGGCGCGCACCGGGTGGCGCTCATCACCGACGCCATGGACGCCGCGGGCTTCGGCGACGGCACCTACCACCTGGGCCCGCTGGAGGTCGAGGTCAAGGAGGGCGTGGCACGGCTCGTGGAGGGCGGCTCCATCGCCGGCTCCACCCTGACCCTGGACACCGCGTTCAAGCGCTCCGTGACCCTCGACAAGCTGCCGGTCGAGTCCGTGGTGCAGGCGATCTCCGCCAACCCCGCCAAGCTGCTCGGCCTGTACGACGAGATCGGATCGCTGGAACCCGGCAAGTACGCGGACCTCGTCGTGCTGGACGCGTCCTTCGACCTCAAGGGGGTCATGCGGCGCGGCGAATGGGTCGTCAGTCCAGTGTCCTGCGCGGCGTCCTGACGGCCAAGCGGCTGTACGGAGGAAGGCGGTCGGCCCCGAGAGCTGGGCCGGCCGCCTTCTGTTTGGCATGATCCCGGCAGCAACAGACCCGGGGGTGCCCACATGATCCTGACCGTGACGCTCAACACCGCGCTCGATGTGACCTATCGCGTCCCGCGGGTGCTGCCGCACGCCTCGCACCGCGTCACGGCCGTCACCGAACGCCCAGGCGGCAAAGGGCTCAACGTCGCCCGGGTGCTGGCCGCGCTCGGCCGGGAGGTGACCGCCACGGGCTTCGCGGGCGGCCCGGTGGGCTCCGTCGTACGGGAGTTGCTGGCGGCCGCGGCTCCCGGCGTGACCGACGCGCTCGTGCCGTGCGCCGGCACCAGCCGCCGCACCGTGGCCGTGGTCGACGAGGCCTCCGGCGACACGACCCAGTTCAACGAGCCCGGCCCGCAGGTCGCTCCGGCGGAGTGGGCGCGGTTCCTGGCCCGGTACGAGGACCTGCTGGCCGGCGCCCGGGCGGTCGCCCTGTGCGGCAGCCTCCCGCCGGGCGTCCCCGTGGGCGCGTACGCGGTGCTCGTGCGCCAGGCCCGCGCGGCAGGGGTGCCGGTCCTCCTGGACACCAGCGGGGAGGCCCTGCGGCGCGGGATCGCCGCCCGCCCGGAGATCATCAAGCCGAACGCCGCCGAGCTGGCCGAACTCACCGGCTCCCGCGACCCGCTGCCCGCCGCCCGCGACGCCCGCCGCCGGGGCGCGCACGCGGTGGTCACCTCGCTGGGCCCGGACGGACTGCTGGCCACCACCGCCGGCGGCACCTGGCAGGCGACCCCGCCCCGGGCGCTGGCCGGCAATCCCACCGGCGCCGGCGACTCCGTGGTCGCCGGGCTGCTGTCCGCGCTGGTGGAGGGCCTGGACTGGCCGGAGCGCCTGACCCGCGCGGTGGCCCTGTCGGCGGCCACGGTGCTCGCCCCGGTGGCGGGAGAGTTCGACCCCCGCACCTACGAGGAGGTACGGGGGTCGGTGAAGGTCACAGAGGCGTGCTAGGCGATCAGCCCTGCTCCAGCCACAGCTGGTCCAGGAGGACGTCGCACTGGTTGCCGGCCTCGCACGAGATCTTGATGACGTTCTGACCCTTCTTGAGGTCGACCAGCGAGTACGTGTTGGTCCAGCCCTTGGCCCAGTCGCCCTCGGCGGCCTTCGAGAAGTTGGCCATGTTGATCAGCCGGTCCTGCGCGTCGCCGTTGATGGTCAGCGTGGTCTTGGCGTCCTTGCCCGGCACCCCGTAGGTCATCTTCAGCTTGTACTTGCCCGCCTTGGGCACGTCCAGCGTCCACGTCGCCGCGGCGCCGACCGCGCTCAGGCCGTCCACGTACTGGCCACCGGCGCTCTTGGCGCCCGGAACGGCGCTGTTCAGACGCGCACCGCCCGTGAGGGACATGCCGGCGCCGGCGAAGTCCGCCTTCGGCAGCGGGGCTTCCGGCGACTGCGAGCCCGTCGCGGGCGCACTCGACGGGGTCTGCGGGGCCGCCGACTGCTGGCCGCCGTTCGCGTCGTTCTTCCCGTTCTTGTCCTTGTCCTTCGGCGAGAAGATCACGGCCGCGCTGATGCCGATCACGACGGTGGCGACCACGGCGACGGCCGCGATCAGCAGCCCGCGGCGGCTGGAGCCACCGCCGCCGTGACCGCCGTGACCGCCGGAGTGCGAGATCGTCTGCGTCTGGTGCTGCGGGGGCTGCTGCTGCGGCGGAACGCCGTAGCCGCCCGCCTGGAGCGCCTCCGGGGCCTGGTACTGCGCCTGGTAACCGGGCTGCTGCTGCGCGGGCACGTGACCGCGCTGCGCGCCCGCGTTCCTGCGCTCGCCGACCGTCCGCACCTGGTGGTGCGACGTACGGGGAACACCCGGCTGCACGCCGGAAGGACCACCCGCGGGTCCCGGGTAGCCGTATCCGCCGGCCTGACCGGGCGGGGTGGCTCCGGCGGCCTGGCCGTCCGCGTAGAGATAGCCGAACGGATCGTCGTCCTCGGGCTTGTTCGCCCCACCGTGCGGTCCGTTGTTCGCGGGCGTCGTCATCGCAGGTCACTCCTTTCGACCCCCGGGAGCCTACCCCGAACAGGTGCACCCACGGGCGCCAGATCGCCTCAGCCCGCCCTGCGGTGCGCCTTTGAGCGCGACCTCTTCTCGATGTACATGCGCTGGTCCGCCGACCGCAGCACCTCCTCCGCGGACATCCCGCAGCTGGCCCAGCCGATTCCGAAACTGGCCCCGACACGCACCGCGCGGCCGTCCACCCGGATCGGCGGGATGATCGCGTTGCGCAGCCGGACCGCGAGGTCGGCGGCGTCCGCGGCGCCGAGTCCGTCCGCGAGGACGACGAACTCGTCACCACCCAGCCGGGCGACGGTGTCACCGTCCCTGACGCCCGTCGTCAGCCTGCGGGCCACCTCGATCAGGACCGCGTCGCCCGTGTGGTGCCCGAACCGGTCGTTGATCGACTTGAAGCCGTCGAGGTCGCAGAAGAGCACCGCGAGCCCCTTGGTCCCGTCGTCGATGTCGGTCGCGGGCGCCACCGTGTGCACGTGGTGGTCGTACGGGCCGTCCGGGGCGGCCAGCGCCCCGGGGAACTCGAAGGGGTCGGCCCCGGGCAGGCCGTCGGCGGGGTCGGGGCGGAAATCGGGCCGCGGGTCGGGCTGAAAGCCGTGCTCGCCCGCACCACCCCCCGCCTGGCCCCGCACCTCGTGCCCGTCGTAGGCCGCGTCCAGGGCCTCGATCGCGCTGGCACGTACGGACTGTGGCCTTCGGCACAGTCGCGCGCCGAGCCGGGCGCGCAGCTCGGCGCTGTTGGGCAGGCCGGTCAGCGAGTCGTGGCTGGCGCGGTGCGCGAGCTGGAGCTCGTGCCGCTTGCGCTCCTCGATGTCCTCGACGTGGGTGAGCAGGAAACGCGGCCCGTCGGCGGCGTCGGCGACCACGGAGTTGCGCAGCGAGACCCACACGTACGTGCCGTCGCGGCGGCCCAGGCGCAGTTCGGCGCGGCCGCCCTCGGCGGAGGTGCGCAGCAGGGTCCCGATGTCCTCGGGGTGGACCAGATCGGAGAAGGAGTAGCGGCGCAGCACGGAGGCGGGCCGGCCGAGGAGGCGACAGAGCGCGTCGTTGGTGCGTAGCAGCCGGCCGTGCTGGTCGCCGCCCATCTCGGCGATGGCCATGCCGCTGGGCGCGTACTCGAAGGCCTGCCGGAACGACTCTTCGCTGGCCCTCAGCGCCTGCTGTTCACGTTCCAGCCGCACCAGGGCCCGCTGCATGTTCGCCCGGAGCCTGGCGTTGCTGATCGCGATCGCCGCCTGGAAGGCGTACATCTGGAGCGCCTCGCGGCCCCAGGCTCCCGGACGGCGGCCGTTGCGGGGCCGGTCCACCGAGATGACGCCGAGGAGTTCCCCGCCGGACGCGTACATCGGCGCGTAAAGCCGGTCCTCGGGGTGCCACTCGTCCTCGAAGCGCGGTTCGGGGCCGTCGGTGTGCCACTGGGGGACGTCGTCCTCCAGGAGGATCCAGCCCTCGGTGTGCGGGATGAAGCGGAGTCCGTCCCAGTTCTCACCCATCGTCAGGCGGCGTTCCCAGGAGGGACGGGAGCCCACGCGGCCGGTGATGAGGGCTTCGGCGGAAGGGTCTCCGGCGAAGGCGGCGACGACGAGATCACCGTCGGGGCGTACGAGGTTGACGCAGGCGAGTTCGTAGCCGAGGCCCACGACGATGCCGTCCACGACGGTCTGCAGAGTGTCCGCCAGGCTCCTGGCCGTGTTGAGATCGGCCACCACCCGGTGCAGCTGCCGCAGGGTCGCAAGACGGACGTACGGCTCCGACTCGGTCTCCATTGCTCGCTCTCCCCGAGACCTCGACAGCAACTCCAGGTTTGTCATCGGCGTTTCGTTGCGGTGTCCCGTCCACTGAATCACAGTGAGCTGTGCGGCAGGTACACAGGGTCAACAAATCTTGCCCTCTGTGACTCAAGTCACATGAGATGACCATTAAAGCGTGTGGAGAACGGGGGGACTGAGAGCGCTCCCGACCCTTCCCGGGAGCAAACATACGCCGCGGCCTAGGCCTGGAGACGGGGCCACGCCTCGGACCGGGGCCCGATGTGGGGACGAGGACGCGAGATTAGCGTTCGAACGTGCCCAAGACGACCCCCGTACCCGCCCTTTCCCGAAGAAGCCCCCATGCTGAGAGGGTGAGCAACGACGAGTTCCGGGCCGCGATGTCCCGGCTGGCGGCGGGCGTGTGCCTGATCACCGCGCACGAGACCCCCCTGACGGCGGACGGCCCGCGCGGCGAGGACGTCGGCATGACGGCCACCGCCTTCATGTCCGTGTCCCTGGACCCGCCCCTGGTGCTGGTGAGCCTGCGCGAGGGCTCCCGGATGGACGACCTGCTGGCGGAGCAGCCGCTGTGGGCCGTCTCGGTCCTCGCGGACCACCAGCTCCAGGTGGCGGGCCGGTTCGCGATGAAGGGCCGGATCAGCGACCGGCTGCTGTTCGCGGACGTCCCGTACGTCCGCGGCGAGGCCTCGGGCGCCCCGCTGCTGACGGGCGCGCTGGCCACGCTGGAGTGCCGCACGGAGAACCGCGTGGAGGCGGGCGACCACACCCTGGTCATCGGCCGGGTCCTGACGGCCGCCCTCCCCAAACCGGACTCGTCCCCCCTGACCTACTTCCGAGGCCGCTACCGCCACCTCACCCAGTAGCCCGCTCCCGCCCGCCCCGCCGTGGCCACACCCCAGCCCCGCCGACGCTTGCGGCGCGGGCCGAACCAGCCCCGGCGGCGCTTGCGACGCGGGCCGACCCAGCCCCGGCGGCGCTTGCGACGCGGGCCGACCCAGCCCCGCCGACGCCTGGCGCGGGGGCCGGGCGGAGCCCCGTCCTCGAGCCGCACCGGCACGACCACACCCGCCGAACCCAGCCCCGCCGGCGTTTGAGGCGCGGGGTCCGGGGCGGAGCCCCGGGGGCCGGCCCGCCAGGGGCTACCAGTCCCGCCCCGCCCGCCCCCGCTTGGTCTCGGCCCGCGCCTTCTTCTCCCGCAGCCGCCGCTCGTTGATCCCGCGAGGAATCTTCGTAGCCCGCCGCGGCTTCGGCGGCGGCGCAGTCGCCTCCGCCAGCAGCGAAGCCATCCGCACCAGCGCCATCTCCCGGTTCCGCAGCTGCGACCGGTGCTCGGAGGCCCGTACGGTCACCACCCCGTCGACCAGCCGCGAGGCGAGCCGCTCCAGCGCGCGCTCCTTCCACACCTCGGGCAGCGCCTTCGTCGCGCCCAGGTCGAACAGGAGCTCCACGCGCGAGTCGGAGGTGTTGACGTGCTGACCGCCCGGCCCGGAGGAACGCGAGAACCGCCAGGCGAGCTCCCCCTCGGGGAGCGCGACCGAACCGCGGATGACATAGGGACCAGGCATACCCCTATGATCCGCGCCCGCCGCCACCCCGTCACCCGCATTTAACGCCACGCGGGAACCCGCCCGCCCCCTCGTCGCGTTATAGGGGTCAGCGGTAATTTGGCGGCCTGCACGCGATGCGCGTGCAGGCCGGATCAGGAAGAGGAAAGGGACATCCATGGCTGTCAGCCTGTCCAAGGGCGGCAACGTCTCGCTCACCAAGGAGGCCCCGGGCCTCGCTGCCGTCACGGTCGGCCTGGGCTGGGACGTCCGCACGACCACCGGCGTGGACTTCGACCTCGACGCCTCGGCGATCGCGGTGAACCAGACCGGCAAGGTGGTCTCCGACGCCCACTTCGTCTTCTTCAACAACCGCTCCACCCCGGACCAGACCATCGTCCACACCGGTGACAACCGCACCGGCGAGGGCGCGGGCGACGACGAGGCCATCAACGTCAACCTCGCCGGCCTCCCGGCCGACGTGGACAAGATCGTCTTCCCGGTCTCCATCTACGACGCCGAGAGCCGCAGCCAGAACTTCGGCCAGGTCCGCAACGCGTACATCCGCGTCGTGAACCAGGCCGGCGGCTCCGAGATCGCCCGCTACGACCTCTCCGAGGACGCGGCCACCGAGACCGCCATGGTCTTCGGCGAGCTCTACCGCAACGGCGCCGAGTGGAAGTTCCGCGCGGTCGGCCAGGGCTACGCCTCCGGCCTCACCGGCATCGCGCAGGACTTCGGCGTCAACGTCTGATCGCCGCCCGCGAAGCCCCCTCCCGGCCGTCCGGGGAGGGGGCTTCGCCGCGGCTTCCCCGCCGCAGCTTCCCCGCCGCGGCTTCGCTACGGTTCGGCAGGTGATCCTCCAACCGCTCGTCACCGTCGACGGCGCACTGCCCGGACCCGCCCTCACCGAGATCGCCGCCCTCTACGCGACGAACCACGCCTTCTTCGAGCTCAGCGGCGACTTCCCCGATCCGCACCGCATCACCGTCGACCAGGTCGCCGCCGCCCTCGCCGACGAACTCGCCCACGACGGCGCCGAGGTGCTCCTCGCCCGCTCCGCCGGCCGGCTCGTCGGACTCGCGGCCACCCTCGCCCACCACCCCGACCCGGCCTCCGGGGACCCGGACCCGTGGATCGGCCTGCTGCTCATCGACGCCACCGCGCACCGCGAGGGCTTCGGCCGGGCCGTGGCCGACCTCGTCGAGGACCGCTTCCGCGCCGCCGGACGCGAAGGCGTCCGGATCGCCGTACTCGACAACAACCCCAAGGCCGCCGCCTTCTGGCACTCCCGCGGCTACACCGCCCTGCGCCGGAGCAGGGACCGCGAACTGGGCCGCGCCTGCACAGTGATGCGCAAACCCCTCTGACCGGACCCGGCGGGTCCGGTGGGGCCGGCCGGTCCGGTGAGCCCGATGGGGCCTACCGAGGCCGGCCCTCGCCGTACAGCCAGACGTCCCAGACCTTCTTCAGGTCGTGCCCCGTCCGCTTCTCGGCGTACGCGGTGAAGTCGGACGTGCTCGCGTTCCCGTGCCGGTGGTCGGCCACCCAACCCCGCACCAGGTCGGAGAATTTCGCGTCGCCGACCTCCTGCCGGATCCGGTGCAGCACCATCGCACCCCGGTAGTACACCGGGTACCCCGAGATGTCCTCGGGCGTGGGCGGGGCGGCGGGCGGGAAGGCGGCCCAGTCGGAGTCGGCATCGGCGTGGACGTCCGTGTCGCCGGCCAGGAAGGCCCGGAAGTACTCCTCGGCCTTGGGGCCGCCGTGCTCTTCGGCCCACAGCCACTCCGCGTAGGTCGCGAAGCCCTCGTTGAGCCACATGTCCTTCCAGGACTTCGGCGACACCGAGTTCCCGAACCACTGGTGGGCCAGCTCGTGCACCACGAGGTCCTCCTCCACGGGCGCGCCGGAGAAGACGGGTTTGGTCTGGGTCTCCAGCGCGTAGGTCAGAGTCCCCTTCGGCAGCACGATCGCCCCCGTCGTGGTGAAGGGGTACGGTCCGAACCGGCCACTGCCCCACTCCACCATTTCCGGCAGACGGGAGAGGGGGACCGCGCTCGCGGCCGCCTCCCCCGGCGCCACCGCGTTGTAGACGGGAACACCCGACGGCGTCTTCCCCGTCGTGACCTCGTACGGACCCACGACCGCGGTCGCCAGATAGCTCGACATCGGCTCGGGGCTGTGCCACGCGAACTCGGTCCGCCCGTCACCGGTGTCGGTGCGGGAACGCAACTCCCCGTTCGACACCGCTTCGTAGCCGTGCGGGACGGAGATCGTGATGTCGTAGGTGGCCTTGTCACTCGGGTGGTGGTTGCCGGGGAACCAGGCCATCGACCCGACCGGCTCTCCGACGCCGACGGCACCGCGCTCGGTGGAGATCCACCCCTCCTTGGCGCCACCCGGGTCCACGATCGTCTTCGGCCTGCCGCCGTAGTCGACCTCGACCCGGAAGAGCTCGCCCTTCTTCAGGTCCTCGGCGGGCCGCACCGTCAGCTCGTTGCCCGCCCGGTTGTGGCGGGCCCGCTCGCCCTGCACGGTCACGCCCTCGACCTCCAGCCCGCTGAGATCGAGGTTGAAGGCGCTGAGCCCCTGCTCCGCGCGGGCCGTGATGACGGCCGTGCCCTGCAGCCGGCCGTCGGCGGGGTCGTAGTCCAGGTCCAGCGCGTAGTGGTCGACCTGGTAGCCGCCGTTGCCGGCCTTGGGGAAGTACGGGTCCCGCAGCCCGGACGCACCCGGCCGCCCCTGCACCGTGCCGCCCGTACACCCCGCGGTGAGGGCGATCAGGGCTGCGACGGCAGGGGCGGCGAGGCGGGTGAGCATGCGATGTTCCACACGCCCGATCCTAAGCATCAGACCGACTTGTCCTACTTCTCGCAGTACGCCGTGTACTACGTCTCGGCTACTTCGAGAGGGCGTCGACGCCGGCCTTGGCGAACTTCTCGTCCAGGTCGCCGCTCGGGGCGCCGGCCACGCCGATACCGGCGACCGGGGCGCCGCTCGCCTGGACCGGGACGCCGCCGCCGAGGAAGAGGGTGCCGGGGATGTCCTTCAGGTTCGGGGCCTGGGCGAGACGGCCCGCGAGCACCGAGGTCGGGGCGTTCCAGGACACGGCCGTGAAGGCCTTGCGCTGCGCCGACTCGTAGGACTGCGGGCCGGCGCCGTCGCCTCGCAGGGTGACGATGGTGTTGCCGTTGCGGTCCACCACCGCGACCGTCACCTTCTGGTTCTCGGACTGCGCGGCCTTCAGGGACGCCTGGGCCGCGCGGGTGGCGGCGTCGATGGTGAGGTGCGTGGTGGTGGTGAAGTTCTTGTCGTCGCCGTCGTCCTTCTTCTTCGCGGCGGCGGCCGGGGCGGACTGCGGGGCGGGGGTGGCACTGGCGCTGACGGCACCGAAGGTCCCGGCGCCCAGGGCGATGGCGAGAGCGGTACCGGTGAGAACGCGGGTGCGGGTGTTCATCTCTACTCCTGAGTGCGGTGCCGCGATGACGCGGTGACGTGGTGACGTGACGGCAAGAGGGCGGTCGGCGAGCGGATCCGCGGTGCTGTGCGGCCCGGCTCCTTCCCTGCTCCAAGCCTGGGCCCGAACCCCCCGCCACCCCGTCCCCGTACCGGCTGCCCCCGCCCACCGCACCGGCTGACCCCAGGGTCAACCGATCGGCTGATGCGAACCCGCTCCGCGGCGGTATTGGCTGGCCGGACCCACCCCCACCCAGCCCCTCCTGCGCCTGGGGGCCACCCCCAGCCCCGCCGGCGTTTGAGGCGTGGGGGTCCGGGGGCAGCGCCCCCGGCAACGGCGCCGCACCGGCCCCGCCCCACCGGCGCCTGAGGCGCCGAGCCCCGCCCCCCGAGCCGCACCCCCACCGCCCCCTTCCGGACCCGACAATGGAACACAGGCCCCCAACCCAGGAGCACCCCGTGACCCCCGCCCGCAACCCGGACACCCGCACCCTGGCCACGGTCGCGCACACCGCCTTCTTCCTGCTCCTCGGCGCCTCCCTGGCCCGCTTCCTCCTCCGCCACCCCGGCGACCCCCGCACCCCGTGGATCATCGCCCTCAGCATCACCCTGGCCCTGCTCTACGTCCTCGGCCCCGTCCTCGGCCCCGCCCTCGGCAGCCGGGACACCGCCCCCACCCCCCGCCGCCTCGTCTGGCTCGGCCTCGTCGTCACCACCTGGGTGGTCCTGGTCGTCCTCGCGCCGAGCTTCGCCTGGTGCGCCGTACCCCTCTTCTTCACCGCCCTGCGCACTCTCCCCTCACGCGCCGCGATCATCCTCGTCGCCCTCCTCACCACCCTCGTCGTCATCGCGCAGCTCCAGCTCGCCAAGGCCTTCGACCCCAACCTCCTCCTGGCCCCGCCCGCCGTCGCCGCCCTCGCCACCGCCGTCTTCGTCCACATGGAACGCCAGACCCAGGCCCAGCGCGCCCTCATCGACGACCTGATCCGCACCCGCCGGGAGCTGGCCGCCACCGAGCGCCGCGAAGGCACCCTCGCCGAGCGCCAGCGCCTCTCCATGGAGATCCACGACACCCTCGCCCAGAACCTCTCCAGCCAGCAGATGCTGCTCCAGGCCGCCGACCGCACCTGGGACACCGACCCGGCCACCGCCCGCGCGCACGTCCGTACCGCCACCGGGATCGCCGCACACGGCCTCGCCGAGGCACGCCGGCTCGTCCACGACCTGGCCCCCTCCGAGCTCGCCGACGGCGCCGGCCTCGCCGACGCCCTGCGCGCCCTGGACGCCGGCCCGGACATCGAGGTCCGCTTCCACCTCGAAGGCACCCCGGCCCCCCTCCCCGACCGCGTCCAGTCCGCCCTGCTGCGCATAGCGCAAGGGGCCCTCGCCAACATCCGCGAACACTCCGGCGCCCGTACCGCCGCCCTGACGCTCACCTATCTCGGCGACCAGGTCGTCCTGGACGTCGCCGACGACGGCCACGGCTTCGCCGAACCGGGTCCGTCCGCCGGCGCCGCAGCCGCCACGACCACCACCCCGCAACGCGGCCACGGCCTGCCCGCCATGCGGGCCCGCGTCCGCCAGCTGGGGGGCACCCTCACCATCGAATCCACGCCGGGCGAGGGCACCGTCCTCTCCGCGTCCGTCCCCCTGGAGCCCACGGGATGACAACGATCCTCCTCTGCGACGACCACGTCGTCGTCCGCGCCGGACTCCTCGCCCTCCTCGGCAGCGAACCGGACATCGAAGTCCTCGGCGAGGCGGGCAGCGGCGAGGAGGCCGTCGCCCTGGCCGCCAAGCTCAGGCCCGACGTGGTCCTCATGGACCTCCAGCTCGGCGAGGGCATCGACGGCGTCGAGGCCACCCGCCGCATCACCGCCGCCCCCAACCCGCCGCACGTCCTGGTCCTGACCACGTACGACACGGACGCGGACATCACCCGCGCGATCGGCGCGGGCGCGACCGGCTACCTCCTGAAGGCGGAACGCCCGGAGGAACTCTTCGCCGCCATCCACTCCGCGGCCCAGGGCCGCACCACGCTCTCCGCACCGGTCGCCAGCCGCGTCATGGCCCACATGCGCGGCAGCCGCCCCACCCTCACCGACCGCGAACTGGACATCCTGGGCCAGCTCGCCCGCGGCCTGAGCAACCGCGAGATCGCCCGCGCGCTCTTCATCAGCGAGGCCACGGTCAAGACGCACCTGGGCCGCATCTACGACAAGCTCGGCGTCGACACCCGCGCGGGCGCGGTCTCGGTCGCCAAGGAACAACGCCTTCTCTCCTCGTGAGCTCGTGAGCTCGTGAGCTCGTGAGCTCGTGAGCTCGTGAACGCACTCGGAGACCGGGGCACCCCACAGACCTCGGAAACACCGCCACGAACCCCGTCCGGCGGCCGGACCGGCCCGCCCCGCACCTCACCGGCGGTCGGCCCCGCCCCGGACCCGTGACACCATCGGGTACGTGCTCGACATCGGCTACTCCCTCTCCCGGCGCTTCCCGGACCCCCCGCAGACCGACTACCGCTCGGCGGACGTCCACGCCCTGCGGCACGACCTGTTCTGCGGGGACGTCTACCTCGCGGACACGGTCAAGGACCGGGAGGTGTCCACAGCCTGGGGATGGGTGCCCGTACTCGACTTCGCCTGGGCCCTGTGCGACATCGTCGAGCAGCTCGACCAGGACCCGCGCGGCAGCCGCTCCTCCCGCCGCCAGTACGCCGAACTCGACTTCACCGAATCCACCGACCGCATGCTGTTCGAGCGGCGCTTCGGCTGGGTCGACATCGAGGCGGACTGGATGCCACCGGAAGAAGACCCCCTCACCTTCAGCCACCGCCTGCTGCGCCGCGAGGCCCGCGACTTCCTCCACGACCTCGTGGCGGACCTGATCGACATGCACGAGGGCCTCGCCGACAACCCGGCCATCTGGACCCTCCAGGCCAAGTTCCCCCGCGTCCCGGCATGACCCGGCCCGACCCGGCCGCCGCCGCGGCCCTGGCCCGGCTCGACCGCGCCCTGGACGGCCTCGCCGTCACCTTCCGCGGGATGACCGCCCGGGCCGACGAGGTCCAGTGCGAGTGCCACTGGGGCAGCCCGCAGGAACTCGCCCTGCTGAAACTCCCCGACACGGAGCTCGACCCCGACCTCCTCCACCGCACCTGGTCCGCGCCCGACTGGCGCGACCACGGCGCCGTGCTGCGCCGCATCCTGCCGCAGTTCGCCCGCGAGCTGACCGGCGGCCTCGGCGCCTACGCGTACGACATCCACAACGTCGGCGCCTCGTTCGCCTGCGGCCGCTGGCAGCAGTGGCCGGCGGCGCAGAGCGCGGCGGTCCGGGAGTTCCTCCACGCCTGGTGGGCCCACACCCTCCTCACCCCCGACCCGGCCGTCCCCGTGCACCGGCTCCTCCCCCTGTGCGCCGAAGCCTCCGGCGCCGTCGGCCCCTGGCTCGCCGCCTGGGAGACCCTCCGCCACCCGGTCGCCGACCGCCACCTCACCGCCACCGTGGCCGAATGGGAAACCGACCTCCTGTACGGAACGCTCCCCTGGTCGACGGACCAGGAAGAAGCCGTACACACGGAACTGACCACCTGGCTGACCCGAACCGGGCACTCCATCCCGCCCGGCATGTGAGGCCCGGATCCGGGCCGAGCCCGGTCGCGCAGCGGCCCGCGCCCACCGGTCCCCGCCCCTACGGAAGCACCAGAAGCCCCAGATGGCCCGCCAGCACCGGCGCCAGGTCGAACAACTGCGCCGGACTGATCACCGCCCCCGCCAACGCATCCACCCCCCGCGCAACGGACAGCTCCCCCGCCGCCCGCAGATCCACGTCCGCCATCCGCGCCCCGCTGAAATCCACCCCCCGCACCACGCAGTCGCGAAACTCCACCCGCTCCAGCACCGCACCCCCGAAGTCCGGCTCCACCAGCACGCACCCCTCGAAGACCACGTCCCGCAGCTCCGCCTGCCGCAGGTTCAGGTAGTCGATCTTGCCCCCGCGCACCACCACCGACTGCAGCACGCTCCCGTGCATCTGCACGCCGCCCAGCCGGGCGTCGACCACCTCCACGTCCCGCAAGTACGCCCCCGCCAGGTCCGTCCCCACACCCCGGACCTCCTCCAGCACCGTGTCCACGAACCGGGCACTGCGCAGCCCCGCCTCGTCCAGCGCGCACCGCCGCACCGCGCAGTCCATGAACCGGGCCCCCACCCCCTCCTGCCCCGCCAGGTCGAGGTCCGTGAACTCCAGCCCGTCGTAATCCCCGTCCGGCTCCAGCTCACCGCCCTCCCACGCCACGAGCTCCGGCAGCCGCACCTCCGGCCGCCGTGCCGCCCTGACCGTCCGTTCCCGCTGCTGCCCGTTTCGCGCCATGGCCCCATCGTCACGCACCCCACCGACAGCCCCTTGACCTCAACCAGGCTTCAGGTACGAGGCTCGGCCCATGCGCGCCATCCGACTCCACGCCTTCGGCCCCGCCGAGAACCTCTCCTACGAGCCGACCGACACCCCCCGCCCCGGCCCCGGCCAGGTCCGCGTCGCCGTGGCCGCCGCCGGAGTGCACCTCCTCGACACCGCCCTCCGCGCGGGCGTCCAGGGCCCCGCCCCCGCCCTCCCCGAGCTCCCCACGATCCCCGGCCGGGAAGTCGCCGGCACCGTCGACGCCCTGGGCCCCGGCACCGACGCCGCCTGGCTCGGCACGTCCGTCGTCACCCACCTCGGCTTCGCCCCCGGCGGCTACGCCGAGTACGCCGTCGCCGACGCCGAACGCCTCCACCCCGTACCGCCCGGCCTCGACCCCGCCACCGCCGTCGCCATGATCGGCACCGGCCGCACCACCCTCGGCATCCTCCAGTTCGCCGGACTCGGCCCGGACTCCACCGCCCTCGTCACCGCCGCCGCCGGAGGCATCGGCACCCTGCTCGTCCAGTACGCGAAGAACGCGGGCGCCACCGTCGTGGCCCTCGCCGGAGGCCCCGCCAAGACCGCCCTCGCCGCCGCGAACGGCGCCGACCTCGCCCTCGACCACACCGCCCCCGACTGGCCGGACGCCGTCCGCGCCGCGCACCCCGCCGGCGCCACCGTCCTCTTCGACTCCGTCGGCGGCGAAACCGCCCGCACCGCCCTCGGCCTCCTCTCCCCCGGCGCCCGGCACCTCGTCTTCGGCCGGTCCGGCGGCCCGATCCCCCTCACCGACGCCGACCGCGCCGAACTCACCGCCCGCGGCATCACCACCGAAACCGTCCTCGGCCCCGCCATGCTCCAGCGCGTCGGCGCCCCCGACCCCCTGCGCGTACTGGAGACCCGGGCCCTCGCCGAAGCCGCCGCCGGCCGCCTGCGCCCGGCCCTCACCCGCTACCCCCTCGCCGAGGCCGCGGCCGCCCACCGCGCCCTGGAGACCCGCGCCACCACCGGCAAGGTCGTCCTGGAACCCTGACCCGGCCGGGTGGCCCTCACACCTCCCCGGCCAGCCCGCGCAACGCGTCGCCCGTCAGACGGTTCACCGTCCACTCGTCCATGGACACCGCTCCGACCGAGCGGTAGAAGTCGATGGCGGGCGTGTTCCAGTCGAGCACCGACCACTCCAGCCGCCCGTACCCGCGCTCCACACAGATCCGCGCCAACTCCCGCAACAGCGCCTTCCCGTGACCGCCCCCGCGCACGCCCGGCCGGACGTACAGGTCCTCCAGGTAGATGCCGTGCAGCCCGCGCCACGTCGAGAAGTTCAGGAACCACATCGAGAAGCCGACGGCCTCCCCGTCCTCCGATTCCGCGATGTGCGCGAACACCGCGGGCCGCTCCCCGAACAGTGCCTCCCGCAGCTGCTCCTCGGTCGCCCGCGCCTCGTGCGGCACCTTCTCGTACGTGGCGAGCTCGCGGATCATCGCGTGGATGACGGGAACATCGCTGATCACAGCGCTACGAATCATCCCCGCAGCGTAGACCGGCCGTCCCAGCAGCACCCGGGCGACCGCCGAGCCCCCCTCGTCCAGCCGCCCGACCCTAAGAACCGGCCGCCGGCCCCGCATCAGCCAAAAGGCCTCGCTTCCCACCCCGAAACCCGGCATCCCGTACCTGGACACCCATCCGGAACCCCGTGTACCAACTCCCCATGACGATCAACGGCGGCATTTCCTTCTGGTACGCGACCGACCACACCACCCCCGCCGCCCCACCCCGGCCGCCCCTGACCGCCAACGCCACCGCCGACGTCGTGATCGTCGGCGGCGGCTACACCGGCCTGTGGACCGCCTACTACCTCAAGTCCTCAGCCCCCGACCTGCGCGTCACCGTCCTGGAGCAGAAGTTCTGCGGCTACGGCGCCTCCGGCCGCAACGGCGGCTGGCTCTACAACGGCATCGCGGGCCGCGACCGCTACGCCGCCCTCCACGGCCGCCCGGCCGCCCAGCGCCTCCAGCAGGCCATGAACGACACCGTCACCGAGGTCATCGACGTCACCGCCAAGGAGGGCATCGACGCCGACATCCACCGCGGCGGCGTCCTCGAAGTCGCCCGCACCCCCGCCCAGCTGGGCCGCCTCAGGGCCTTCCACGCCTCCGAGGTGTCCTTCGGCGAAACCGACCGCGAGCTCTACGACGCCACCGAAACCCACGCCCGCATCAACATCGCCGACGCCGTCGGCTCCAGCTGGACCCCGCACGGCGCCCGCATCCACCCCCTGAAGCTGGTCAAGGGCCTGGCCGCCGCCTGCGAACGCCTGGGCGTCGTCATCCACGAGTCGACCCCCGTCACGGAGATCGCCGCCCGCAAGGCGGTGACCCCCTACGGCACGGTCCGCGCCCCCTACGTCCTGCGCTGCACGGAGGGCTTCACCGCGGCCCTCAAGGGCCAGAAGCGCTCCTGGCTCCCGATGAACTCCTCGATGATCGTCACGGCCCCGATCCCCGCCTCGACCTGGTCCCAGCTCAACTGGGCCGACAGCCCCCTCCTCGGCGACATGGCCCACGCCTACATGTACGCCCAGCGCACCGCCGACGACCGCATCGCGATCGGCGGCCGCGGCGTCCCGTACCGCTTCGGCTCGCGCACCGACAACGACGGCCGCACCCAGCCGGCCACCATCGAGTCCCTCACCACCCTCCTGACCACCTTCTTCCCGCAGCTCACCGGCACGGAGATCACCCACGCCTGGTCGGGCGTCCTCGGCGTCCCCCGCGACTGGTGCGCCACGGTCACCCTGGACGCCATCACCGGCCTCGGCTGGGCGGGCGGCTACGTCGGCTCGGGCGTGGCCACCGCCAACCTGGCGGCCCGCACCCTGCGCGACCTGGTCCTCGGCGAGTCCACCGACCTCACGACCCTCCCCTGGGTCAACCACCGCGTCCGCCGCTGGGAACCGGAACCCTTCCGCTGGCTCGGCGTCCAGGCCCTGTACGCCGCCTACCGCGAGGCGGACCGCCACGAAACGGCCACCCACCGCCCGACGACAACCCCCCTGGCCCGCCTGGCCAACCGCATCTCGGGCCGCCACTGACGAGACGACGGAAGGCCCCGGGTGATCACCCGGGGCCTTCCGTTTCTGTACGAATTCCCTTGACTGTCAAGCCTCTGACCTGGGATGGAGCCCCCTGTCGGATTCGAACCGACGACCTACGCATTACAAGTGCGGTGCTCTGGCCGGACTGAGCTAAGGGGGCACGACACCCACCCGCGAACCTGCTGCGCGTGGGGCCGCCATCACTCTACACAGCGCTCGATTCCCCGAGCCATCACATTGATCCCGCACCCGTAACCACTCACGCACACGTTCGTTGAGCGGACTGGTGTGCCGTTCTGAAGATCCGATCGTGTGGGAGGGGCGATGGCAGACCGAGTAACAGGGGAGGAAGCCCGGCGCATCAAGCGCGAACTTCTCGGGGTGGGCGCCCGTACCAAACACCAGGCCCGGAAAGCCGCGCCACTGAAGGGGCTGGCCAGAGAGCCGGGCACGCAGCAGCGCGTCTATCGCTTCCGCTTCTATCCGACCCCCGACCAGACGGCCCAGCTCATCCAGACCTTCGGTGCTTGCCGCTGGGTCTACAACGAGGGCCTCGCCCTACGCGTGAAGGCCTGGGAAGAACACAAGGTCTCGCTCGGCTTCGCCGAAACCTGCCGGGCCCTGACCGGCTGGAAGCGGGTGCCGCAGACGGCGTGGCTGAAGGAAACCTCGTCGACCGTCCTCCAACAGGCTCTGCGGCACCTCGACTCCGCGTTCTCACGGTTCTTCAAAGGTTCGGCGAAGTACCCGCAGCGGAAGTCGAAGCACCGGTCGAAGGACTCGGCGACCTATGTCCGCACCGGCTTCCGCTGGGCCGAAGAACCGACGCGTCCCGGCACAGCGACGGTCACGCTCGCCAAGCAGACGACCCCCCTGGATGTGCGCTGGTCGCGTGCCCTTCCGCCGGGACAGTTACCAGTGAAACTGACCGTGACCCGGGACCGGGCCGGCCGGTTCTTCCTGTCCGTCCTGGTGGAAGAGGTGATCGCCCCTCTGCCCGAGGTGTTCATGCCGGACGGACAGGAGCCGATAGCGGTGGGCCTGGATCTCGGGCTCGCGGCACTGGTGACCTTGGACGACGGGGAGAAGCTCGCGCACCCGCGCCTCCTGGCCAAGTACGAGAAGCAGTTGTCCTCCCTGCAGCGAGATCTGCACCGGAAGAAGAAGGGCTCGAAGAACCGGGGGAAGGTGCGGGAGCGGATCGCCCGCCTGTACGCCTCGATCGGTGATGTCCGCCGTGATCTGCTGGACCAGTTCACCACCCGCCTCGTGCGCGAGAACCAAGTGCTCGTGGTGGAGGACCTGCCGGTCGTCAATCTCCTGCGCCGGGCACCGGGCAAGGGGCGTCGCCGCAAGGCCGCGCTGAACCGGTCGATCACCGACGCGGCCTGGGGTGAGCTGTTGCGCCGGCTCCGGTACAAATGTGCGTGGTACGGGCGGACGCCGGTGATCGTGGACCGGTTCTTCCCGTCGACCCGGCGCTGCTCCGCGTGCCACACGAAGGGGCCGAAGCTCGATGTGTCGGTCCGTGAGTGGACCTGCGCGGAGTGCGCGGTGGTTCACGACCGCGACACGAACGCGGCCGTGAACCTCCGGGACGAGGGGATGAGGCTGTACTGGACGGTGGCGATGGCGCTGCCGCCGGGGCGCGTTCCGCCGCCTGTGATCAAGGCTTCGGAGCTGCTGGATCTCGTACCAGCGGCATAGCAATGTGCAGTACAGACCGACGGGCCGTCGGCCGGAATGCCTGTGGAGCTTGCGTAAGACCGACCAGGTGCGACCCCCAGGGTCGTATCGGGCCGGCAGCGGGCGTCGAAGCAGGAACCACTGCTCGTGAGTGCAGTGAGGGTGAGAGTTGCCTGGCCGAAAAGCCGCGGCTCTTCCACGACCAGGTCAAAAGTTCGTCGCTCTGGCTGCCTCTGGCCGTAGAGGCAAGCGCTCTGCCGTCAACGCACCAGGGGGTAACCGATCCCGTCCATCGCCGCCGCCACGGCGCTCGCCTCCGCCTCCGGCGCCAAGGCCTTGACCATTTCCTCCGTGAGCGGCCGCAGGGCGAACACGTGCCGGACAGCGTCCAGGTCTAGCTCCCGCCCGTAGTAGTCCCGCGCCCAGCCCGCGTACGCCTCCGGCGTGCCCGCCGCCAGGACGGCGAAGAGGTGGGACGTGCCGTCCTCGCCCTCCGCGGGGAGTTCCACCGGGCCCGCCCGCCAGGCCGTGTCGGCGGTCTCGCGCCAGAAGACGACCGTGGCCACCCGCACGCCGTCGTCGCAGAAGGCGGGCTCGTCGAGGAGCGGCCGGAAGGCTTCCGGCAGGGTGTCGACGAGGCCGGGCCACAGATCCATGTCCTCGTTCGTGTAGGGGCTCATCCAGGACTCGTGGTCGAAGCCCCGGCCGAAGACCCCGGCGGGCGTGAAGAGGATCGTGTACTCGTCGCCCGAGCCGTTGTTCATGAGTGCGGCCTCGATTCCCGGGCTCCACGCCGGGTCGTAGTCGAAGTAGCGGCCGCATCGGCCGCCCATCAAGACCTCCAGGGCCGCCAGTGCCCGGCAGCGTTCGCGCAAGGTGGGGGCATCGGGGAGGACGCGGATCAGTTCGTGGACGTCGCGGGGGTGCGGTGTGCCGGGCATGGGGGTCATCCAAGCAGCCGCCTCCGACGAGTGGGTCCGACGGATCGCACAGAGTTCGAAGTCACGGTCGTGCGGGTGCTGACAGGGGGGTGGATCGGCGGGTAGCGTCGGGCGGAGTCCGTTTACTGGACTAGACCCATCTTCCTTCCACTCGGATCGTCCGGCACGTTCCTGCCGGTAGAAGGGATTCATCAACCATGGCTTCTGTCACTTTCGACAAGGCGACCCGGCTCTACCCCGGCGGCGAAAAGCCCGCCGTGGACCAGCTGGAGCTGGAGATCGCGGACGGCGAGTTCCTCGTCCTCGTCGGTCCCTCCGGCTGCGGCAAGTCCACCTCGCTGCGCATGCTCGCCGGCCTGGAGGACGTAAACGGCGGTGCCATCCGCATCGGCGACCGCGACGTCACCCACCTGCCGCCCAAGGACCGGGACATCGCGATGGTGTTCCAGAACTACGCGCTCTACCCGCACATGTCCGTCGCCGACAACATGGGCTTCGCGCTCAAGATCGCCGGCGAGGACAAGGCCACCATCCGCCGCAAGGTGGAGGACGCGGCGAAGATGCTCGACCTGACCCAGTACCTCGACCGCAAGCCGAAGGCGCTCTCCGGCGGTCAGCGCCAGCGCGTCGCCATGGGCCGGGCCATCGTGCGCAAGCCGCAGGTGTTCCTCATGGACGAGCCGCTGTCGAACCTCGACGCGAAGCTGCGCGTGTCGACGCGTACGCAGATCGCCGCGCTCCAGCGCGACCTGGGCATCACCACCGTGTACGTGACGCACGACCAGGTCGAGGCCATGACCATGGGCGACCGGGTGGCCGTGCTCAAGGACGGTCTGCTCCAGCAGGTCGACACCCCGCGCAACATGTACGACCGCCCGGCGAACCTCTTCGTCGCCGGCTTCATCGGTTCCCCCGCGATGAACCTGGTCGAGGTGCCGATCACCGACGGCGGCGTGAAGTTCGGCGACAGTGTCGTCCCGGTGTCGCGCGAGGCGCTGTCCGCCGCGGCGGACGCGGGTGACCGCACCGTCACGGTCGGCGTGCGCCCGGAGCACTTCGACATCGGCAGCGAGGGCGGCCTCAGCATCGTCGTGAACGTCGTCGAGGAACTCGGCGCCGACGGTTACGTCTACGGCTCCGCCGAGTCCGCGACCGGTTCGGGCTCGCAGGACATCGTGGTCCGCGTCAACGGCCGCCAGGTGCCGGAGAAGGGCTCGACGCTGCACGTCGTGCCGCGGTCCGGCGAGATCCACGTGTTCTCGACCTCCTCCGGCGAGCGGCTCTCCGACTGACCTGCCGTCGCGGCGAGATGAGAGGGGCGTCCCGTCAAGGGGCGCCCCTTTTCGTGGCATTCGGCCCTCGTGCGTCAACCCTTGAATCGAAAAGCCACGTCGAACCATCCCCCGACCGGGTGACTAAATGTCGCCAAATCCTCACCGAGCGCTACTCTCGCCCTCGTGACCCACACTGCCCGCCGAATCGGCCGTTCCCTCGCCCTGGTCCTGCCCGTCGTCCTGGTCCTGTCCGGGACGCTCGCGGTCACGATGGTCCCCTGGGCGGACAACTCCTCCTCCCAGATCCTGACCGCCTCCGCCGAGGGCGTCTCCGCGCCCGCGAAGCCGCGCGCCCCGCACGAGGTGCTGCGCGACGACCTCGTCGGCCAGTTGCAGCGGGGCAAGGCGCCGGGAGACGTACTGACCGACCTACAGCAGGAGGTGAACCGGCGGCCGTCGCTCGCCGAGCACTGCGTGGGCATCGCGCGGGCGCTGGGGCGGGCCGCCGTCGAGGTGTACGGGCCGACCAAGGCGCAGTCCTTCGCGCGTCCCGTCTGCGACACCTCGTACGCGACCGGCGTCGCCTCCATGGGCTGAGGCGGACCGCCTCCCTACGCTGGTCTTCATGGACGAAACCCCCCGATCCGCCTCCTCCGCAGCCGCGTTGCCCGCCGCCCCCACCCAGGCAGTCGTCCTGGCGGGCGGCCAGGGTTCGCGGCTGCGGCCGTATACGGACGACCGGCCGAAGCCGATGGTGGAGATCCCGGGCACGGGGGTCCCGATCATCGGGCATCAACTGGCCTGGCTGGCCTCGGAGGGGGTCACGGACGCCGTGGTGTCCTGCGGCCACCTCGCCGAGGTGCTGCAGGAGTGGCTGGACGGGGCGCGGTTGCCGTTGCGGGTGACGACGGTGGTGGAGGAGGAGCCGCTGGGCCGGGGCGGCGGGCTCAAGTACGCGGCCGGGCACCTGCCGCACCCGGAGCGGTCCTGGTACGCGACGAACGGGGACATCTGGACCCGGTTCTCGCTGCGCGAGATGGCGGCCTTCCACGAGGAGCGCGGCGCGACGGCGACCCTGGCGCTGGCCCGGCCGCGGATCCCGTGGGGGGTGGTGGAGACGAACGAGTTCGGGCAGGTGCTGGACTTCATCGAGGCGCCGCCGTCGCCGTACCCGGTCAACGCGGGGGTGTACGTCTTCGGGGCCGAATTCGCCGCGCTGCTGCCGGATTTGGGGGACCACGAGCGGACGACGTTCCCGCGGCTGGCGCGTGAGCGGCGGCTGGCGGGCTTCCCGCTGCCTCAGGGGGCCTATTGGCGGGCGATCGACACGGCGAAGGACCTGACCGAGGCGGCAAGGGAGTTGGCGGCCCAGACGCCCTCCTGAGGCCCTCGGTGAAGAGCCGTCGGGGCCGGCAGGGCTCGTAGCGCCGGCAGGGCTCGCGGGGCCCGCAGAGCTCGTAGCACCGGCAGGGCTCGCGGGGCCGACAGAGCCCGGAGAGGCGGCAGAGCCGACAGATCCGGCAGAGACCATGCAACCGGCACAGCGAAGGGCCCGGCGCCTCCCGTGCGCCGGGCCCTTCGTGTCGTACGCGAGCGCCGCCGGTCTCAGCCGATGAGCCCGCCGATCAGGCCGGGCTGCTTGGACGCGGTGCCCGCCCCGTTGGCGGTGCTCCCCGAGCTGGTCGGGGACTTCGGGGCGGTCGACTGGCGGGGGGTGCTGCGCGGGGTCGACTTGCTGGTGGTGCCCTTCGTCGCGGTGGGCGACTGCGAGCCCGTCCCGGCGGTCGCCCGGGCGGGGCCGCCCGTGGCGCTGGCGCCGGGCTTCGCGGAGGGCCCGGTGGCCGTGGCGGACGGCTGGGGCTTCGCCGACTGCTGCGGCTGCGAGGGCTGCTGGCGGGCCGGGGCCTGCGGCAGCGGCTGGCCGGGGAGGTAGTTGGTCGGAGCCTGGCCGGGGCCGGGCACGGTGACGACGGTGGTGGAGCGGACGGCGCCGCCGAGGAGGGAGCCGACGAGCAGGGTGAGCCCGCAGACGACGGTGGCCATGACGGCCCCGCGCCGCAGGACGCGCCGCCGCAGCTGCCAGATCTCGGAGCGGGGTCCGAGGGTGCGCCAGGCCTCTCCGGCGAGGCGTCCGTCGAGGGAGTAGACGGGCGCGCCCGCGATGATCAGCGGGCTCCAGGCGGCCAGGTAGATGATGTCGGGCGCGTCGTAGGCGGGGACGGTCTTCCAGCTCACGGTCATCAGGAGCGCGGCGGAGAGCAGCGCCCCGATGCAGGCGGCGAAGCGCTGCCACAGGCCGAAGACGGTCAGTACGCCGACGATGACCTGGAGGAAGGCCACGGTGAGGCCGGCGCCGACGGGGTGGGCGAGGGCGAAGTCGCGCAGCGGCTCGGCGAGGGCCCAGGGGTGCAGGGTCCGCAGCCAGGTGACCATGGAGCCGCGTTCGCCGCCGTCGAAGTAGACGGGGTCGCACAGCTTGCCCATGCCCGCGTAGATGGAGATGAAGCCGAGGAAGCAGCGCAGCGGGAGCAGGACGACGCCGAGGTTCATGCGGCGGCCGGGGTAGTACGAGGCCTGGCCGCGGGCGTCGGAGCCGGTGCGGCGGCCTTCCGTGCCCTGGTCGGGGTCGGGGCCTGCGCCGGGGTGCGCGGGCTCGTACGGCATGTCCCGTACGGCGGCCATGGTGCGCGTTTCGTCGGGGTCGCCGTAGCTGCGCTGGCCGATGACGGTCGGGGTGGCGAGGGTGTCGTCGGCGAGGTCCTGGGCGAGGTCGACGCGCGGGATGACCTGGGTGGCTCCGCCGTCGTACCCGTCGCCGTACTCGTCGTGGCCGCGCCCGGCTTCGCGTACGGCCTGGAGGAGTCCGCCCATGGCGGCGGAGTCGCCGGGGGCCGACCTGCCGCTCCAGACGACGGGGGCCCGGCGGCGGGTGGCCCCGGCGGCAGCGACCACGGCGCCGCCGAGGACGGGTGCGCGGGAGGGGGCGTTCGCGGGCTTGGAACGCGCGCTCGTGCTCGGTGCGAGCCGCACGCGGAAGCTGGCGTGGTTGACGATGACCTGTGCGGGGTCGCACGGCACCTTGACCATGCTCAGCGCGGGCTGGTCGTCGAACCCTGACGTTCTGGTGTCCACACTCATCTAACCGAGTGATCAGTGTTTAGGACACTGCCTTGACACCAGCGATGTGTCCGAGGCCCGTCAAGATCAAGCCACCCCGCCCGGAAAGGGCGGGGTGACACGCTCACGGGTCACCTTCCGTGAGCCAAGTGGATCAAGCGGATCAGGTGCGCGGGGTGGTGGCGCGGCGGCGGGCCGCCTCGTAGAGGACGACGCCGGCCGCGACACCGGCGTTGAGGGACTCGGCGCCGCCCGGCATCGGGATGCGGACGAGGTAGTCGCAGTTCTCGCCGACGAGGCGGCCGAGGCCCTTGCCCTCGGAGCCGACGACGATGACGACCGGGCCGGCGAGGGCGTCGAGGTCCTGGACCTCGTGCGTGCCCTCGGCGGCGAGGCCGACGATGGCGATGCCGGCCTTCTTGTACTCCTGGAGGGCGCGGGTCAGGTTGGTGACGCGGGAGACCGGGGTGCGGGCGGCGGTGCCGGCGGAGGTCTTCCAGGCGCCGGCGGTCATGCCGGCGGCGCGGCGCTCCGGGATGACCACGCCGTGGCCGCCGAAGGCGGAGACGGAGCGGACGATCGCGCCGAGGTTGCGCGGGTCGGTGACGCCGTCGAGGGCGACGATGAGGGGGTCCTCGCCGTTGTCGTAGGCGGCGTCGGTGAGGTCCTCGGGGTGCGCGTACTCGTACGGCGGGACCTGGAGGACCAGGCCCTGGTGGTTGAGCCCGTTGGTCATGCGGTCGAGCTCGGGGCGCGGGGCTTCCATCAGGTTGATGTTGCCGCGCTCGCCGGCGAGCTGGAGGGCTTCGCGGACGCGCTCGTCGTTGTCGATGAACTGCTGGACGTACAGGGTGGTGGCGGGGACGCCGTCGCGCAGGGCCTCGAAGACCGGGTTGCGGCCGACGACCATCTCGCTGGTGCCCTTGGGGCCGCCGCGGCGGGGGGCGGGGCGGCGCTTGGCGGCCTGCCGGGCCATGGCGTTGGAGACGCGGAAGGCCTTGTGGCCCTTGCGGTCCTCGGCCTTGGGCGTGGGGCCCTTGCCCTCGAGGCCCCTGCGCCGCTGGCCACCGCTGCCGACCGTGGCGCCCTTCTTGTTGGACGTGCGGCGGTTCCTGCGCTGGCTGTTCCCGGCCATGACTTCTACCTGTTTCGTCTGGTGCTGCGATATGTACGTATGAAGAGTGTGCCGCCCGGAGTGCCGGGCGGCACAGCAGGGTGAGCTGCCCGGCTCAGCGGGGGCCGAGCGTCCAGCGCGGTCCGGTCGGGCTGTCCTCGATGACGAGGCCCGACTGCTGGAGCTGGTCGCGGATGGCGTCGGCGGTGGCCCAGTCCTTGCGGGCGCGGGCGGACTCGCGCTGTTCCAGGACGAGGCGTACGAGGGTGTCCACGGCGCCGTGGAGGTCCTCGCCCCGGTCGGTCTCCTCGGCCCAGTGCGGGTCGAGCGGGTCGAGGCCGAGGACGCCCAGCATGGCCCGGACCTCGGACAGGCGCGCGATGGCCTCGTCCTTGTCGTCGGCGGCGAGTGCGCTGTTGCCCTGGCGGACGGTGGTGTGGACGATCGCGAGCGCCTGCGGGACCCCGAGGTCGTCGTCCATGGCCTCGGCGAAGGCGGGCGGGACCTCGGCGGCGGGCTCGACGGGCGAGCCGGCCTTCTCGATGACGCGCTGGTAGAAGCCCTCGATGCGCGCGAACGCGGACTCGGCCTCGCGCAGGGCCTCCTCGCTGTACTCGATCATCGACCGGTAGTGCGGGGTGCCGAGGTAGTAGCGCAGCACGATGGGGCGCCACTGCTTGACCATCTCGGAGACGAGGACCGAGTTCCCGAGGGACTTGGACATCTTCTCGCCGGACATGGTGACCCAGGCGTTGTGGACCCAGTACGTGGCGAACTCGTCGCCGAAGGCCTTGGCCTGGGCGATCTCGTTCTCGTGGTGCGGGAAGATCAGGTCGAGTCCGCCGCCGTGGATGTCGAAGGCGTCGCCGAGGTACTTGTGCGCCATGGCGGAGCATTCGAGGTGCCAGCCGGGGCGGCCGCGGCCCCAGGGGGTCTCCCAGGAGGGCTCACCCGGCTTGACGGACTTCCACATGGCGAAGTCGCGGGGGTCGCGCTTGCCGGTCTCGCCCGTCGACTCCGGCTGGCGGATGTTGTCGAGCTCCTGGCGGGAGAGCGAGAGGTAGCCGGGGAACGACTTCACGTCGAAGTAGACGTTGCCCTCGGACTCGTAGGCGTGGCCGCGCTCGATGAGGCCGCGCATCATCTCGACCATCTCGGTGACGTGGCCGGTGGCGCGGGGCTCGTAGGTGGGCGGGAGGCAGCCGAGGGCGGAGTAGCCGTCGTTGAAGGCGCGCTCGTTCTCGTAGCCGATGGACCACCAGGGGCGCCGCTGTTCCGCGGACTTCGCGATGATCTTGTCGTCGATGTCCGTGACGTTGCGGATGAACGTGACCTCGTAGCCCCGGTACTCGAACCAGCGGCGCATCATGTCGAAGTTGAGGCCCGACCGGATGTGCCCGATGTGCGGGGCCGCCTGGACGGTGGCGCCGCAGAGGTAGATCGAGACACAGCCCTCGGTGAGCGGGACGAAGTCGCGGATCTGCCGGGCGCTGGTGTCGTACAGGCGAATAGTCACGGCATCCAGGGTAGTGCGCGCATAGCAGTGCCCCGCGACCCTTTGAGGCCCCGGGGCACCTTTGTTGCCGAAGATGTGCCGTCTCCGGCGGTTTTCAGCCCCGGTTCGTCCGGTACACGAGCGCGGTGGCGATCGCGGCGAGCCCTTCGGCGCGCCCGGTGAGGCCGAGTCCGTCGGTGGTGGTGCCGGAGACGGAGACGGGGGCGCCCGCCGCCGCGGCGAGCGCCTTCTGCGCCTCTTCGCGCCGCTTGCCGATCTTCGGGCGTACTCCGATGACCTGGATCGCGATGTTGCCGATCTCGTAGCCCTCGGCGCGGACGATGCGGGCGGCTTCCGCCAGGAGGGTGACGCCGGCGGCTCCGGACCACTCGGGGCGGGAGGTGCCGAAGTGCGCGCCGAGGTCGCCGACGCCGGCGGCGGAGAAGAGCGCGTCGCAGGCGGCGTGTGCGGCGACGTCCCCGTCGGAGTGGCCGGCGAGGCCGTCCTCGCCCTCCCACAGCAGGCCGGCGCACCACAGTTCGCGGCCGGTCTCGAAGGCGTGCACGTCGGTGCCGATGCCGACCTGGGGGATCAGGGGGAGGTCAGTAGACATCGGTGGCCCTCCTGCGGGCGAGTACGGCCTCGGCGAGGACCAGGTCGAGGGGGCGGGTGACCTTGAAGGCCTCTTCGTGGCCGGGTACGACCAGGACGGTGCCGCCGAGCCGCTCGACCATGCCGGCGTCGTCGGTGGCGCCCTCGCCGTCGACGGCGATCTCGTCGTGCGCGCGCAGCAGCGTGGCCACGTCGAAGCCCTGCGGGGTCTGTACGGCGCGCAGCCGGGCCCGCTCGGGGGTGGCGACGACCGGCTCGGGCTCGCCGGGCTTGCCGGGGTCGACCTCCTTGACGGTGTCGGCGAGCGGCAGGGCGGGGACCACGGCGGGGGCGCCTCGGCGCACGGCCTCGATGACGGAGTCCACGGTGTCGACGGGGACGAGCGGGCGGGCCGCGTCGTGGATGAGGACGGAGGTGATGTCCGCGGGGAGCGCGCGCAGGCCGGCCCGCACGGATTCCTGGCGGGTCTCCCCGCCGGGGACGACCAGGACCTCGGTGCGCTCCGGCAGGGCGTGCTCGGCGAGCAGGAGGCGCACCTCCTCCGCCCCGTCGGACGGGGCGACGACCACCACGAGGGAGATCGCGCGCGAGCGGGCCATCGCGCGGACGGCGTGGACGAGCATCGGGGTGCCGCCGAGGGCCCGCAGGGCCTTGGGGGCGCCGGGGCCGAGGCGTACGCCCCGGCCTGCCGCCGGGATCACCGCGGCGGTGCGGTGGGGGCGCGTTTCGTCAGACATCAGTAGCTCCGAGCCAGGTTTGTGACTTCGGCCGACATGGGTATGGCCTGAAGCGTGCCGGGTGCGACGCCCCTCGCCCCTTCCGTGACGACCGGTCGAGCAGGCCGCCCGGACCCGGCACGCCATTGGGGAAAAGGTATGGGTACAGACATGCCGCAGCGCCCGGCAACAGGCCTCTCGTGGAGGAGAGACCGTGTCATCGGGCACTGCGGCAACTGTGTACGGGGTTTCGCGTCAGGACGCGAGGACCTCGTCGAGGAGGGCCTCGGCCTTGTCCTCGTTCGTGTTCTCAGCGAGCGCGAGCTCGCTCACCAGAATCTGACGCGCCTTCGCGAGCATGCGCTTCTCACCCGCGGAAAGCCCGCGCTCACGCTCACGACGCCACAGGTCACGCACCACTTCGGCGACCTTGATGACATCGCCAGAAGCGAGCTTCTCCAGATTTGCCTTGTAGCGCCGGGACCAGTTCGTCGGCTCTTCTGCGTACGGTGCGCGGAGCACCTCGAAGACCCGGTCCAGCCCGTCCTGGCCGACTACGTCGCGAACACCGACGAACTCTGCATTGTCCGCAGGCACGCGAACCGTCAGGTCGCCCTGAGCGACCTTGAGCACCAAGTAGGTCTTGTCCACGCCTTTGATCTGACGAGTCTCAATGGCCTCGATCAGCGCGGCCCCGTGATGGGGATAGACCACGGTGTCGCCAACCTTGAACGTCATGTGACAGGTACCCCTTCCGTGGCTATCCAGGGTAACACGAGAACTGACTGTTATGAATGGCGTTTTCGCAGGTCAGGGCACATCTCGGGGCTTGACAACAACGACAGGAACGTGCTGCGAAGGGCCACTGGGAGGGGGTATTCGCAGGTCGGGGGCGCTGTGCGGACCAGCCGAAAGGGCCACGCTACACCCCCCCTACGCCGCCACCAGTGTGACGTACGTCCCGTTTTGCCGGTTTGCGAGCCGGGAAACCGAACTACTCCGTTCGACTGGCGAGCACCCGCACGGATCGGTTCCGGTCCAATCCTGAATTGATCACGAAGCGCCGTTCGAAGGAATCCCGGAATTCGATCACCGGAGCCCGCCCCGCGTTATGCGCGGGCCGTACCCGGACCAGCTCATGATCGCTGTGTGACCGGCGCGTGATCGGCGAGTGGAATGAAAGATCACGGCACCCGCGTGAGGGCGGGCGCCGCGCTGCGGAGGGTCGGGTGCGGGGGCAGGGTGGCGGCTCGGTAACCTGACCCCGCTGACACAGCCTTAGAGCGGCTTCACCCCGGCCGTTCCGAGGACCCACCCTTCCGTTCCGTACGTCCAAGGAGAAGCCGCCGCCGTGAGCCGCAGCCTTCGACGCGGCGCCCTCGCCGCCACCGCCGTCGTGTTCTCGATCGCCTCGCTGGCCGCCTGCGGCGCCGGCCAGGACGCGCAGACCCTCCAGATCAAGCCGGACAACGCCGCCACCACCAAGGGCGTCATCAAGATCCAGAACGCTCTGATCATCCAGGGCGAGAAGGACAAGAAGGGTCCCGCCGCCATTTCGGCGACGGTCTTCAACTCCGGCAAGACGGAGCAGACCCTCGACGCCATCACCCTCCCGGGTGGCAAGGGCAAGGTCACCCTGAAGGGTGCCGAGGGCTCCGGCAAGGTCACCGTGCCGGCCGGCGGGTCCGTGGTCCTGGGCGGCAAGGGCAACGCCTCCGCCGTGATCGAGGAAGGCGCCGAGGCCGCCAAGCTCGGCGAGAACCAGCGGGTCGTCTTCCAGCTCAGCCGCACGGGTGACGTCGCGCTGGGGGCCTTCGTGGTCCCCGCCACCGGCATGTACGCCGCGTGGGGCGCCACCGCGGCGCCGAGCGCCCTCCCCGTCCCCGGCGCCACCCCGTCGGGCACCCCCTCGGCCACCCCGGCCGGCACTCCTTCGGGCACGCCGTCCGGCACCCCGTCGGGCTCGGCCTCGGGCACCCCGGCGGGCACCCCGTCCGGCTCCCCCTCGCACAGCGCCGGCCACTGAGGCGTAGCCGCGTAGCCGCGTCGCCGCGTACGCAAACGGGAAGGGCCCCGGCCGCACGATGCGGCCGGGGCCCTTCCCGTATATCTGCCGGGCGCAGGCCGGGCAGTACCGGACCGGCTTACGGCTCGAACTTGTAGCCGAGGCCGCGCACGGTGACCAGGTAGCGCGGCGCCCCCGGGTCGGGCTCGATCCCATCCCACGTGCGCCCCTCGCACGGCGCGGCCCCGGGGGGCCTCACCGGCTTCGAGACGCTGCGCCGGCCTCCGACCGGCCCGGGACAGCGGCAGCGCTGTCGGCTTACGGCTCGAACTTGTAACCGAGGCCGCGCACGGTGACCAGGTAGCGCGGCGCGCCCGGGTCAGGCTCGATCTTGGCGCGGAGTCGCTTGACGTGGACGTCGAGGGTCTTGGTGTCGCCGACGTAGTCCGCGCCCCAGACCCGGTCGATCAGTTGCATGCGGGTCAGCACGCGGCCCGCGTTGCGCAGGAGCATCTCCAGCAGGTCGAACTCCTTCAGCGGGAGGTCGACCTTGGCGCCGGCGACCGTCACCACGTGGCGGTCGACGTCCATGCGGACCGGCCCGGCCTCCAGCGCCGCCGGGGTGACCTCCTCCGGCTCGCCGCGGCGGCGCAGGACCGCGCGGATGCGGGCGACCAGCTCGCGCGAGGAGAAGGGCTTGGTGACGTAGTCGTCGGCTCCTATCTCCAGCCCGACGACCTTGTCGATCTCGCTGTCCTTGGCGGTCACCATGATCACGGGAACGTTGGAGCGGCCGCGCAGCTGCCGGCAGACCTCCGTGCCCGGCAGACCCGGGAGCATCAGGTCGAGGAGGACGAGGTCGGCGCCGTTGCGCTCGAACTCGTCGAGCCCGTCGGGCCCGGTCGCCGCGATGGCGACCTCGAAGCCCTCCTTGCGGAGCATGTACGACAGGGCGTCGCTGAAGGATTCCTCATCCTCGACGACGAGCACTCGGGTCACGGAAGGTCCTCCGGGGCAGGTGTGGCTGTGGCGGGAGCGGTTTGCGGAGCTGTTGGGGTCAGGCGGGGGTCGGGTGCGTGTGGCGGTCCGGCGCCGGGGACTGCGCCGCCGCTTCGGGGAGCCTCAGGGTGAAGGTGGATCCCTGGCCCTCCGAGCTCCATACCGACACCTCCCCGCCGTGCGAGGCCGCCACATGCTTCACGATCGCGAGGCCCAGGCCGGTTCCTCCCGTGGCGCGGGAGCGGGCCGGGTCCACGCGGTAGAAGCGCTCGAAGATGCGCTCGCGGTCCTTTTCCGGGATGCCGATGCCCTGGTCGGTCACGGCGATCTCGATCAAGTCTCCCCCGGGGGCCGTCACCCTGCGTCCGGCTATGCCGACGCGGGTGCGGGCGGGGCTGTAGTTGACGGCGTTCTCGACCAGATTTCCGAGGGCTGCCGCGAGCTGGCCGCGGTTGCCCCAGACGCGCAGGTCGGCGGTACCGCCCGCGGCCATGGTGATCTGCTTCGAGGACGCGGTGTGGCGGCAGCGGTCCATGGCCTCGGCCACGAGGGTGTCCACGCGGACGGGCTCGGCGTCCTCCAGCGGGTCGTCGTTCTGCACCCGGGAGAGGTCGATGAGCTCCTGGACCAGGTTGATCAGCCGGGTGGCCTCGATCTGCATGCGGCCCGCGAAGCGGCTGACCGCCTCGGGGTCGTCGGCGGCGTCCATGACGGCCTCGGAGAGCAGGGAGATCGCGCCCACCGGGGTCTTCAGCTCGTGCGAGACGTTGGCGACGAAGTCGCGGCGGACGGCCTCGATGCGACGGGCCTCGGTGAGGTCCTCGACCAGCAGCAGGACGAGGCGCGAGCCCAGCGGGGCGACGCGCGCCGAGACGGCGAGGGCCTCGCCGCGGCCGGTGCCGCGCCGGGGCAGGTCGAGCTCGACCTGGCGTATCTCCCCGTCGCGGCGCGTGTCGCGGGCCATGTGCAGCATGGGCTCCACGGCGAGCTTGCCGCCGCGGACCAGCCCGAGGGCGTACGCGGCCGAGCTCGCCTTGACCACCGCGTCGCCCTCGTCCAGGACCACCGCCGAGGACCGCAGCACGGACAGGACGGTGTCCACGCCGGGCGGCAGTACCGCGTTGATGTCGGGGCGCATGGAGCTCCGGGTGGGGCGGGCCTGGTCGCGCTCGCTCCAGCGGAACGCCAGCATCGCGATCACGCCGGTGCACAGACCGGCGATCGCTGCAGCTGCGGCGACCGCCGCGTTCACGTCCATGGATCCAGGTTAAGCAGGCCCGACGACACTTCCACAGCCGTTCGGGTGGCACCTCGAACAGTCGTCGCCCAGAGTTCACCCTGGCGACGGGGTTGATTCATTTGTGATGCCGGAGTCGGACGCGTTAGCGGTTCAACGTGGAAACGTGGGGCCCGGGCGGACGTTCCCGGGCGCCCGGATCACCAGCGGTAGAGCTGTATCAGTAGGTCGAGAGAGGGACACGAGACATGCGCGACGCGTACCACGAGGAACTGGACTCGATCGGAGAAAGCCTGGTCGAGATGGCCCGGCTCGTCGGTTCCGCGATCGGGCGGGCCACGACGTCCATGCTCGACGCCGACCTGAAGCTCGCCGAGAGCGTCATCGCCGCCGACCAGAAGGTCGACGACCTCCAGCACGACCTGGAGGCGCGCGCCATCGCCCTGCTGGCCCGCCAGCAGCCGGTCGCCACCGACCTGCGCATCGTGGTGACCTCGCTGCGCATGAGCGCCGACCTGGAGCGCAGCGGCGACCTTGCCCAGCACGTGGCGAAGCTCGCCCGGCTGCGCTTCCCGGACTCGGCGGTGCCGCGGGACCTGCACGCCACGATCCTGGAGATGGGGCAGCTGGCGCAGCGCCTGATGGCGAAGGCGGCCGAGGTCATCATCACGAAGGACGTCGACCTGGCGCTCCAGCTGGAGCAGGACGACGACGAGATGGACCAGCTGCACCGCACGCTCTTCCAGCACCTGATGGACGACCGTTGGAAGCACGGCATCGAGACGGCGGTCGACGTGACGCTGCTCGGCCGCTACTACGAGCGCTTCGCGGACCACGCGGTGTCGGTGGCCAAGCGCGTGGTCTACCTCGTGACGGGTGAGCACGCGGACGAACTCCAGCAGCCGACGATCGTCGACGGCGTCTGAGTCTGCGCCAATGCGCCGTTGACGCGCCGGTGAGGCTGGGCATGAATGAGGCGAAGGCAGCACGACATCCCGTTCGTCGCCTGCGAGGAGGATCCATGCCCGATTCCCCCGTCCCCATCACCCCGGAGCAGGAGCAGCCGCCGAAGCCGGAGCCGCTGCGGCTTCCGCTGCTGGCGGCCTGCGGCTGCGGCTCGGGCTGCGGTTGCGGCTGCCAGTCCGGCGCCCCCTGCCAGTGCGGCGGCTGACTGCCGCCGGTGCGTGCACGCGCGAGGGCCCCGTCCGTTTCCGCGGCCGGGGCCCTCGCGCTTGCGGGGGTCGAAGGAGCGGTCGCCGCTACGGGGCGATGTCGATGTGCGCCGCACCGCCCGGCAGTACGGGGGCGGCCTGGATGGTGCGCTTGGGGGCGGCCGGCGCGGCCGGGGCGGCCGGCGCGATGCCCGGAGTGGCCGGCGTGGCGGCGGGGGCGGCGGGGGCCGCGAGCGGCGCGAGCAGCGGCTCGGCCTGCGTGAGCGTGGTCGAACCGCCGTTGGTGACGACGACCGCGGGGTTGCTCAGGACCCGGGAGACGTTGAGGTCCGAGATGTTGAGGTTATCGATGAGGTCGAGCAGCGGGTCGGCCTGCGCGGGGGCGCCACCGGCCAGCAGGACGACGCCGGCGAGCGCGCCGACCGCGGAGAATCGATTGATCTTCATGCCGGGAAAACGCCGGTGCTCGGCCGCCGGTCACCGCTCGCACCCCGCCGTCGCCCGTTCGGCCCCACCGATCCCCCCGTCCGGCCCCCGGACCGTACCGGCGTGCGTCAAGCCCCTGATCCGAGGGTGAAACCGCAGGTCAAAAGCTCGTTCACGCATGTGGGCTACCTGCCCGGATCCAGGTGGTCGCCGCGGAAAAAGCCCCTGACCCGCACCGTGCGTGCGGGTCAGGGGCTCGACCGCTCTTCCTACTTCTTCTTGCCCTGGTTCTTGACGGCCTCGATGGCGGCCGCGGCGGCCTCCGGGTCGAGGTAGGTGCCGCCCGGGTTGAGGGGCTTGAAGTCGGCGTCCAGCTCGTAGGAGAGCGGGATGCCGGTCGGGATGTTCAGGCCCGCGATGTCGTCGTCGGAGATGCCGTCGAGGTGCTTGACCAGGGCGCGCAGCGAGTTGCCGTGCGCGGCGACCAGGACGGTGTGGCCGTCGAGCAGGTCCGGGACGATCGAGTCGTACCAGTACGGGAGCATGCGGACGACGACGTCCTTGAGGCACTCGGTGCGCGGGCGCAGCTCCGGCGGGATCGACGCGTAGCGCGGGTCCTCGGACTGCGAGAACTCGGTACCGTCCTCCAGGGCCGGCGGCGGGGTGTCGTAGGAGCGGCGCCACAGCATGAACTGCTCCTCGCCGAACTCGGCGAGGGTCTGGGCCTTGTCCTTGCCCTGGAGGGCGCCGTAGTGGCGCTCGTTCAGGCGCCAGGAGCGGTGAACCGGGATCCAGTGGCGGTCGGCTGCCTCCAGCGCGAGCTGGGAGGTGCGGATCGCGCGCTTCTGCAGGGACGTGTGGACCACGTCGGGGAGCAGGCCGGCGTCCTTGAGCAGCTCACCGCCGCGGACCGCCTCCTTCTCGCCCTTCTCGTTGAGATTGACGTCCACCCAGCCGGTGAACAGGTTCTTCGCGTTCCACTCGCTCTCGCCGTGGCGGAGGAGGATCAGCTTGTACGGTGCGTCGGCCATGCGTACGAGCCTAATGGACGCCCGGGGCCGCCCGCTCGCACCGTGCGCGGCCCCCGATTGACGGTCCGCGTCAATCGACTGGTGCACGGGGGACCGCGCCTCGTAACGTGCGTGCAGGCCAAGTGACACTTACTCTTCCGGGGGGATTCCTTATGTCCGTTGCGCGTGTGAGACGGGCCGTCCGAGAGAGCGTGTCGGGGCTGCCGACGGACTTCTGGTGGCTGTGGGCAAGCACCCTGGTCAACCGGCTCGGGGCCTTCGTCGCCACGTTCATGACCTTGTACCTGACCCTGGACCGGGGCTATTCGGCCGCCTTCGCGGGACTCGTGGTCGCCCTGCACGGGCTCGGCGGGGTCGTTTCGTCCCTCGTCGCCGGTGTGCTGACCGACCGGCTCGGGCGGCGGCCGACGCTGCTGGCCGCCAACGTGTCGACCGGCCTGTCGGTGGCGCTGCTGGGCTTCATGGAGCACCCGGCGGCCATCGCCGCGGTGGCCCTGGTGGTCGGCATGACCTCGAACGCGTCGCGGCCGGCGGTGCAGGCGATGATCGCCGACATCGTGCGGCCCGAGGACCGGGTGCGGGCCTTCGCGCTGAACTACTGGGCGATCAACCTGGGCTTCGCCGTCTCCTCGACCGTCGCCGGGTTCGTCGCCGAGTACAGCTACCTCGCCGGCTTCCTCGGCGAGGCGACGCTGACGCTCGTCTGCGCGGTCCTCGTCTTCCTCAAGCTGCCCGAGTCGCGGCCCGTGAAGGACGAGGCGGCCGTGACGGCGGCGGACCCGGGGATCGGGCTGGGCGCGGTGCTGCGCGACGGACGGTTCATGGGCGTCGTGGGGCTGTCGTTCCTGATCTCGCTGATCTTCATCCAGGGCTCGTTCGGCCTGCCGCTGGCCATGGGCGCCGCGGGCTTCTCCACCGGCGACTACGGCCTGGTCATCGCGGTCAACGGCGTGATGATCGTGCTGCTGCAGATCCCGGTGACGCGGTTCATCGAGCACCGCGACCCGCAGAAGCTGCTGGTGGTGTCCGCGCTGCTCGCGGGGTACGGCTTCGGGCTCACGGCCTTCGGCGGGTCCGTCGGGGCGCTCGCGCTGACGGTGACCGTGTGGACGCTGGCCGAGATCATCAACTCGCCGACCCAGATGGGCCTGGTCGTACGGCTGTCGCCGCTGCACGCACGCGGCCGCTACCAGGGCGTGTACACGCTGTCGTGGTCGGTGGCCGCGCTGGTCGCGCCGCTGCTGGCCGGGTGGGTCATCGACCGGTTCGGGGCGCAGTGGCTCTGGGGGACGACGGCGGTCCTGGGCACGGCCGCCGGGATCGGCTACTGGGCGCTGATGCGGAACCTGCCGGGGACTCCGTCGGCCAAGGGGGCAGAGGCGGGCGTGGTGGCCGTCCCCGAGCCCAGGGCCGAACCCGGTGCCGGGGCCCGTGCCACGGCCGGTGCCCGTGCCACGGCCGGTGCCGAGCCTTCGGCCGGGGCCACCGCCCCTGCCGCGCCTGGGTCGGCGTCGCTGCCGGCCACCGCCGAGGCCTAGGACGGTGTCCGGCGGGGCCGTAGCGGGACGCGTCAGCGCGTCGGCTGCGTCAGGTGCTTGAAGGCGTCGAGGTTGAAGGTCGGTTCGCCGCGGGAGACACGCCACTCGTACTCGCGGCGGATCGCGCTCGCGAAGCCCAGCTCCAGCAGGGTGTTGAAGGCTCCGTCGGCCGCCTCCAGGACCGTGCCGAGGAGCCGGTCCAGGTCCTCCGGGTTCACGACCGACAGCGGCAGCCGGCCCGTGAGGTAGACGTCCCCGAGCCGGTCCACCGCGTAACTCAGCCCGTACAGCTTGAGGTTGCGCTCCAGCAGCCAGCGGTGGACGCCGGCCTCGTTCTCGTCGGGGTGGCGGATCACGAAGGCGTTGACCGACAGGGAGTGCCGGCCGACCCGCAGCGAGCAGGTGGTGCTCAGCTTGCGGGTGCCGGGGAGCTGGACGACGTACGAGCCCGGTTCGGGGCTCTCCCAGCTCAGCTCGGCGCCGGTCAGGGCGCTCTCGACGATCGCGGTGATCTCGGCGGTGTCAGCCATGGTGGGAGCGTACGCGACGACGATGATCGTGCATCGCCGCCGTGTACACGTCGGCCGTGGCGCTCGCCGCCGTGTCCCAGCCGAAGAACTGCGCGTGCCGGGCGGCCTGTCCGCCCAGCCGGTCGGTGAGCCCCGGCTCGTCGACGAAGCGCCGCAGCTGCCGCGCCCAGTCCACGGGGTCGTGGCCGGGTACGAGGATGCCGGTGACCCCGTCGTCGACGGCGACGGGCAGCCCGCCGACCGCGGCGGCGAGCACCGGGGTGCCGGCGGCCTGGGCCTCTATTGCGACGAGCCCGAAGGACTCGCTGTACGAGGGCATGACCAGCACGGACGCGGCCCGGAACCAGTCCGCGAGGCCGTCCTGCGCGACGGGCGGGTGGAAGTGCACGAGGTCGGTGATGCCGAGCCTGGCGGCGAGCTTCTGCAGCCCCTCCGGCTTGGCCAGCCCGCTCCCGCTCGGTCCGCCGACGACGGGGACGAAGAGGCGGCGGCGCAGCGAGGGGTCCTGGTCGACCAGGACGGCGACGGCCCGCAGCAGTATGTCGGGGGCCTTCAGCGGCTGGATGCGGCCGGCGAAGAGCGGGATGACGGCGTCCTGCGGCAGTCCGAGGCGGGCGCGGGCGGCGGCCCGGCCGTCGGCGACGGTGAAGCGGTCGAGGTTCACGCCGGGGTGGACGACGGCCACCTTGGCGGGGTCGGCCTCGTAGTGCCGCACGAGTTCGTCGGCCTCCTCGGCGGTGTTCGCGATGAGGCGGTCGGCGGCGGCCACGATCTGGGTCTCGCCTATGACGCGGGCGGCCGGCTCGGGGGTGTCGCCCTCGGCGAGAGCGGCGTTCTTGACCTTCGCCATGGTGTGCATGGCGTGCACGAGCGGCACGCCCCAGCGCTCGGCGGCCAGCCAGCCGACGTGGCCGGAGAGCCAGTAGTGGGAGTGGACGAGGTCGTAGTAGCCGGGGCGGTGGCCGGCCCAGGCCTGCATCACGCCGTGCGTGAAGGCGCACAGCTGGGCCGGGAGCTCCTCCTTGGCGAGGCCTTCGTACGGTCCCGCGTCCACGTGCCGTACGAGGACGCCGGGGGCCAGCTCGACCACGGGCGGCAGCCCACCGGTGGTGGCCCGGGTGAAGATCTCGACCTCGATGTTGATCGCCGCGAGGCGCCGGGCCAGCTCCACGATGTAGACGTTCATCCCGCCGGCGTCGCCGGTGCCGGGCTGGTGCAGCGGTGAGGTGTGCACGCTGAGCATGGCGACGCGGCGCGGCTTGCGGTGGCCCCCGACGGCGGCCGGCAGGCGCAGCCGCGGCGGCTCGTGGCGGGCCGCGCGGGCGGCGGCGAGGCGGCCGCCGATACTGCCGCCGATGCGGGACACGTACTGGCTCAAGGGAGCAGTTCCTCTCGCTCGGACGACGACGCTCTGACTGACCGGCTGGCGGGCATGCGGACGGGAGCGCACGGGGCACCCTTCAAGGAGTGCAACCCGGATGGCGGTCCCGCGCATTCCGGGATGACCGGGGATTCCGCGATTTTTCTTGCGGAGGTCAGGGCGCCGCTGGGCCGGGGACCGGTTTTCCCGCGGTGCGGGCCCTCCGCTTAACCTCGGCTCATGGCCTCCCGCAGCACCCCGTCCCCCTCGCCCAGCCATGGCTCCGGCCAGAAGCACGGCCGCCCCGTGGGCACGGTGACGCGCGGGACGACGAACCCGAACCGGTTGCGGCGCATGGACCGCTGGATCGCCGCCGCGCACGGGGCCGCGCTGCGGCGCGCGGACGCGCCGGTCGCCGTCGACCTCGGCTACGGGGCCGCGCCGTGGACGGCGGTCGAGCTGCTGGCACGGCTGCGGGAGGCGGCGCCGCGGGTGCGGGTGGTCGGCATCGAGATCGAGCCGGCGCGGGTCGCGGGGGCGAAGCCGTACGAGCGGGAGGGGCTGAGCTTCCGGCACGGCGGCTTCGAGGTGCCGCTGGACGGCGGGGAGAGAGCGGCACTGATCCGCGCGGCGAACGTGCTGCGCCAGTACGACGAGGAGCGGGTCGCGGAGGTCTGGGCGCGGCTGTGCGCACGGCTGGCCCCCGACGGGCTGCTCGTGGAGGGCACCTGCGACGAGATCGGGCGGCGGCACGTGTGGGTGGCGCTGGGCCCGGAGGGGCCGCGCACGGTGACGTTCGCGACCCGGCTGGGCTCCCTGGAGCGGCCCTCGGACCTGGCGGAGCGGCTGCCCAAGGCGCTGATCCACCGGAACGTGCCGGGCGAGCCGGTGCACGCCTTCCTGCGGGACTTCGACCGGGCGTGGGCGGCGGCGGCCCCGTACGCCTCGTACGGGGCGAGGCAGCGCTGGATCCGGACGGCGCGGGACCTGGCAGCGGACTGGCCGCTGGCGGACGGTCCGCGGCGGTGGCGCCAGGGGGAACTGACGGTGCGCTGGGAGGCCTTGCGCCCGGTGGGGTGAATACGGCGGGCCGGGGAACCGGTGCTCCGGGTGGCCCGTTGAGTCGGCGGGGGTGGTGGGGCTGAAATGAATCCGTCCTGATCCGGACGGACATCCACAAGGCTGTTGCAATTCATCGACTCGTGACACCATCCCGAAGGCGATGACAAGTTACTGATGGATAGTCAGTTATGGAGCCTGGGGGGACCATGGTGGCCGTGAGGCAAAGGCGTGGCGCGAGCGCACTCGTACTGCTGTGCGCGATGGCGATATTGACCGCGCCGGGCCTTGCGACGGGCATGGCGTACGCGGCGCCGGGGGCACCCGCCGCGCCGGCCGCGCCCGCGCCGGAGCCGGGGACCAAGTCCCTGGAGCAGGTCCACAAGGAGATAGAGGACCTCTACCACCAGGCGGGCGCCGCCACCGACGCCTACAACCAGGCCGAGGCCGAGACCAAGGCCCAGTCGGAGAAGATCGTCGAGCTGGCCAACCTGATCCAGGCCGGGCAGGCCCGGATCGACACCCTCAAGAGCCGTGCGGGCGCCGCCGCGCGCGCCCAGTACCGCTCGGGCGGCCTGCCGCCGGGCGCGCAGCTGGCGTTGAGCGGAAGCCCCACGCAGTTCCTCGACGGGGCGGGCCGGTTGCGGCAGGGCGAGAAGGCCACCTCCAGCATGCTCTCCGAACTGGACTCCACCCAGAACGACTTGAAGCGGTACGCGGCGGACGCGAGCGCTCGCTGGGCCGTCCTGGAGGAGAACCGGGTCAAGCAGGAAGCCGCCAAGAAGGAGATCGAGGGGAAGATCAAGGCGGCGGAGGAGCTGGAGAGCAAGCTGAAGGCCGAGGAGAAGGCCCGGCTGATCCAGCTCGAACAGGAGGCGCAGTACAAGGCGCAGACGGCGTGGCTGTCGTCGGGCGCGCTGAAGGACATCAACGGCACGGCGACGGAAGCGGGCAAGCGGGCCGTGCAGTTCGCCACCGCGCAGATCGGCAAGCCGTACGTCTGGGGCGCCGTGGGGCCCAGTTCGTACGACTGCTCGGGACTGACCTCCCAGGCCTGGCGGGCGGCCGGCAAGGGCATCCCGCGCACCTCGCAGGAGCAGCTGCGGCTGCTGCCGAAGGTCGCACTGAAGGACATGCGGCCCGGTGATCTGATCATCTACTTCGACGACGCGAGCCACGTCGGGATGTACATCGGCGACGGCGCGATGGTCCACGCCCCGCGCCCGGGCCGCAACGTCACGATCGCGGGCGCGGGCTCGATGCCGATCAAGGCGGTGGTCCGCCCGGACGCATAACCCTCCCCCGGGCACCCTCCGCTCCGGGTCCCCTGCGGGCGGGCCCCGGGCGGCCTCCGCTGCGGGTGCGGGCCCCTGCGGGCGGGCCCGGGCGGCCTCCGGTGCGGGTCACCCTGGGGGCGGCTGGGGCCGGCTTGGTGCGGGTCACCGGCGGGCGACTCGGGCACCCTCCGCTCCGGGTCCCCTGCGGGCGGCTCGGGCACCCTCCGCTCCGGGTCGCCTGCGGGCGGCTCGGGCGGGCTTGGTGCGGGTCGCCCTGGGGGCGGCTGGGGCGGGGCTGCCTGTGCGGCCCCTGCCCTGCGGGCCTGGCCGGGCCATCCAGCCGTCCGGCGTTTGAGGACCGGGGTCCGGGGCAGAGCCCCGGGTCTTTCAGCCGCGCCCCAGCGGCAGCTGGGCCTCTCCAGCCTCGCCGGCGTTTGAGGCGCGGGGTCTGGGGCGGAGCCCCAGGGAACGGTGGAAGGGCGGGTAGGGGACAGCTCCGCGCAGCGGCACCCCGGTTCGGGCCGCGCCCAAGGGCCGCCGGGATGCCACGGGCCCGCACCCACACCCGGCCCGGCCCGGCCGGCGGCGCCGAAAAGCCCGACATCAGGGGATGCGGTAAGAATTGCCCGGATCATCCTGAACCAGGCAACCAACTCGGGCCCGGATACGTCTCGGCAGACGGGACGGACCACGGCCCATCGTGACGTTTGTCATCCAGTGAGACCGAATTTCCCCCGTGATAACGGCATATGCCGGAGCTCCCGGTCCACACCGGCATTCCGCTCGCCCGGCCCGGCCGCTAGGGTCGGCCGGACGACCGCACCATCCTCGGGGGGAGGGAAGGAACCGGAGACGATGCCCGTACCCGTACCGAGGCAGCGGGAGACCCCTGCCGAGGCGAGCGGTCAGGCCGTTCTGCACCACACGGCGGCCACCACCGCAGGCGCCCCCGGCGTCCCCGGCCCGGCCACGGCGACGGCGACGGCCACAGCCACAGCCACAGCCACAGCCACAGCCACGGCCACGGCGACGGCGACCCCGCACGCGACCCCGCTGACCCTCCTCGTCATCGAGGACGACCCGGCCGGCGGCCTCACCGTCCCCGAGATCCTCGATTCCGACGGCCACCGCATCCGGCTCCGCACCGCCCGCAACCTCGTCGAGGCCGAGCGCCTGCTCACCCCCGACGTGCACTGCATCCTGCTCGACCTGTCCCTGCCGGAGACGAGCCCCCGGGCGAGCGCGACGGCCACCGCCGTCGACCAGCTCGCGATCCTCCGCCAGGTCCTGCGTCTCGCCCCCCGCCACGCCGTGCTCGTCCTCACCTCCGAGGCCGACGCCGAGCGCGCCGCCGAGGCCGTCCGGGTCGGCGCCCAGGACTACCTCTTCCGCGACGAGCTCGACGGCCGGCTGCTGAGCCGCGCCATCCGCTACGCGGTGGAGAGAAAACGGGCGGACATCGCCCAGTACAAGCTTGCAGAATCGAAACTGCGCGCCCAGGAGAACGCCCGCCTGGAGCGCGGCCTGCTCCCCACGCCCCTCCTCGAAGGCTCGGACCTCCGCTTCGCCGCCCGCTACCGCCCCGGCCGCAGCCGGGCCCTCCTCGGCGGCGACTTCTACGACGCCGTCCGCACCCCCGACGGCACCGTCCACGCCATGATCGGCGACGTCTGCGGCCACGGCCCCGACGAAGCCGCCCTCGGCGTCGAGCTCCGCATCGCCTGGCGCGCCCTGACCCTGGCCGGCCTGTGCGGCGACGACCTGCTGGCCACCCTCCAGCAGGTCCTGGAGGTGGAGCGCCCGTGCGAGGAGATCTTCGCGACGCTGTGCACGGTCGACATCTCCCCCGACGGCCGCCACGCGGGCCTGTGCCTGGCCGGCCACCCGGCCCCGCTGGTGTCCAGGCCGGGCCGCCCCGCGCGCCTGCTCCCGTACGAGAACAGCGGCCCGGCACTCGGGCTGCTGCCGCGCGCCCGCTGGCCGCGCCGCCAGGTCGAACTCGGGGGCACGTGGAGCCTGATGCTCTACACGGACGGCCTGATCGAGGGCAGGGTCGGCGAGGGCAGGGAGCGCCTCGGGCAGGACGGCATGGTCGAGATGATCAACCGCCACCTGGACCACGGCCTGAGCGGCGAGGGCCTGCTGGAGGCGTCCGTCACCGAGGCCCGCCGTCTCAACGGCGGCGAGCTCACCGACGACGTGGCCGTCGTCCTGCTCTCGCGCGCCGAGGCCTGAGGGCCGCCGGGCGGCCGCGGAGCGCCGCCTACCGCCCGCCGTTGTAGGGACCGTACGGTCCGTCGCTGCTGCTGCCGCCGCTGCGCCGGCCACCGCCCGAGACCTGCTTGAGGGCCGGGCGGACGTCGACGAGGAAGACGATGGTCGCGACCAGTCCGGCGATCGTCAGGAACAGCATCGACGCCAAAAAGAAGTCCACGAGGACCGTGACGCCGAGGATGACCAGCCAGAAGGTCTTGGTCTGCTTGTCGGCCGCCCGGTAGGCGTCGTCACGCGCAAGCAGCGCGAACACGAAGGCCACGACGGCGAGCGCCAGCATGGCGAACCCGAGCAACGGGAGCACCCCGTTATCGAACCCGTTCATCAGCATCGCTTCGACCGCCCTCTTCTCCGCTGCACGTACCCGCACGCATGCCTGCCTGCGCATTCCACGCTACCGGCACAGGTGCCCTCATGAACCACAACGGGCCGGACACCCTCCAGGTGCCCGGCCCGCCACGCTCTTACGCTTCGGCCGTGGCCTTCTTCGCCGTGGTCTTGCGCGCGGAGGCCTTCTTGGGCGCGGCCTCGGCGGCGGGCTCCGCGGCCGGCTCGGCGGCGGCGGGCTCCGTCTCCGGCGCGGGCTCCACGGCCACGGCGATGTCGACGATCTCCTCGGAGACCTCGCCCCGCCAGGCGCGCACGGCCTGCTCGCCGTGCTCGGCGACCTTGTCGTAGGTCTCCTTGGCGCGGACGGCGTACTCCGCCGCTACGCCGACCCCGCGCAGCGCCAGGTCCTGGGCGGTCTCCCCGAGCTTCTTGGGGTCGATCGCACCGAGCACCTCGGCGACCTTGGCGGTGACCGCCTCCTGCGCCTCCCGGGCCGCTTCCTTCGCCTTCTCCTGCACGACCTTCGGGTCGGTGTTCTTCACGGCCTCGATGCGCGAGGGGGCCTCCGCGCGCAGCTGCTCGATGAGCCCCGGCACCTTCTTGGCCTGCTGCACCGCGAGGTCCGCGGTGCCGGCGGCGAAGTAGAGCGGGGTGGGGTCGGTGAGGGTCTTCTTCAGGTCATCGGCGATGGCCATGTGGCTGGTCCTCCCGGATCAATTTCAGTTCGTCTTCGGCGGCATCTCGCCGGTCGGCGCCGGGGCCGCCGGCGCATCGAGCGCGTTCTCCTTGCGGAACGACTCGTAGATCTGGAGCAGCACCTGCTTCTGCCGCTCGTTGATGGACGGGTCGGCGAGGATGACGGCCCGCGTTTCCACCTCGTCCCGGTCCCGCTCATCCAGGATCCCGGCTTGCACGTACAGCGTCTCCGCGGAAATCCGCAGCGCCTTGGCCAGCTGCTGCAGGATCTCCGCGCTCGGCTTGCGCAGCCCGCGCTCGATCTGGCTCAGGTACGGATTCGACACCCCCGCCGCGTCGGCCAGCTGCCGCAGCGAGAGCTGGGCCTGTCGACGCTGCTCACGGAGGTACTCGCCGAGGTTTCCGACGCTGAGCGATGCCATGCCCCCACCCTGCCGCACGTTGCTAACTTTTGCAAGCAGCCGCTTGCAACATCTCCCACTCCTGGCCGCCGCCGACCGGGTGACGACGGGTTGGCAGGATGGGGGCCATGGCGACGAACAGGTACGGCGCTCTGTGCGCCGGCGAGTTGTGCGCGACGTACGTTCCGCCCGGCGGCGGTGTGCTGGTACGCGGTGAGACCGGCTGGCTGACCTACTGCCCCGACGACGACCCGGCGCTCGGCCCTCGTCGTCAGCCGCGCGATCCCGAGGAGCACGGCCACGAGCCGGTCGTCGCCTTCCTCCACGCCCGGCTGGACGAGGAGGAGGAAACGGCGGGCGCGGCCGGACTGACCCGCTGGCGGCACCGGCCGGCCCGCAGTCAGAACGTCGTGGACGACCACGACGAGCTGGTCGTGGCCTGCCCGCTGCGGGACGTGGCCGACCAGATCGCCACCTGGGGGCCGACGGACGCCCTGGAGAACACAGCCGCGCGGCGCATGGTGCTCGACCTGTTCGAGCAGGCCCAGCCCGGTCCGGCCCGCGACGCCCTCCACCAGGCGGTGCGCGCACTGGCCATGGCCTACCGCGACCACCGCGACTACGACGTCGCCTGGACGCTGCGGTCTGCGCACGGCTGACCGGACTGCTGCCCGCCGGGGACGCCTTCGCGGCGCCGCCCCGGCGGGCCCGGCCACCGGCCGCGGAGTCCGCGCGAGGTGCGGGTGCGGCTCGCCCACGCGCGGCGGCGGGGAACGTCCGCCGCGCGGGCCCCGGCGATGCCCTGACCCGGTTCAGGCCCCGGCGACGACCACCGTCGCGTAGAACTCCTCCGAGGTGACCACCCGGGTCGTGAGACCCGCCGAGGTCAGGGCCGCCGCCGTCGACGGCGACTGGCGGGCGCTCGTCTCGATCAGCAGGCGGCCGCCCGGGGACAGCCAGCGCGGGGCGTCCGCCGCGACCCGGCGGTGGAGGTCCAGGCCGTCCGCGCCCCCGTCGAGGGAAACCCGCGGTTCGTGGTCCCGCGCCTCCGGCGGCATGAGGCCGATCTCCTCCGTGGGCACGTACGGGGCGTTGACGACCAGCACGTCCACCCGGCCGAGCAGGGAGGCGGGGAGCGGCTCGTACAGGTCGCCCTCCCACACCGTGCCGCCGTACGGTGCCACGTTGCGCCGCGCGTACGCCAGCGCCGCCGGGTCCACGTCCGCCACGTGCAGCTCCACCCCGCCCGGGGTCCGCGCCGCCACCGCCGCGCCCAGGGCGCCGACCCCGCAGCACAGGTCGAGCACCACCGCGCCGGGCCGGGCCGGCGTCACGGCCTGCGCCACCAGGAACTCGGTGCGCCGGCGCGGTACGAAGGCCCCCGCGCCCACCTCCATGCGCAGCCCGCAGAACTCCGCCCATCCCACGACGTGTTCCAGCGGTTCGCCGCCGACCCGGCGGGCCAGCAGCTGCGCCAGGTGCGCCTCGTCCCGGGCGGCCCCGCCCAGCAACTCCGCCTCCTCCTCGGCGAAGACGCAGCCTGCCGCGCGCAGGGCTTCCACCAGTGACATCGAGTTCGTCAAGTAGACCTGTCCTCAGTCGTCCGTCGTCAGTTGTCAGTTGTCAGTTGTCAGAACACGTCCGGGCACCACGGCCGGCGGGCCGTGCGGAACACCGCGTCCGCCAGCTCCGCCGCCCCCGGCCGCAGCTCCGTCACCCGGCCGAGCGCGGCCAGCCGTACCGCCGACCCGTCGCCCAGGTAGAGCGAGCCGAGCGCGGACACGTCCAGGCCCAGGTCCGCCGGTTCCGTGGTCCGCTCGCACGCGCCGGTGGCCGCGTCCAGCCGGTAGCGGCCGTCCGCCAGGCCCGCCTCGTCCGCGACCTCCAGTACGAGGATCCCCGGCGCGGCGTACGTCCGCGCGCCCAGGGCCCGTACGACGTCCAGCAGCCGCACCCACAGGAAGTCCGCGGCCGTGACGATCCGGGCCGAGCGCGGGTCGGGCAGCAGGTCGGCGACCAGGTCGTCGGGGGCCCGGTAGCCGGTGCGCACCTTCGTCACCCAGTCGATGGAGCACAGGAACCGCCACAGCGCCCGCTCCGCCTGCGGCGTGACCGCCAGCAGGTCCTTGACCCGCACGGTGTTCTGCGGGAGCTTCGCGTCCGTCCAGTGGTCGTCGACCCCGTACACGACCAGCCCGGCCACCTCACCGGCCGCCGTCCGGTACACCGCGTGGAACTTCTCCTTGTACGGGCGGTAGGACATCTCCTCCACGCCCGTCGCCAGGTTCCACCAGCGTTCGTCCCGGTTCACGGCGCCGTGGGTGCGCGCCCGCAGCCGTTCGTGCAGCTCCGGGCCCACCCGCCGGACCTCCTCCACGTCGACCAGATCGATCCGGCCGCCCTCCAGGGGAACGGCCGTGCGCGGGTCCAGTCCGGTGCGCGGTACGTCGATCTCCCATTCCGAAACGGAGGCCGCGGGGCCGTAGCCGTACCGCCCGTAGATCGGGTACTCGGCGGCGATCAGCGTCGACAGCACGTCGCCGCGCGCCTTGGCGGCGGCCAGCTCGCGGGCCATCATCCGTGACAGCAGCCCCTGGCGGCGGTGCGTGGGCAGCACGCCGACGTTGGAGACGGCGCTGGAGGGGACGGACGCCCCGCCGGGCACGGTGAGTTGCTGCGCGAAGGAGCGGAAGGCGGCGACGCAGCGGCCGGTTTCGGAGTCGAACGCGCCCACCGTCCGGGCGAGGTCGTTGTACTTGGCCCGCTGGGCCACGTCGGAGCCGGTGACACGGGAGGCCGTCAGGAAACCGGTGTTCACGGTCCGCAGCCAGTCGGGGAGTTCGGATTCGGCGATCGGCCGGACGTCTGCACTCATGGCCGTCACGCTAATCGGCGGGCCCTCCCCCGGTCGCCGGATTTTCGGCCCGCCCGAGCGCCCTCCCTTCCCCGGGCCGCCTACGCCAGCAGGTCGTCGACCTGCGCTTCTCCCTCCCGGTAGCGCCGGGTGATCTCCGCGCTGCACTCGTCCACCGTCCGCTGGAGCTGCTGCCGGCGCCGCGAGACCTGCTGCTCGTAGCGGACCAGCTTGCCCATCCCCTCGTACAGTTCGCCGTCCGTGCGGGCGCTGAGGTCCGACAGCTCGACGTCGGCCAGCATCTCCGCAGCCAGCAGGCGGTACTCCTCGCTGTGCGGGGTGCCGAGCGTGACGTGCCGGGCGGAGGCGCTGCGGCTGGAGGGGGCGTCGGCGAGGATCTCCGAGAGCCGGTCCACCACGGGCGCCTCGGGGTCGGCGCGCCGGGCGAGTTCGGCCCGCAGGATGTCGATACGCCCCTGGAGCAGCCGCCGTACGTAGCTCAGATCGGCCTCGTCACGCTGCGCGTCCCGGCGCAGCGCGCGCAGTTCGGGCAGCCCGAGCCCGGTGGTGGGGTCCTCCGGCCCCGGCTGTTCGCCGGTGCGCTGCGCGGGCGGTCGTACCGCGGCAGCTGCGACGGAGGCGGGTGATGCAGGTACGGAGGTACCAGAAGTATTCATACGAACGAGTCCGTCCCCTCGACCGGTGCGGCGCACCCGCACCGCCTGCGTGCATGGTGCCACTCTCCGTGGCCCCGACGCAGTCGTACTCCACCCGATCGGCCCCGGTTGGGTGCAACCCTGATACACAGGTGGTATGCGAGCTGTAGTGCAGAGGGTGGACGGCGCGAGCGTCGTCGTGGGCGGCGAGACCGTGGGCGAGATCGTCGGCGAGGGGCTGTGCGTGCTGGTGGGGGTGACCCACGAGGACACGCCGGAGAAGGCGGCGCTGCTGGCGCGCAAGCTGTGGTCGGTGCGGATCCTGGAGGCCGAGAAGTCCTGCAGCGACGTGAACGCCCCGCTGCTGGTGATCTCCCAGTTCACGCTCTACGGCGACGCCCGCAAGGGCCGCCGCCCCACCTGGAACGCGGCCGCGCCCGGACCCGTCGCCGAGCCGCTGGTCGACGAGGTCGTGGCGCAGCTGCGGGCACTGGGCGCGACGGTGGAGACGGGCCGGTTCGGCGCGGACATGCGGGTCTCGCTGACCAACCACGGCCCGTTCACCATCGTCATCGACATCTAGTACCGCCGCCACGGCGCCTACGGCGCTACGACGACCTCCTGCGCTGCGGCCGTCCCGCCGACCAGCAGCGGCGCGTCCACCGGCACGTTCCGCTTGACCAGCGCGAGCGCGATCGGGCCGAGCTCGTGGTGGCGTACGGCGGTGGTCACGAAGCCCAGCTGCCGGCCCTCCTCCCCGTCGGCGGCGAGCCGTACGGGTGCGCCGTGCGCCGGGAGGACCACCTCGGAGCCGTCCAGGTGCAGGAAGACCAGGCGGCGCGGGGGCTTCCCCAGGTTGTGGACGCGGGCCACCGTCTCCTGGCCGCGGTAGCAGCCCTTCTGGAGGTGGACGGCGGTGCCGATCCAGCCCAGCTCGTGCGGGATGGTCCGGTGGTCGGTCTCCAGGCCGAGCCGCGGCCGGTGCGCCTCGACGCGCAGGGCCTCGTAGGCGAGGAGGCCGGCGGCCGGGCCGTGCGCGGCGGCGAAGGCCTCCAGCTCGGGGCGGGGCAGGAACACGTCGCGGCCGTGCGCGGTCTCCCGGACGGTGAACTCCTTGGGCACCTCGGCGATGGACCCGGCCGGCAGGTGCACGACGGCGAACTCGTCGGTGCGGTCGGCGATTTCGACCCGGTAGAAGAACTTCATCGCCTCCAGGTAGGCGAGCAGCTCCCCCTGGGTGCCGGGCTCGACGTGCGCCCACGTGGTCTCGCCGTCGTCGACGAGGTAGAGCGCGTGCTCGATGTGGCCGTTCGCCGAGAGGATGAGCGCCTCGGTGGCCTGGCCCGCGGGCAGTTCGGTGAGGTGCTGGGTGAGCAGCAGGTGCAGCCAGCTCAGCCGCTCCGGACCGCTGACGGTGACGACTCCGCGGTGCGAGAGGTCGACGAAGCCGCGGCCGTCGGCGAGGGCGCGCTGTTCGCCGTACAGCTCGCCGTAGTGGGCGGCGACGCCCTCGTCGCGGCCTTCGGCCTGCACGGCGCCGGGGAGGTGGAGCAAGGGGCTGCTGGTCATGGGACCAAGCGTACGACTCCGCTACGCGTGGCCGTCACGGTGTTTGGCGGAACACTTCTTGCACAGCCCGAAGATCGCGAAGTGCTTCATGTCGGTCTCGAAACCGAAGGTGGCGCGCAGCTTCGCGGTGAAGTCGGCGGCGATGTCCACGTCCGCCTCGATGACGTCCGCGCAGTCGCGGCAGACGAGGTGGATGTGGTGGTGCCGGTCGGCGAGGTGGTAGGTGGGAGCGCCGTGCCCGAGATGGGCGTGCGAGACGAGGCCCAGCTCCTCGAGGAGCTCCAGCGTGCGGTAGACGGTGGAGATGTTGACCCCGGAGGCGGTCTTGCGGACCTGGGCGAGGATCTCGTCCGGGGTGGCGTGCTCCAGGGTGTCGACGGCTTCCAGCACGAGCTGGCGCTGCGGTGTCAGCCGGTAACCGCGCTGCCGCAGGTCGCTCTTCCAGTCCGTGCCCTCGGGGTTCTCGGCGCTCTCGGTGCTGACCACCCCGCCAGTGTAAGCGCGGGAAGGGGACCGGGGGCGGCCCCCGGTCCCCTTCCCGGAACGCGCGGATCGGCGCCTCAGCGGAAGAACGCGATGCCGTCGTCCGGCATGTCCGGGAGGTTGCGCGCCATCTCGGCGACCTCCTCGGGCGTGACGACCTTCTTCAGCTGGGCCGACATGTACGGACGCAGCTCGACGTCGGGCGTGGCCTTCTCGCCGACCCACATCAGGTCGCTCTTGACGTAGCCGTAGAGGCGCTTGCCACCGCTGTACGGGCCGGAGGCCGCGGTGCGGGCGACGGCGTCCGTCACGAGGTCGATCTGCGGCTTCTGGTCGGCGAGATCGCCGTACCAGACCTCGACGACGCCCTGGTCGCGGACCATGACGACCTCGACCTTGCGGTCCTTGTCGATGCGCCAGTAACCGGACTCGGACTCCAGCGGCCGCACCTTGTTGCCCTCGGCGTCGAGGACCCAGGTGTGGGAGGTGTACCCCAGGAAGTCCCGGCCGTCGTGGCTGAAGACGACTTCCTGGCCGAAGTTGCACTTCTCCTCACCGGGGAAGTCGAAGACTCCCGCGCCCTCCCAGGTGCCGAGGAGGAAGGCCAGGGGGACGAGGCCGGGGTTCAGGTCGGACGGGATCTGGATCATGAATGGCTGCTCAGGTCTGTGGGAGGGGTTCCGGGGCGGTCTGCTGGGCCGGCTGGGGAGCCGGGGCTCAGCGCTGACCCTGGTACAGCTTCTTGACCGCCAGGCCGGTGAAGGCCAAGACGCCGACGCAGACCAGGACCAGCAGGGAGGTGAAGACTGCCTCAAGCACGGGGTGCTCCTCGGAATTCGTTTCTGGGGCTGTACGGGGCCGGTCCCCAAGCCTACTGGCCCGGGGACCGGCGCACTGTGTGAGGTGGGCCGTAGCGGGGGTCAGCCGAGGAGCTGGTGCTGGAGGATCACCGTCTGGTGCAGGGGGACGGTGGCCACCTGGCCCTTGCGGGACTGGAGGATCACGCCCTGGACGTCACCGGACTGGATGCACCCGGCCTTGATCTGCTCGTCGCCGAACGGGGTGGATTCCGCCTGGACCGTCACGTCGGTGGCGTCCGGGCCCCCGGACTGGCTGACCTTGGCCTTTGACCAGGCGATGTCCGGCTCGATCCGGTTGACGCCGTTCAGGCGCATGTACTGGCCACAGCCCCTGAAGGCGTCGGCGAATCCCGAGGCGTGGAAACGCAGCAGGTAGATCCGGGTGCGGGTGCCGTCGGGGGTGGTCCAGCCGCGCGCCACGATCTGGCGCAGGCCGTCGTTGGCGAACCCCTGCTTCATCTTTTCGCGTGCGGTCGGCTCGTACTCCTCCAGGAAGGTGTCCACGGACACCACCGAGTCCTTCTCCAGCTTCAGCGTGGAGTCGGGCGTCGATCCCTTCGGGGCCGGGAGGAGCAGTTCGGTCAGGCCCGCGTAGTGGATGCCGTCCGGGTTGTCCTTGGCGAAGGGCAGGGCGGCACCGGGCGGCAGGGTCGGCTTGACCAGCGCCGGGTAGACCCAGCGGCCGTCGTCCTTGGTGGACAGGCCGGGGATGCCGGTGCGCTCGGGCTGGGTGATCCCGTACGCGACGCCCGTGCCGACGGCTCCGAAGACGAGGACGGCGGCGGTCCAGCGCAGCAGGGCGAACAGCTTGCGGCGGTCCTTGGGCGCGGAGGCCTGGGGGGCCTCGGCGGGCACCTGGTCCTGCGGGCCCCCGGCCGTTTCGGTCGCCTCGACGGTGTCGGCGGTATCGGCGGCCTTGCCGGTCTCGACGGTCTCCGGGGCCGGTCCGGTGGTGTTCTGCTCGGTCACGCGGACTCCCCGGGGGACTTCAGGTGGCTCAGCTGGTTCTTGAGGAACGCGGTGGCGTCGGACGTCTTGAAGGAGGGCTTGGGCCCGTACGCCCGGAAGTTGACCATCACATCGCCCTCGACCGAAACGCAGTAGAGGGAGTCGATCTTCTCCTCCTTCTCCTCGCCGACGGGCAGCAGCGAGCACTTGGCGTTCGGGAAACCGTCGACTTTCGGTGCGTCGTGGTCACCGCCGATGAGGTCGATCAGCTTCTTGGAGACTTCGGAGAACGGTCCCAGGGCCTGCGGGTCGGCCTGCATGATGCGGACCTCCGTGACCATGTCGCCGTTGCCCTTGACGTAGCTGCGCCCCGCCAGGCCCTTGAGCTTGAGGTCGGCCAGCATGTCGTCGCGCTTCTTGCGTTCCGAGCTGGACAGGCCCTTGCGGGCCTCCTTGAAACCCTCGACGGCCTTCTCGCCGGAGACGAAGAAGTTGTTGCCGTCGCCGCCCAGGTCCGGGCCCGGCGAGAAGCCGCTCGGGAGGGGGAGCAGTTTGCCCGAGAGGGCGTTCACGGGAACAGGTCCCGGTTCTTCCGTCTTCTCCGTCGTCACGCCGCGGGGCACCCAGTAGGCCGTGGGCGCGGTCCGGTCGGCGCCCGCGATCGCGGTGGCCCCCCAGATACCGCCGCCCACGAGGACGGCGGCGGCCACACCGGCCGCGACGAGCGCGGCCTTCCTGCGGCTGCCCGTACGCGCGGGCTCCGCCGGCGCGGCCCCTTCGACCGGAGCCCCCGCGGGAGCGGCAGCCCCGCCGGCGGTGGCCTCGGGAGCGGTGGGCTCCGCAGCGGCCTCGATCGGGGCTGCAGCAGAGATCTCGGGCGCCTCTGTGGCCGGGACCGGCGCCGCGGTGTTGTCGTTCTGCGGCTCGGTCACAGTCGCTCCAGCTGTCGCTTCGCCAGGTCGATGACATCGCCCTCGGCGATCTTGGCGCGGTTGTCGTAGTAGAAGATGTCGACGACCACGTCGCCCCGGCGCGCGAGCGCCCGGGCTTCGCGGACCGGGTAGTACCCAGGCTTCTCGTGGGTCTCGGAGTTGATCCACACGTGCCCGAGGTCCGCGGGGACGCCGGGGATCGCGACGCCGTCGTTGCCCGCGAACTTCTTCTCCGGCATGTAGTGGGACTGCTCCCGCTGGTACTCGTCGGCACCGGAGAAGTCGTCGAACTGGATCAGCCGGACCTCGACGAGAACCCTGTCGTCCTGCCACACCTTCGTCGCGATCCGGCGGAAGCCGTCGTTCGCGAACCCGCGCAGGGCTCCGTCCGGGCGCTCGAAAGTCGTCGAGAACGAGTCGAGGGTGTCGTAGCCGCCGGCCAGTTCCTTGGCCCCGTCCGGGGCCTCGATGAGGAGCTTGGTGAGGTCGTCGTCCGTCTTGTGCCAGCGGTTGGCGTTGATCGTCTTGTTCGTCGTCGCGTCGTCCGGCGCGAGCGCCTTCGGCGTCACCAGCTTCTGCTGGGCCAGCGGCGGCAGGGGCGTCGGTTCGCGGTGGTACTGGATCGCGTAGCCGGTGATCGCGCCCGCGAGGACGCCCAGGGCGGCCGCGCTCGCGATCAGGAGGGGCGTACGGCCCCGGCGGCGGGGCGGATTGTCCGGGGCGGGGGCTGTATCCGCCTCTTCCCGCTGCTCGGGGATGGTCTGTTCGTGTTCCAAAAGGGTCCCCCCACAGGACATGAGGCGCGGGTTGATTACCCGCGCGTATCCATGACCCGACTCAGGGGGGAGCAGTTGTATGGATGCTTATTACATTCTTATCTCACCGGGTCCGGTCCGGTCCCGGGGCGGCCTCCGGTTCAGTCCTCGTGGCGCCGCTTGCCGTCCAGCTCGTCCCACCACTCGTCCGACTTCGGATCGCCCGAGGGGTCGTCCCACCAGCGGTCGTCCGGGCCGCGCCGGTTCGCGACCATCGCGGCGACCGGCGGGATGACCATGGCGACCACGCACATGGCCACCGCGGCCTCCACCGAGAACAGGCGCACGAAGGACCAGGCGGAAACGAAGAGGATCAGGCATCCGCCCATGAGCAGGAAGTAGGCGCGCCTACGCCTGGCGTACATAGCTCCAGGGTAGGACCGCGCCCGCCGCGCACAAGGGCCGCGGGCGGATGACGGCACGAAGGGCCGCACCCCGTCCAGTGGCGTCCAAACCCCCGGGGTGCGGCCCTTCGGCCGGTCATTCGGTGCCGCGGTGCGCGAGCACGGTCGGTCAGACCGCGATCGCCACGTCCGTCACGCCGCCGGCCTCGGCGACCACGACGGCGCGGTCGGCCTTGGCGCCCGGGACGAGCGCGCGCAGCGTCCACGAGCCGGGGGCCGCGTAGAAGCGGAACTGGCCGGTGGCCGAGGTCGGGACCTCGGCGGTGAACTCGCCGGTCGAGTCCAGCAGGCGGACGTAGCCGGACACCGGCTCGCCGCCCTGGGTGACCTGGCCCTGGATCGCGGTCTCACCGGGCTTCAGCGTGTCGAGGGAAGGCCCGCCGATCTGTGCTCCACACATGTTCTCTGTCCTGTCCTAGAGAGGTTCTGCTGCTACGAGGGGCGGGCGTCGCGTGCCCGGCCGGGATTACTTGTTGGCGCCGAGCTCGATCGGCACGCCGACCAGCGAGCCGTACTCGGTCCAGGAGCCGTCGTAGTTCTTGACGTTCTCCTGGCCCAGGAGCTCGTGCAGCACGAACCACGTGAGCGCGGAGCGCTCACCGATGCGGCAGTAGGCGATGGTGTCCTTCGCCAGGTCGACCTGCTCGGCCTCGTAGAGGGCGGTCAGCTCTTCGTCGGACTTGAAGGTGCCGTCGTCGTTGGCGTTCTTCGACCACGGGATGTTGCGGGCGCTCGGCACGTGGCCGGGACGCTGCGACTGCTCCTGCGGCAGGTGCGCCGGGGCGAGCAGCTTGCCGGAGAACTCGTCGGGCGAGCGGACGTCGACCAGGTTCTGGTTGCCGATCGCGGCCACCACGTCGTCGCGGAAGGCGCGGATGGAGGTGTCCTGGGCCTTGGCCTTGTACTCGGTGGCCGGGCGGTTCGGGACGTCCTTGCCGTCGACCAGGTCGCGGGAGTCGAGCTCCCACTTCTTGCGGCCGCCGTCGAGGAGGCGGACGTCCTGGTGGCCGTAGAGCTTGAAGTACCAGTAGGCGTAGGACGCGAACCAGTTGTTGTTGCCGCCGTAGAGGACGACGGTGTCGTCGTTGGAGATGCCCTTGGCGGAGAGGAGCTTCTCGAAGCCCTCCTGGTCCACGAAGTCGCGGCGGACCGGGTCCTGGAGGTCGGTCTTCCAGTCGATCCGGACGGCGTTGGTGATGTGGTTCTTGTCGTACGCGGACGTGTCCTCGTCCACCTCGACGATGACGACGTTGGCGTCGTTCAGGTGGGCCTCGACCCAGTCGGCGTCTACGAGGACGTCGCTGCGGCTCATGGTGTTCTCCTCCGGGGCAGTGTGCGGGGGCATTACGGGTGCTGCGCTGCTTCTGCGTGCGTACGGGTGCGCATCTGAACCTGCGCGGGGAGGCGTCAGGGATCAGGAGGCGGGTGCGGTCACGCGGGAAAGGCCGGTCGTGCGGCCGTCGTCCGGTCGGATGGAGCGGTATCGCTCACATGTCACATGGATCGACAGAGCATGGCGGCGACGCGACACAGGTCTACTGCCCGCCGCTTCGTGAGGTCCGCCTGCTGATGCTTCATAGCCATGGATCGTAGGGACGAATCGGCCGCCCTGTCACCGGTGTGTCATATCCCGAGACGGGATCGTCCGGATACTGGGATGCGAGTGCAGCGCACGGCCGCCCCGGGCCGTCCTGGAGCCGTCCGGCGGCCCGTCCTTCTGCGGATCGGACCGCTCCGTCTCACGATCCGGCCAGGACCACGTCCGAACCCCCCAGTTCGAGGTGTACGCCCGCTTCGTCCGAGGTCAGCGCGGTCAGCTGGAGCCCGGCCGGCAGACCTGCGTCGAGACTGCGGTCGAAGTCGGTCCGCTTGCGCACGAGCCGTTCCCAGCCGGGTATGCCCTCGCCCGGCACCTCGTCGGCGTGTACCCGGACGATCTTTCCGCCCTTGCCGCCCTCCGCGTCCACCAGGGTGACGGTCGACACGACGCTGCGGGTGAGGGTCTTGCCGAGCACCTCCACCCCCACGGAGACCTTCACCTTGCCGGGCGCCCCGCCGTAGGAGAGCGTCGCACCGGTCTGCGAGGCCGCAGTGAGGTCCGCGTACGTGATGAGCCCGGAGCCCTCGGCCCGTTTGGCGGTACCGCCGGCGTAGTCCCCGTCGATCTTCACTCCGCGGAAGCTCGCGTCGAGCTCCGAGAGACGGGTCTTGCGCCCGTCCGCCATCACCTCGACGCCCCGGAGCCTCAGGTCCACCCGGTCCAGGTCGTGGCTCAGCGCCTGGGTGAGGAACGGGAACCCGTGGATCTCCACCTCCGAGCTGCCGGCCAGGCCCTGCCGGGCCTGGATCCGGTCGGCCAGCTTGTTCTCGGCATAGCCGACGGCCCACCGGTCCACCCCGGTAAACAGGGCGCCCAGCACCACTCCGATGATCACGACGACACGCAGAACCCGCACGCGCCCCTCCCCCGTCAGTCCGGTACGTGCCTTCTAGTGGACCACGTCCGATGTCAGGGACAGATCAGCTCACCACCCGGCCGATCAGGTACACGGCGGGAGCGGCCACCGCGAGCGGCAGCGCGACGCCCGCCGTCATGTGCACGAACTTGGACGGGTAGTCGTACGCGGCCACGCGCAGCCCGATCAGCGCACAGACGCCCGCCGCGAGCCCGACCAGGGCCCCGCCCGCACCGACGTCGGTGAGCCCGCCCACGACGAGGCCGGCACCGGCGGCGGAGGCGAGCGCGACGCCGACGGAGGGCGCCGTGGGCAGCGGCAGGGCGCGGGTGAACACGGCCACCGCGACGGCCACCGCGCCGACGGAGACCGCGGCGGTGCCGGCGGTGAGCCAGCCCGCGCAGACGATGGCCAGGGCGGCGGAGGCCACCGAGGCCATCAGGCCGTACATGCGCTCGTCCGGGTCGGCGTGGCTGCGGAGCTGCAGGACGAGGGTGATCAGCACCCAGGCGCCGAGGGTCCCGATGATCGCGCCGGGGCCGTACGGCTCGTCCACCGCGAGCACGGCCACGTCGGCGACGAGGGCTCCCGCGAAGGCGAGGGCGATGCCCTGGCGGGCCGGCCACATGCCGTTGAGCCGGAACCAGCCGGCCGCGGTGAGCGCCTGGAGGGCGACCAGCGGGACGAGCACGGCGTACTGGCCGAGGAGGGCGGCCAGAGCCATCAGCAGGCCGAGGGCGGCGGTCAGTACGGCCGACTGCGGACCGGGGTCGATGATCGGCGACCGGCCCTCGGCGCGGGCCTGCGCGGGGTCGACGGCGCGGAGGGTGTTCCCGCCGAGGGTGGGGGGCGACCAGGCCGCGTCGCCCGCCGGCTCGGCAGCGGGAGCAGGGGCAGCCGCGGGCAGCTCCTCGGCCGGGCCGTCCGCGAGGGGCTCGGGGGCGGGCGCCGGGGCGGGCGCCTGCGGCGGCAGGTACGCCGTCTGCTCGGCGGCCGCCTCCGGCCGCTGCTCCGCGGGGCCCGGGTAGGGCGGCAGGAACGCCGTCTCGGCAGCCGAGACGGCCGTCCCGGCGCCCTGGGACCAGTCCTGCGCGGGAGCCGGCGCCGGGGCGTCGTCCCGGAACCACCCCTCGGGGACGGCGGGCTGCCCAGCCGGAGCCTGATGGTAGGGCGGGAGGAAGGCGGTCTCCTCGGCGGCCGAAGCGGTCGCGGCGGTCGAAGCGGTCGCGGCGGCCTGCGGGCCGGGGTACGGCGGCAGGTACGCGGTCTCCGCCGCCGACGCCGGCGCGGCCGGGGGTGCGTACCCCGCGTCCGCCCCCTGGGACCAGTCCTGGACGGGAGCCGGGGCCGGGGCCTCGTCCCGGAACCACCCCTCGGGGACGGCGGGCTGCCCCGCCGGAGCCTGCTGGTACGGGTACGCCTCGCCGGAGCCCGTGCCCGAGCCGTCCGGCCACGGGCCGCCGGCCTGTGCCTGGGGGGCCGGGTACGGGTACGCCTCGGCGGCGGGACCCGAACCGGCGCTCACGCCCGGGTCACCGGGCCACGGGCCGCCGGCCTGTGCCCGGGGGGCCGGGTACGCCTCGCCGGAGGCCGTGCCCGGGCCGTCCGGCCACGGGCCGCCGGTCTGGGCCGACGGGGCCGGGTCCGGGGCCTGAGGCGCGGCCTCGTCGCGGAACCAGCCCTCCGGGGCCACCGGCTGGCCGGGGACCGCGCCCAGCGGCGGCTGCACCGGCTGGTAGCCGGTGTCCCAGGTGTCGGCCTGCCAGGTCTGCGTCCCGTACGGGTCCGGGGCCTGGGCCGGCTCCTGCTGAGGATGGGGATGGGGGTGGGGATGGTGATGCTGCGGCTGCTGCTGTTCCTCGGGCGTGCTCATCGGTTTCCGTTCACCCGCCCGCGAACGGCGGGAGCACCTCGACGGTGCCCCCCTCGGTCAGCTGGACGGCATCGTGCGGGCGCTTGCCCACAGGCTCGTCGTTCACCAGGAAGGAGCAGCGCAGCAGGACCCGGCTCAGCTCCCCGGGGTGGCGTTCCCGCACGGCGTCGAGCGCCTCGGCCAGTGTGCCCGCCGAGTACGGCTCCTCCGCAGTCCCGGCCGCGGCCTTGGCCGCCGCCCAGTAGCGGATGGTTCCGGTTGCCACTGCACAGCTCCTATCGTCGGCTCTCTCGACGCTCTACCGTCGGCCTCCATGATGACCCCTCGCGTGCCCGACCCCGGCGTGCTTCCACGCGCCCCGGATGCGCCCGGCCGGCCCCACCGCACCGCCCGGCGGGCCGCCGATCCGGTGAAACCAGGGCATACGAGGGGTGCGGGCGTGGCGGGAACCACAGAATCGGAAACGGAAGAGGCCTCGGCCCCGAAAGGGCCGGTGGGCTATTCTCGTGGCGAGAGGATCCGGGCAACGTTGCCCCCGGGTCCTTTTGTGCTTTCAGCACGTTGAACGAGACGGGAACACCGGCCGTCCCCGCACGCCTCAGGGCGCGGGGCGCGAGGACGCCGGCGGGACCGGGAACGACACCGTACGAAGCAGTACCGCGCACGTCCTCGACGGGACCGAGGAGGAACCGACGTGATGGACCAGCGATCCGTGCACCACCGTCCGACCGGGGCGGGTGGTCGGGCATGAGCTCCCTGCTGCTGCTCACCAACGCCCTGCAGCCGTCCACCGAGGTGCTGCCCGCCCTCGGCCTGCTGCTCCACAACGTCCGGGTGGCCCCCGCCGAGGGGCCGGCGCTCGTGGACACCCCGGGCGCCGACGTGATCCTCGTGGACGGCCGCCGCGACCTGCCGCAGGTGCGGTCGCTGTGCCAGCTGCTCCGCTCCACCGGGCCCGGCTGTCCGCTGATCCTGGTCGTGACCGAGGGCGGGCTGGCCGCGGTCACCGCCGACTGGGGCATCGACGACGTACTGCTGGACACCGCGGGCCCCGCCGAGGTCGAGGCACGGCTGCGGCTGGCCACCGGCCGGCAGCAGATGGGCTCGGACGACTCCCCGATGGAGATCCGCAACGGTGACCTGTCGGTCGACGAGGCCACGTACTCCGCGAAGCTGAAGGGCCGGGTCCTGGACCTGACCTTCAAGGAGTTCGAGCTGCTCAAGTACCTCGCGCAGCACCCGGGCCGGGTCTTCACCCGTGCGCAGCTGCTGCAGGAGGTCTGGGGCTACGACTACTTCGGCGGCACCCGCACGGTCGACGTGCACGTACGGCGGCTGCGCGCGAAACTCGGCCCCGAGCACGAGTCGCTGATCGGTACGGTGCGCAACGTCGGCTACCGCTTCGTGACCCCGGAGAAGGTGGAACGGGCGGCGGCGGAAGCGGCCGCGCAGGCCGCCGCTAAGGCCACGGCGCAGGGGTCCGCGCAGGCGCCCGACCAGGCGCCCGCCCAGGCCCCCGTACACTCCGGATGAAGCCCTCACCCGGTCGGCCGAAGCCGCTGTGACCGTCCACTCGGCAGGATGCCCTGCCCAGAGGTAGGTCACCCCGCGTAGACTCCCGCACGTGGCCAAGGTGACGCGGGATGACGTTGCACGACTTGCGGGTACGTCTACCGCCGTCGTGAGCTACGTCATCAACAACGGACCCCGGCCGGTCGCCCCGGCCACGCGCGAGCGTGTCCTCGCCGCGATCAAGGACCTGGGCTACCGCCCGGACCGGGTCGCCCAGGCGATGGCCTCACGGCGCACCGACCTCATAGGCATGATCGTCCCGGACGCCCGTCAGCCGTTCTTCGCGGAGATGGCGCACGCGGTCGAGCAGGCCGCGGCCGAGCGCGGGAAGATGGTGCTGGTCGGCAACTCCGACTACCGCACCGAGCGCGAGGTCCACTACCTGCGGGCCTTCCTCGGCATGCGGGTCTCGGGGCTGATCCTGGTCAGCCAGGGCATGAGCGAGCAGGCCGCCGGCGAGATCGAGGCCTGGGACGCGCGGGTGGTCCTGCTGCACGAGCGGCCGGAGGCCATCGACGACGTCGCGGTCATCACGGACGACATCGGCGGCGCCCAGATGGCGACCCGGCACCTGCTGGAGCACGGCCACGAGTACGTCGCCTGCATCGGCGGGGTCGAGAACACCCCCTCGGTCGGCGACCCGGTGGCCGACCACGTCGAGGGCTGGCGCCGGGCCATGCTGGAGTCGGGCCGCTCGACCGAGGGCCGCCTGATCGAGGCCCCGTACAACCGGTACGACGCGTACCAGGTCGCCCTGGAGGTCCTGGCCCGGCCGGACCGCCCGACGGCGATCTTCTGCGCCACGGACGACCAGGCCATCGGTGTGCTGCGGGCCGCGCGCGAGCTGCGGATCGACGTGCCCGGGGAGCTGGCCGTGGCGGGCTTCGACGACGTGAAGGAGGCGGCCCTCACGGACCCGCCCCTGACCACCATCGCCTCGGACCGTACGGCGATGGCCCGCGCGGCCGTGGACCTCGTCCTGGACGACGCCGTACGGGTGTCGGGCTCCCGGCGCGAGCGGCTGAAGCAGTTCCCGTCGGCCCTGGTGATCCGCCGCTCCTGCGGCTGTCGCTAGGCCGTCGGCGGTGCGGGAGTGAGCCCGCGCCGCGCTCCCGGCCCCAGGGCTCACAGCGTCGTCAGGCCGCAGGTCGCCGGCACCGAAGCCGCCAGGGCCACGGCCACCCAGCCCGCCCCCGGGGAGTTCCGGCTGTCCGCGAACGCCGCGGTGAGCAGCATCGCCGGCGGCGCGACGACGAAGAACGCACCCATCAGGGCGATGAGCGCGGCCGAGGGCAGCGCGACCCCGCCCACGACGAGGCAGACCACGGCGAAGGTCTTCGGCAGGCGGCGCAGCAGCAGCGGTACGGCGAACGAGCCCGCCACGACGAGCTCGAAGACCACGGCCGCGGCGCTGCCGCGCGACACGCCCACCAGCACCGCGGCCATCACGCCGGCGGCCAGGGCCGCGGCCACGGCCCAGCTCCACGGCCGGTCGGCCACCTTCCGGCGTACGTCCCCGTCCATTCCCCGCCCCCACATTTTGAACGTGTTCACTTGAACACGTTCAAGATAGCGGAGTCCGGCGCCCCGGGGAAGCGCACTTATTTCGGGCATACACGGTTCTGTCGGGCTTCTCAGCCCAGACTCAGGAAGCTCTCATCAACGGTGGCCAGAGTCATGCCATGACCGAGAACTTCCGCCGCGAAGGCGAGTACCCCCAGGAACACCGCCCGACCCAGCACGCCCCCTTCGGCGAGGACTGGCAGCGCGGAGACGATCGGCTCACGCAGGAGGCCGCGGGGTCCTATCCGCCACCGCCCGCCTACCGGCCCGCCGCACCCGGCTGGCACGAGGCGCACCGGCCACCGGTGATCCAGGGCGAGGCCGTCCCGGCGGCCGGTGCCTCCGACGGCTCCGGCTCCGGCTCCGGCCCCGGCTCCGGCAACGGCGGCTGGGCCACCTGGGGCTCCGCCCCGCACGGCCCCGCCCCGCACGGCCCCGCCCCGCACGGCCCCGCCCACGCCGCCGCCCCCGCCCCCCGCGCCAAGAAGCCCGTCGCGCTGCTGGCCGCCGTCGCCCTCGCCGCGGCCGTGGTCGGCGGTGGCACCGCGGCCGCCGTCCAGCAGCTGATGAACTCCCAGAACGCCGCCGGCTCCGGCGGCTTCAACGGCACCAACGTCTCGCAGTCGAGCATCGGCACCGTCGCCGGCGTCGCCGAGCAGAACAGCCCCTCCGTCGTCCGGATCGACACCCGCACCGCCTCCGGCCAGGGCACCGGCTCCGGCATCGTCCTCACCGGCGACGGCGAGATCGTCACCAACAACCACGTCGTCGGCGGCGCCTCCGAGATCCAGGTGACGATGAGCGACGGCAAGAAGTACGCGGCCAAGGTGCTCGGCACCGACCCCGACAAGGACCTCGCCCTCATCAAGCTCCAGGGCGCCAGTGGCCTCAAGCCCGCCCACCTCGGCAACTCCGACCACGTCAAGGTCGGCGAACAGGTCGTCGCCATCGGCTCCCCCGACCGCCTCACCGGCACCGTCACCAGCGGCATCGTCTCCGCCCTGAACCGCGAGGTGAACGTGTCCAAGCCGGAGACACAGCAGACCCCGCAGCGCGGCGACGGCGGCTGGCCGTTCTCCTTCAACGGTCAGCAGTTCAACGGGAGGACCGGCAACGAGACCGCCTCGTACAAGGCCATCCAGACGGACGCCTCCCTCAATCCCGGCAACTCCGGCGGCGCCCTCTTCAACATGAACGGCGAGGTCGTGGGCATGCCCTCCGCGATCTACTCCCCCTCCGACAGCAAGTCCACCGCCGGCAGCGTCGGCCTCGGCTTCGCCATCCCGGTCAACACGATCAAGGCCGACCTGGACTCGCTGCGCAAGGGCGGCCCGGGCGGCACCGGCTCCTCCGGCACCGGCAACTCCACCGGCGACGGCTTCGGCTACGGCACCTCCTACTAGCCCGTCGTGCGAGGCTGGGAGACGCCCGCACGCACCGAAGACCACCACTCAGGGGGACCACAGATGCATCCCGCCGAAGGCGACCCGCAGCGCATCCTCGTCGTGGACGACGAGCCGGCCGTCCGCGAGGCCCTGCGCCGCAGCCTCGCCTTCGAGGGGTACGACGTACAGACCGCGGTCGACGGGCTCGACGCCCTCGACAAGACGGCCTCGTACGCCCCCGGCCTGATCGTCCTGGACATCCAGATGCCCCGCATGGACGGCCTGACGGCGGCCCGCCGGCTGCGCTCCTCGGGCAGCGTCACCCCGATCCTGATGCTCACCGCCCGGGACACCGTCGGCGACCGCGTCACCGGCCTCGACGCGGGCGCCGACGACTACCTCGTCAAGCCGTTCGAGCTCGACGAGCTCTTCGCCCGCGTCCGCGCCCTGCTGCGCCGCAGCTCCTACGCCGCCCCGCGCCCCGGCGCCGAGCCCCCCGAGGACGCGCTCACCTTCGGCGACCTGCGCATGGACCTCGCGACCCGCGAGGTCACCCGGGGCGGGCGCCCGGTGGAACTGACGCGCACCGAGTTCACGCTGCTGGAGATGTTCCTGGCGCACCCGCGCCAGGTCCTGACCCGGGAGCAGATCCTCAAGACCGTGTGGGGCTTCGACTTCGAGCCCAGCTCCAACTCCCTGGACGTGTACGTGATGTACCTGCGCCGCAAGACCGAGGCCGGCGGCGAGCCCCGCCTGGTCCACACCGTGCGCGGGGTGGGCTACGTACTGCGCGCCGGCGAGAGCGGGCCCGAGTGAGCCCGGCCGCCAGATTCCGCGGGCTGCCGCTGCGCTCGCGGCTCGCGCTGCTGGTGGCGGTCGCGGTGGCCCTGGCCGTCGCGGCGGTCGCCGCCGTGTCCTGGGTGATGGTCCGCACCCAGCTGCGCGACCAGCTGGACCGCTCCCTGATGGCGACGGACGTCAACGCCGAGCTGACCCGGACCCTGACGCAGAACGCCTGCCTGCAGGCACCGCCGCAGCCCCGGCAGCAGATCGCCGGAAACCTGAGCGCGACCGTCCAGATCGTCCTGCCCAACGGGAGCCACTGCTGGGTCGCCGGGCCGACCGACCTGCCGGTGACCGCGGCCGACAAGGAGATCGCGGCGGGCCGGCGGGGCAAGACCCTGCAGACCGTAACGACCTCCGACGGCGCCGAGATGCGCGTCTACACGATCCCGGTCGTGGCCTCCACCGGCCAGCTCTTCGGCGTCTCCATCGCCAAGCCGCTCACCGACATCGACAAGCCGCTCTCCACCCTGGCCTGGGTGCTGGTCCTGGTGGCCGGAGTCGGAGTCGTCGGGGCGGGCGCCGCCGGCCTGTGGGTGGCCCGTACGGGACTGCGGCCGGTCGACGAACTGACCGGCGCCGTCGAGCACATCGCCCGTACCGAGGACCTCACCGTCCGCATCCCCGACGACGGCGACGACGAGATCGCCCGCCTGTCGCGGTCCTTCAACTCCATGACGGCGGCCCTCGCCTCCTCCCAGGAGCGCCAGGCCCAGCTGATCGCGGACGCCGGGCACGAGCTGCGCACCCCGCTCACCTCGCTGCGCACCAACATCGAGCTCCTCGCGCGCAGCGAGGAGACCGGCCGGGCCATCCCGCCCGAGGACCGCAAGGAGCTGCTGGCCTCGGTCAAGGCGCAGATGACGGAGCTGGCCTCGCTGATCGGCGACCTCCAGGAGCTGTCCCGGCCGGACGCGGTCTCCCCCGGCCCGCTCCAGGTCGTGGCCCTGCACGAGATCGCCGGGGCGGCGCTGTCCCGGGCCCGGCTGCGCGGTCCGGAGCTGGAGTTCACCTCCGCGCTGGAGCCCTGGTACGTACGGGGCGAGGCTCCCGCGCTGGAGCGCGCGGTGGTCAACGTCCTGGACAACGCGGTGAAGTTCAGCCCGGCGGGCGGCACGGTCGAGGTGTCGCTGCGGGCGGGGGAGCTGACCGTACGGGACCACGGGCCGGGCATCCCGGCGGAGGACCTGCCGCACGTCTTCGAGCGGTTCTGGCGCTCGGAGTCGGCCCGCGCCCTGCCCGGCAGCGGGCTCGGCCTGTCGATCGTGGCCCGTACGGCGGCCCGTGCGGGCGGCAGCGCGGAGCTGCGGGCGGCGCCGGACGGGGGCCCGGGCACGGTGGCGGTGCTCCGCATCCCGGGAGCGCCGACGCCGCCGCCGTCCGAGCCGTCAGTTGTGCCGGATCAGTGAGGCGACCAGGCCGGACCGGGTGTTGGGGAAATCCATCGGGACGATCCCCAGCCCGGTGCGGCCGGCCAGCTCGGCGCCGTCGACGAAGGCGTGGACCTGCGGGCCCAGCCGGTCGGAGTTCCAGCGCGGCGGCATGTAGGCCGAGGTGCTGGTGTAGTTCACGAAGAGCCTGCCGGGCTGCTGGACGGCCTTGCGGAAGTGGTCCTCGATCTTGCCGCGCTTGGCGAAGGGCTCGGCGTTCCAGTCGTCCTGGATGTCGAAGACGTTGCCGTCCCCGTAGCGCAGCCCGGGCAGGCCGCCGTTGTCGGCGAGGAGGACCACCTTGCCGCGGGCCTGCCCGAGCGCGGGCAGGGTGTCGGCGATGCGGAACAGCGGGCGCCAGCCGCGGTTGTCGAGGTAGTCGTCGAAGACGGCGCGGAAGGTGGCGTCGCTGTCCGTCGAGTACTCCTGCTTGAGGCGCATCAGGACGGTCTCGGTCGGGTGCGCGGCGAGGAAGTTCCAGCAGGCCACGAGGACGTCCCCGAACATCAGGTCCTGGTAGAACGCCGCGTGGTGGATGGCGAACGAGCCGCCCGTGACGCGGCAGCGGACGTCGAGGAAGCGGATGCCCGAGTCGAGCTGCTGGGCGATCGAGGTGTTCTGGCAGGCGACGTAGAGGCCGCCCTTGGTGGCGCCGGAGTCGTGCGTGCCGGGGATGGTCATCCGCTGGAGGGCGGTGGCGTCGGGCAGGCCCGCCATCCAGTCCTGGGTGCCGAGGGCCGCGGCGGCGGCGGGTGGTGCGCCGAGGCCGATGGCGGCGCCGGTCGCCAGTGCTCCGGCCAGAAACGCCCGCCGGTCCAGTCCGCTGCCCATGTCCGCCCCTTCGCCGACCCAGTGGTGGGCAGATTATGGCGTGCGCACGTCAATTCCACTACCCGTGAGTACGAACTGCGCGCACCCCGGGGAAAGGGGCAGCCCGGGGTCAGCCCTCCAGCAACCGGGCCATCCTGCGCAGCCCCTGGGCGAGTTCGCGGCCGTTCGGGGCCTGCTCCGGGTCGGTCAGGCACTGCACCATGACCCCGCTGAGCAGCGCGATGTGCAGCGAGCCGAGGGACCGTACGTCCTCCTCCGCGACCTCCGCCTCGGGTACACCGGCCAGCGCGGCGGCCACCATGCGCCGGTTGCGGCGCTGCCCCTCGGCCAGGATCGCCAGCAGCTCCGGCCGGGCCTGCGCGTGGACGAACGCCTCCACGGAGGCGGTCCACAGCCAGCGCGTCTCGCCGAAGTCCCGGATCTTGCGGTCCCAGGTGTCGGCGTAGCGCTCCTCGGCGGTGTCGCCCCGGCCGGCGAGCCGCCCGGACCCGGCGGCCCACTCCTCCATGGCGTCGAAGAGCGCCTGGTTGAGCAGGGCGTCGCGCGATCCGAAGTGGTAGCCGATCGCGGCCATGCTCACGTTCGAAGCCGTGGCGATGTCGCGCACGGTCGTGCGCAGGTACCCCTTCTCCTCCAGGCAGCGGCGGGCTCCGGCCAGCAGGTCCTCGCGATTTCCCATACCGGGATCGTATCCGCGCACCCACAAGCGTTTGGGCAAGCGCGCAAGACGCGTGTATTGCGCGCTTGCCCAACTCCTGGCAGGCTGCAGGTACGGGAAAGATCACCGGCCCAACGGGAGGCATGGACATGCGCAACGAGCTGAAGACCGACGGCCGCACCCTCGTCTACACCGACTTCGGCGGCACCGGCCGCCCGCTGCTCGCCCTGCACGGCGGCATGTCCGAGGGCGCCGCCTTCACGGGGCTGGCCGCCGCCCTCGGCGAGGAGTGGCGGGTCATCGCCCCCGACCAGCGCGGCCACGGCGACTCCGACCGGGCCCCCGACTACAGCCGCGAGGGGTACGTCGCCGACGCGGTCGCCCTGCTCGACCACCTCGGCCTGCGGGAGCCCGTGACGGTCCTCGGCTACAGCCTGGGCGGCCTCAACGCCTACCACCTGGCCGCCGCCCATCCCGACCGGGTGGCCGCGCTGATCAACGTCGACGCCACGGTGCAGATCCACCCCGCCGATTCCGACTGGTTCGCCTTCCTGCGCGGACTGGTCTATACCGCCCCCACCCGCGAGGAACTGCTGGAGGCCGCCGGCCCGATGGGCGCCCAGATCGTCGGGCAGGCGCTGCGCCCGCTCCCCGAAGGATCCGGCTGGCGCCTCCCGTTCCACCCGCAGGACCAGCTCGACTCGATCGAGGGCTGCCGCGGCGACCACTGGGAGGCCTGGCTCGGCAGCGACTGCCCCGCGCTGCTCGTCCACGGCACGCGCAGCGCGGCCCTCCCCCAGGAGGTGGCCACCGCGATGGTCACCCGGCGGCCGAGGACCTCGTACGCACCCCTGGAGGGCGACCACTTCGTACCCTTCCAGGACCCCGAGGGCCTCTACGGGGCCGTGCGCACGTTCCTCGCCGGGCTCTGAGCCGTCTTTCGCCGACCGGGTCACCGGCCGGGCGCGTCCTCACCGATGAGTCCGGCCCGCCCGGGCAGTCTCCATCGTGGTCGACGTCGACAACGATGGAGGAAACGCATGAGCCAGCTGCTGAGAGTCCAGAACTTCATGGTCTCCGCCGACGGATTCGGTACCGGTGAGGGCCAGAGCCTGGAGAGGCCCTTCGGCCACGCCGATCCCGGGAAGATGTTCGCGTGGGCCGGCGCCACGGCGAGCTGGCCGGGCCGCACCGACCCCGGCGGGAGCCGCGGCCTCGACGACTACTTCACGCGGGACTTCCGCAACAACATCGGCGCCGAGATCATGGGCCGCAACAAGTTCGGCCCGCAGCGCGGTCCCTGGAAGGACCTCGACTGGCGCGGCTGGTGGGGCGACGAGCCCCCCTTCCACACCCCGGTGTTCGTCATGACCCACCACGTGCGCCCCTCCTTCACCCTCTCCGACACCACCTTCCACTTCGTCGACGCCGACCCGGCCACCGTCCTGGAACGGGCACGGGAGGAGGCGCGGGGCAAGGACGTCCGGCTCGGCGGCGGGGCCACCACCATCCGCGAGTTCCTCGACGCCGGCCTCGTCGACACCCTCCACGTCGCGGTCGCCGACGAGGTGCGGCTCGGCTCCGGGGTCCGGCTGTGGGAGTCCCCCGACGAGCTGCTGGACCGCTACCACCGCGACGTCGTGCCCAGCCCGCACGGAGGAGTGACGCACCACCTGTTCTGGCGCAGGTGAAAAGCCCGAGGGGCGGCGGGCCGAAGCCCACCGCCCCTCAGGACGTACTACTGCCGGTACTACTTGATGACCGTGATCCGGTCGGCGGCCGGCGGCGCGATCGGGGTCGCGGCCGTCGACTTCATCAGGTACGCGTTGAAGCAGTCCAGGTCCGACGGACCGTTCAGCTTGTTCTTGTGCTCCTTCAGGACGGTGAAGCCGTCACCGCCGCCCGCGAGGAACTCGTTCATCGCGACCCGGTAGGTCCTGGCGGGGTCGATCGCCGCGCCGTTCAGCCTGACCGAGCCGACGACGATCCGGTCCGCGCCGGTCTTCGTCATGTCGAGGGTGTACGTGAAGCCCTTCGACACCTGCAGGATCTTGGGGCTCGCCCCGTTGACCGGGCCGGTGACCTGCTGCTGGAGCGCGGTGATCAGCTGCGCGCCGGTGAGGTCGACGACGTTCATCAGGTTGTTGAACGGCTGGACCGTGTACGACTCGCCGTAGGTGACCACACCGTCGCCCTCGGCGCCCGATGCCTTGTAGGCGAGGTCGGCGCGGATGCCGCCCGGGTTCATGATGGCCAGCTCCGCGCCGCCCTTGTCGGCCGGGGCCAGGGCCTCCAGCTGCGCGTCGGCGATCAGGTCACCCAGCGGCTTCTCCGGCGCGTCCAGGCCGCGGCCCGGGATGTCGGCGGAGATGAAGCCCTGCGGGCGGTTGGCGATCGGGGCCGCCAGGGCCTTCCAGCGGTCGACCAGCTCGGTCATGTCCGCGGCCTTGGGCTGGTCCCGGGAGACGATCTTGTTGACCGGCTTGGGCGCCTGGACCGGGGTACGGACGATGTCCTTGGTCGCCCGGTCGTAGGTGAGGGTGGTGTCCGTGAACAGCCGGCCGTAGGAGGCGGCGGAGGTCACCGTGCGCGGGTTGCCCGCCGGGTCGGGGATGTTGCAGCTGTAGGCCTGGTGCGTGTGACCGGTCACCAGCGCGTCGACCTTCGGGTCCACGTTCTTGGCGATGTCCACGATCGCGCCCGAGATGCCGGCGCCCGCGCCCGGGGCGTCGCAGTCGTAGTTGTACGCGCCGCTCGCGGGCAGACCGCCCTCGTGGATCAGCGCGACGATCGACTTCACGCCCTGCTTGTTCAGCTCGGCGGCGTACTTGTTGATCGTCTCGACCTCGTCGCCGAACTTCAGGCCCTTCACGCCCTCGGCGGTGACGACGTCCGGCGTGCCCTCCAGGGTGACGCCGATGAAACCGATCTTCACGTCCCCCTTCTTCCAGATGAAGGTGGGCGACAGCAGCGGACGCTTGGTCTTCTCGTCCGTGACGTTCGCGGCCAGGTACTTGAACTCGGAGCCCGTGAACTCCTTGCCGTACTCGAAGCAGCCCTCGACCGGGTGGCAGCCGCCGTACACCATGCGGCGCAGCTCGGCCTTGCCCTCGTCGAACTCGTGGTTGCCGACGCTGGTGACGTCCAGGTCCAGCTTGTTGAGCGCCTCGACGGTCGGCTCGTCGTGGAAGATGCCCGACAGCATCGGGCTGCCGCCGATCATGTCACCGGCCGCGGCCGTGACGGAGTACTCGTGGCCCTTGCGGGCCTCGCGCAGGCTGGTCGCGAGGTACTCGACGCCGCCCGCGGGTATGGCTTTGGTGGTGCCGTCGGCCTGACGCTCGGTCACGTTGCCGGAAGAGCCCTGCGGGGGCTCCAGCGTGCCGTGGAAGTCGTTGAACGACAGCAGCTGCACGTCGACGGTGCGGGCCTGGGCGGACGCACCGCCACCACTCGCGGCTCCGGCCGGGAGGGCGGCGGCGACCATGGCCCCGGCGCCGGCGGTCACGGCGAGGGCGGTGAGGGTCAACCGGCGGGCTCGGCGGTGCCGTTGTGGCGTCGCTGACATTTAATCCCCTTTGTGGACAGCGATACTGCATGGGAGGTCCGCCGCAGCCTATGGTCAACGCGCGTAGCACGACAGGGGGTAACCGGTATCGAGCTGGTTACATGCCGGAGAATGAACCGCCCCCGCCGGTACGGAGCGGGACAACGCGGGCTGATCCTCCCCGACTCGAACGAGACGGCCTAGGCTCGTGTCATGACTGACGCAACAGCGGCCCTGGAGCCGGGACGGCAGATTGAGACCCTCGACGAACTGACGGAGGAACAGGCCGGGGCCGTCCTCGCCCTGATCGAGGACGCGGCCGGGTCGGACGGCACCACCGCCGTGTCCGAGCAGGGCCGGCTCCAGCTGCGCGGCGGCCCGCGCGAGGGGATCCGGCACTTCCTGCTCACCGACCGCGGCCGGCTCGCCGGCTACGGGCAGCTGGAGGACACCGACCCGGTCGAGGCCCCGGCCGCCGAGCTCGTCGTCCACCCCGCGCTGCGCGGCCGCGGCCACGGACGGGCGCTGGGCTCGGCCCTGCTGGCCGCCTCCGGCAAGCGGATCCGGGTGTGGGCGCACGGCGGCAAGTCGGCCGCCCGGCACCTGGCGCAGGTGCTCGGGCTGACCCTCTTCCGCGAGCTGCGCCAGCTGCGCCGCCCGCTGGCCGAGGGCGACCCGCTGCCCGAGCCGGTCCTGCCGGCCGGAGTGACGGTGCGGACCTTCGTACCCGGCGCCGACGACGCCGCCTGGCTCGCGGTCAACGCGGCCGCCTTCGCCCACCACCCGGAGCAGGGCTCGCTGACCCAGCGCGACCTGAACGACCGGATCGCCCAGCCGTGGTTCGACCCGGAGGGCTTCTTCCTCGCCGAGCGCGAGGGCGAGCTCGTCGGCTTCCACTGGACGAAGGTCCACGCGGCGGACAAGCTCGGCGAGGTCTACGTACTCGGCGTCCGCCCCGGCGCCCAGGGCGGCGGCCTCGGCAAGGCCCTCACCGCGATCGGCCTGCGCCACCTGGCGGCCCAGGGCCTCCCGACGGCGATGCTCTACGTCGACGCCGACAACCCGGCGGCCCTCCGCGTCTACGAGGGCATGGGCTTCACCACCCACGAGGTGGACCTGATGTACCGCACGGAAAGCTGACCCCCACCCGGCGGGGCCGAACCGGCTCCGCCGGGGCATACCCAGCCCCTCCGGCACCCGAGGAGCGGGGCCCGCGGCGGAGCCCCGAAAGCCCGGGCGCGGCCGGGAGCCGCTCACGCGCCGGCGCCGCACCCGCCCCCTCCGGCCCGGCCCAACCCAGCCCCTACGGCGTTCGGGCTTTCGGGGCCCGGAGCGAAGCCCCGAAAGCCCGGACGCACCCCGGACCCGCTCGCGCGACGGCGCCGCGCAAGCTCCGGCCCCGCCGACCGAGCCCCCGGATCCGCGCCGCGCGACAGCCGGACGGAGCCGGGAAGCCACACGCCATTAACCGCGCATTCAGACGCGCTTGCGACGCTCCGTGAATGCAGCCCCGGCAGCCCCGACTCCGACTGACGGCCGACACTTCCGACGCGCCTGTCCTACCGCGTGCGCGGAAGAATGGAGTCATGAGCCACAAGCCCAGCGCAGGCCCCACCGAGGTCCCCGCCCAGCACCCGTCTCAGACCGCCACCCCCACCACCGCCGCGGCCCCGCTCAGCACGCCGCCGCGCCTGGGGTCCATAGCCGCGCACCGGCCCCACGTGGGCCTCGATCCGGACCTCGACGCCGATCTGGACGCGTACGAGGACAAGGACGGCAACGAGCTCCCCGCCGGCCGGTTCCTCGACCGGGAGCGCAGCTGGCTCGCCTTCAACGAACGCGTGCTCGAGCTCGCCGAAGACCCCACGACGCCGCTCCTGGAGCGCGCGAACTTCCTGGCGATCTTCGCGAGCAACCTCGACGAGTTCTTCATGGTCCGCGTCGCCGGCCTCAAGCGCCGCATCGCGACCGGGGTCGCCACCCGTTCGGCCTCCGGCCTGCAGCCGCGCGAGGTGCTGGACCAGATCTGGACGCGCTCGCGCGAGCTCATGGCCCGGCACGCCGCCTGCTTCCAGCAGGACATCGCCCCGGCCCTCGCCGAGGAGGGCGTGCACCTGATCCGCTGGCCGGACCTCACGGAGAAGGAGCAGGCCCGCCTCTTCACGCTGTTCCGGAACCAGATCTTCCCGGTGCTCACCCCGCTGGCCGTGGACCCCGCGCACCCGTTCCCGTACATCTCCGGCCTCTCCCTCAACCTGGCCGTCGTCGTGCGCAACCCGGTCAGCGGCCACCGCCACTTCGCCCGGGTCAAGGTCCCGCCGATCCTCTCCCGCTTCCTGGAGGCCTCCCCGCAGCGCTACGTCCCGCTGGAGGACGTCATCGCCGCGCATCTGGAGGAGCTCTTCCCCGGCATGGAGGTGCTCGCGCACCACATGTTCCGGGTGACCCGCAACGAGGACCTCGAGGTGGAGGAGGACGACGCGGAGAACCTGCTCCAGGCCCTGGAGAAGGAGCTCATGCGGCGCCGCTTCGGCCCGCCCGTGCGCCTGGAGGTCGAGGAGTCCATCGACCCCGGCGTCCTGGACCTGCTGGTGCAGGAGCTGAAGGTCAACGCCTCCGAGGTCTACCCGCTGCCCGGGCCGCTGGACCTGACCGCGCTCTTCGGGATCGCCTCGCTGGACATCCCCGAGCTGAAGTTCCCGAAGTTCGTCGCCGGCACCCACCGCGACCTCGCCGAGGTCGAGTCCGCGTCCGCGCCCGACATCTTCGCCGCGCTGCGCGAGCGGGACGTCCTGCTGCACCACCCGTACGACTCGTTCTCCACCTCGGTGCAGGCCTTCCTGGAGCAGGCCGCGGCCGACCCGGACGTCCTCGCCATCAAGCAGACGCTGTACCGCACCTCCGGCGACTCGCCGATCGTGGACGCGCTGATCGACGCCGCCGACGCCGGCAAGCAGGTCCTCGTACTCGTCGAGATCAAGGCCCGCTTCGACGAGCAGGCCAACATCAAGTGGGCGCGCAAGCTGGAGGAGTCGGGCTGCCACGTCGTCTACGGGCTCGTCGGCCTCAAGACCCACTGCAAGCTCTCGCTCGTCGTCCGCCAGGAGGGCGAGACCCTGCGCCGCTACTCGCACGTGGGCACCGGCAACTACCACCCCAAGACCGCCCGCCTCTACGAGGACCTCGGCCTGCTCACCGCCGACCCGCAGGTCGGCGCGGACCTCTCGGACCTGTTCAACCGGCTGTCGGGCTACTCGCGTCGCGAGACCTACCGCCGTCTGATGGTGGCCCCGCGCTCGCTGCGCGACGGGCTGATAGCGCGCATCGACAAGGAGGCGGCCCACCACCGGCTCGGCCGCCCCGCGTACGTGCGCATGAAGATGAACTCGATCGTCGACGAGGCGCTCATCGACTCGCTCTACCGGGCCTCCCAGGCGGGCGTGCCCGTCGACATCTGGGTGCGCGGCATCTGTGCCGTACGCCCCGGGGTCCCCGGGCTCTCGGAGAACATCCGGGTCCGCTCGATCCTCGGCCGTTTCCTGGAGCACTCCCGGGTCTTCGCCTTCGGCAACGGCGGCGAGCCCGAGGTGTGGATCGGCAGCGCCGACATGATGCACCGCAACCTCGACCGTCGAATCGAAGCACTGGTCAGGGTCGCCGACCCGGCCCACCGCGCGGCACTGGACCGGATGCTGGAGACCGGCATGTCCGACCTCACCTCCTCCTGGCACCTGGGCCCGGACGGCGAATGGACCCGGCACAGCACGGACTCCGAGGGCCAGCCGCTGCGGCACGTACAGGAGATGCTCATAGACGCCCGGAGGCGCCGGCGTGGCTCAGCCAAACCATGACCCGACCGCAGGTGACGTGCTCGGCGTCTACCTGACATCCCAGGCCACGGCCTTCCTGCGCGCGCTGCGCCTGCACGATGCGGGCGCGGCGGGGACGTCGGACGCCGCGGAGAGCACCGAGGCGGCGCGCGGCCTGCGGGGGGCCGCGCGCCGGATCAGTGGCTCGCTGGCCACCTTCCGGGGGGTGACGGAGTCCGCCTGGGCGGACGGGCTGCGCACCGAGTTGGTGTGGCTGTCCACGACGCTGGCCGACGAGCACGCGTACGCGGCCCGGCTGACCCGGCTGATGGACGCACTGCACCGGCTGTCGAGCTCCTCGTCCGCGGACGTACCCGCCCCCCGCGCCGGCGCGGGGGCGCTCACGGTGGGCTCGGCCCGGGCGGGCGCGCTGCTGGAGCGGCAGCTCACCCTGGCCCGTACGCGTGCCCACTCGGCCACCCTGCAGGCCCTCGGCTCGGCCCGCTTCCACGCGGTGGCGGACGCGGTGGCGGTGCTCGCCTCGGAGGTCCCGCTGAACCTGGTCGCGGCCCGCGGCCGGGTGTCCGAGGTCCTGGCCCCGCTGGCGGAGGTGGCCGAAAACCGGCTGGCCGCCGCGGTCGCCGCGCTTCCGCCGGCCGGCCGCTCGCACCCGTACGACTGCGACCACGACGGGCTCTGGCACGAGGTTCGCCGGCTGCTGCGGACCCACCGGTACGCCCGCGAGGCGCTCGGCGACGACGTGACCCGGCTGGCCGCCGCGGGCGAGGCGCTGGACCGGCACCGTGACGCGGCCGAGGCCGCGGCGGCCTCGGCGACGGCGGCCCGCACCCCGCGCATCGCCCCGGCGACGGCGTACGCCCTGGGGGTGCTGCACGCGGACCAGCGGCACGAGGTCGAGGCGGCCCGGGTGTCCTTTCAGGCCATCTGGCTCCCGGAACCCGCCGCAATCACGCCACGATAACGGAGGGATAACGGATGCTTACGGTCGTGTACATACCAGTCGGAACGCACCAGGCCGTCCGCCACGGTTCACCGTCCGTTCACTCTCCTCGGTCGGCTGCTTCACCTGTTCTGCCTAATTTCGGTGATGCAAGGAGCGAGTCGCCGGTGGGACGAGCGGCTGCCCCGGGCAAACCGACGTAGTCCTCTTCGCACGCCGCCCCGATACAGAAAGCGGCCGGCGGCTTCTGGAAGGAACACCCGAAAGTGAAGCTTCAGCGCAAGAACATGCTTCGTGCCTCTGCTCTCGGAGCGCTCGTCGTGTCCGGCGCCCTGGTCCTCACGGCGTGCGGCTCGGACGACAACACCAAGACCGCCGAGGGCAGCCCGAAGGCCTCCGCCCCCGCCGCCGGCGACATCAAGTGCGACGGCGCCAAGGGCAAGCTCCTGGCCTCCGGTTCCTCCGCCCAGAAGAACGCGGTCGAGCTGTGGATCAAGAACTACATGGCCGCCTGCTCGGGCGTCGAGGTGAACTACAAGTCCTCCTCCTCCGGTGAGGGCATCGTCGCGTTCAACCAGGGCACCGTCGGCTTCGCCGGCTCCGACTCGGCGCTGAAGCCGGAGCAGGTCGAGGAGTCCAAGAAGGTCTGCACCGGCGGCCAGGGCATCGACCTCCCGATGGTCGGCGGCCCGATCGCCCTCGGCTTCAACGTCTCCGGCGTGGAGAAGCTGAACCTCGACGCCGCCACGATCGCCAACATCTTCAACGACAAGATCAAGAAGTGGGACGACGAGGCGATCAAGAAGCTGAACCCGGGCGTCACGCTTCCCGCCACCGCCATCCAGGCCTTCCACCGCTCCGACGACTCGGGCACCACCGAGAACGTCACCAAGTACCTCAAGGCCACCGCCGGTGACGCCTGGCCGTACGAGGCCGCGAAGAAGTGGGCCGCCCCGGGTGGCCAGGCCGCTTCCGGCTCCGCGGGTGTCGCCGCCCAGGTCAAGCAGGTCGACGGTGCGATCGGCTACTTCGAGCTCTCCTTCGCCAGCGCCCAGGGCATCAAGACCGTCGACCTGAACACCGGCGCCTCCGCCCCGGTCAAGGCCTCCGGCGAGAACGCCTCCAAGGCCATCGCCGCCGCCAAGGTCGCCGGGACCGGATCCGACCTGGCGCTTAAGCTCGACTACACCACCAAGGCCGAAGGCGCCTACCCGCTCGTCCTGGTGACCTACGAGGTCGTCTGCGACAAGGGCAACAAGGCGGAGACGCTGCCGACCGTCAAGTCCTTCCTGAACTACGCCGCTTCGGACGCCGGCCAGAAGGTCCTCCTCGAGAACGGCTACGCGCCGATCCCGGCCGAGATCAACGCCAAGGTCCGCGAAGCCATCAACACCCTCGGCTGAATCCTGACCCCGAGGTCCGGCCCGCCCCCCGTCCGGGGCGGCCCGGATCCGGGCCCCTCCCCTTCACCCAGGGGAAATCCGGTGCACCGCCGCCAGGGGGCCAGCCCCCCACACAGACCGGAAAGACCATGGCTTTCACACCCACCCAGATAGACACGGCTCCGCCTGCCATCTCCACGAGCAAGTCCACCGGCCGCGCCGGTGACAAGATCTTCGCCGGGCTCTCCAAGGGCTCCGGCATCCTGCTCCTGGTGATCATGGCGTCGATCGCCGCCTTCCTCACCTACCGCGCCTCGATCGCCCTGTCGAAGAACGAGGGGAACTTCCTCACCACCTTCGACTGGAACGCGTCGGCCAACCCGCCCGTCTTCGGCATCGCCGTCCTGCTCTTCGGCACCGTCGTCAGCTCGATCATCGCGATGGCCATCGCGGTCCCGGTCGCTGTCGGCATCGCCCTGTTCATCTCGCACTACGCGCCGCGCAAGCTGGCCGCGCCCCTCGCGTACGTGGTCGACCTGCTGGCCGCCGTGCCGTCGATCATCTACGGCATCTGGGGCGCCCTCTTCCTGGTGCCGCAGCTGGGCGGCCTCAACCTCTGGCTGGACGAGTTCTTCGGCTGGACCTACGTCTTCGACAAGACCCAGATCGGCGTCGCCCGCTCCCTCTTCACCGTCGGCATCCTGCTCGCGATCATGATCCTGCCGATCGTGACCAGCGTCAGCCGCGAAGTCTTCCTGCAGGTCCCGCGCATGAACGAGGAGGCCGCCCTGGCCCTCGGCGCGACCCGCTGGGAGGTCATCCGCATGTCGGTGCTGCCCTTCGGCCGCTCCGGCGTCATCTCCGCCTCGATGCTCGGCCTCGGCCGCGCGCTCGGCGAGACCATGGCCGTCGCGACCGTCCTCTCCCCGAGCTTCCTGATCTCGTTCCACCTCCTGAACCCCGGCGGCGGCACCTTCGCGCAGAACATCGCCGCGAAGTTCGACGAGGCCAACGAGTTCGGCCGTGACGCGCTGATCGCCTCGGGTCTGGTCCTCTTCCTGCTCACCCTGCTGGTCAACGGTGCAGCTCGCCTGATCATCGCTCGCCGCAAGGACTTCTCGGGGGCGAACGCCTGATGAGCCACGCAATCCAGGACCAGCGCCCCACCCGGGCCCCCCGGTCCGACGCCCGCACCAGCCTCACCCGCGGCGGCCTGCCCCGCTGGGCCCCGGCCGGCATCGCGGCGCTCTCGACCGCCCTCGGCTGCGGCATCGGCATCGCCTTCGACCTCAGCAGCAAGGTCCAGTGGGGCCTGCTCGCGGCCCTCCTCTTCGTCGTCATCACGTACACCGCGAGCGCGGTGATCGAGAACAGCCGCCAGGCCAAGGACCGCGTCGCGACCTCCGTGATGTGGGTCTGCTTCGTCCTCGCGGTGATCCCGCTGCTCTCGCTGATGTGGACCACGATCAGCCGCGGCCTCGAACTGCTCAGCGCGAACTTCCTCACGCACTCCATGAACGGCGTGACCAGCTTCGACGAGGGCGGCGGCGTCTACCACGCGCTGCTCGGCACCATCGAGCAGGTCGCCCTGGCCACCCTGATCGCGGCGCCGATCGGCCTGCTGACCGCCGTCTACCTGGTCGAGTACGGCAAGGGCTCGCTCGCCAGGGCCGTGACCTTCTTCGTCGACGTCATGACCGGCATCCCCTCCATCGTCGCGGGCCTGTTCATCCTGACGACCTGGAACCTGATGCTCGGCTTCGGCCCCTCCGGCTTCGCCGGCGCCATGGCCCTGTCGATCCTGATGATGCCCGTCGTGGTCCGCTCCACCGAGGAGATGCTCAAGCTCGTCCCGAACGAGCTGCGCGAGGCCGCCCTGGCCCTCGGCGTGCCGAAGTGGCGCGTGATCCTCAAGGTCGTGCTCCCCACCGCGATCGGCGGTATCGCCACCGGCGTCATGCTGGCCGTGGCACGCATCGCGGGCGAGACCGCCCCGATCATGCTGCTGGTCTTCGGCACCCAGCTGATCAACGGCAACCCCTTCGAAGGCGCCCAGTCCTCGCTCCCCCTCTACATCTGGGAGCAGTACAAGGTCGGCAGTGAAGCCTCCTACGACCGGGCATGGGCCGCAGCGCTCGTCCTGATCGCCTTCGTCATGATCCTCAATCTGGTGGCCCGCGGCATCGCCCGCTGGAAGGCCCCGAAGACCGGTCGCTGACGCGACTCCTTGAAAGCGAAGTGACCCCTCATGGCTAAGCGAATCGACGTCAGCGGACTGTCCGCCTTCTACGGCGCCCACAAGGCCATCGACGACATCTCGATGACCGTGGAGCCCCGCTCCGTGACCGCCTTCATCGGCCCGTCCGGCTGCGGCAAGTCCACCTTCCTACGCACCCTCAACCGCATGCACGAGGTCACCCCCGGCGGCCGCGTCGAGGGCAAGGTCCTCCTGGACGACGAGAACCTGTACGGCGCGGGCGTGGACCCGGTCGCGGTCCGCCGCACCGTCGGCATGGTCTTCCAGCGCCCCAACCCCTTCCCCACCATGTCGATCTTCGACAACGTGGCGGCGGGCCTGCGCCTGAACGGCAAGTACAAGAAGTCCGAGCTGACGGACATCGTGGAGCGGTCCCTCAAGGGCGCCAACCTCTGGAACGAGGTCAAGGACCGCCTGAACAAGCCGGGCTCCGGCCTCTCCGGCGGTCAGCAGCAGCGTCTGTGCATCGCCCGCGCGATCGCGGTCGAGCCGCAGGTCCTGCTCATGGACGAGCCCTGCTCGGCCCTCGACCCGATCTCCACCCTCGCGATCGAGGACCTGATCGGCGAGCTCAAGGAGCGCTTCACGATCGTCATCGTGACGCACAACATGCAGCAGGCGGCCCGCGTCTCGGACCGCACCGCCTTCTTCAACCTCGCCGCCGTCGGCCAGCCGGGCAAGCTGATCGAGATAGACGACACGGACCGGATCTTCTCCAACCCGTCCGTCCAGGCCACCGAGGACTACATCTCGGGCCGCTTCGGCTAGACCCCGAGGTCACAGACGTCCTGCGGTGCTGCATGGCGGTGCCACCGCAAGGCGAAAGAAAGAAAGAAAGGGCCGGCTCCCCCTGGGTGGGGGGAGCCGGCCCACTCTCGTTCCGGGGGCGGGCCCCGCTACACGAACGCCAGATCCACGACCCAGAAGCACAGCGCGGCGACCAGCGCCGCCGCCGGCATGGTGATGAACCAGCCCAGGACGATGTTCTTGGCGACGCCCCAGCGGACCGCGTTCACCCGCTTCGTCGCACCCACACCCATGATCGCCGAGGTGATCACGTGGGTGGTGGAGATCGGCGCGTGGAAGAGGTAGGCCGAGCCGAACATGATCGAGGCACCCGTGGTCTCCGCCGCGAAGCCCTGCGGCGGGTCCAGCTCGATGATCTTGCGGCCGAGCGTCCGCATGATGCGCCAGCCGCCCGCGTACGTCCCCAGCGACAGCATCACCGCGCACACGATCTTGACCCAGACCGGGATCGGGTCGTCGGCGGTCTGGACGTCGGCGATGACGAGGGCCATCACCACGATGCCCATCGTCTTCTGCGCGTCCTGGAGGCCGTGGCCCAGCGCCATCGCGGCCGCGGACACGGTCTGCGCGATGCGGAAGCCGTGCTTGGCCTTGTGCGGGTTGGACCGGCGGAACATCCACAGGATGACCACCATCACCAGGTAACCGGCGATCAGACCGACGACCGGCGAGAGGAACATCGGGATGACGACCTTGTCGAGCACGCCCGACCAGATCACCTCGGTGCCGCCGGCCAGCGCCGCGCCCACCATGCCGCCGAACAGCGCGTGCGAGGAGGAGGAGGGAAGCCCGAAGTACCAGGTGATCAGGTTCCAGACGATCGCGCCGACGAGGGCCGCGAAGAGGATCCACATGCCCGTGGAGCCCGTCGGCGTCTCGATCAGGCCGCTGCTGACCGTCTTGGCCACCCCGCTGCCCAGGAAGGCGCCGGCGAGGTTCATCACGGCGGCCATGGCGAGGGCCGCGCGCGGGGTGAGCGCCCGCGTGGAGACCGACGTCGCGATGGCGTTCGCGGAGTCGTGGAAGCCGTTCGTATACGTGAAACCGAGCGCGACACCGATGGTCACGACCAGAGCAAAGGTGTCCACGAGGTTCAGGACTCCTTGACCGCGATGGTCTCCACCGTGTTCGCGACGTGCTCGAACGCGTCGGCCGCCTCTTCGAGCACGTCGACGATCTGCTTCAGCTTCAGCACCTCGATGGCGTCGTACTTGCCGTTGAAGAGCTGGGCGAGCAGCTTGCGGTGGATCTGGTCGGCCTGGTTCTCAAGGCGGTTGACCTCGATCCAGTACTCGGTGAGGTTCTCCATCGTCCGCAGGTGCGGCATCGCCTCCGCGGTCAGCTCCGCGGCCCGCGCCAGCACCTCGATCTGCTGCTCGACACCCTTGGGGAGCTCCTCCACGTTGTAGAGGACGACCAGGTCGACCGCCTCCTCCATGAAGTCCATGATGTCGTCGAGCGACGAGGCCAGGCTGTAGATGTCCTCGCGGTCGAACGGCGTGATGAAGGAGGAGTTCAGCTGGTGGAAGATCGCGTGGGTCGCGTCGTCCCCCGCGTGCTCCGCCGCCCGCATCCGTTCCGCGATCTCGGCCCGGGCGGAGGCATCCGCTCCGAGCAGTTCCATCAGGAGCTTGGAGCCCGTGACGATGTTGTCCGCGGATGCGGCGAACATGTCGTAGAAGCTCGTCTCCCTGGGGGTCAGACGAAATCGCACGTGAGGTCCTCGGGGTGCATTGGATTCGGTCAGGCTGATGCTAGGCGCATCCCCCGGCCACGGCTAACCGGCGGTTCCCCAGTGTCCTCCATCAGGCAGAGTGAGGACCACGGACCCCTGTCCCTTCGACGGGAGCCCGGTATCCTATACCCACGAGGGGTATGTGCGGACGACCACGGGAGAAGTCATGACGACCATCGAGGCCGAGGGTTCCGGAGCCGTCCACGGCTACCACCACCAGAAGGCCGAGCACCTCAAGCGGCTGCGCCGGATCGAGGGCCAGATCCGCGGCCTCCAGCGGCTCGTCGACGAGGACGTGTACTGCATCGACATACTCACCCAGGTCTCCGCGAGCACGAAGGCCCTCCAGTCCTTCGCGCTCCAGCTCCTGGAGGAGCACCTGCGCCACTGCGTGGCGGACGCGGCGGTCAAGGGGGGCACCGAGATCGACGCCAAGGTGGAAGAAGCCACGAAGGCCATCGCCCGCCTCCTGCGCACGTAACCGGAGGAGACGTCTCCGCCCCCGCCGGCCGGCCAACCCCAGCCCGGTCGGCGTCCGAGACCCATCCAGCCCCGCCGGCGTTCGAGGCGCGGGGTCCGGGGCGGAGCCCCGGGACGCGGCGCGTCAGCCGGACCAGATCCCCATCAGCACCTCGTCGATCCGGTCCTGGCTCAGCCGCTCCTCGGCCGCGGCCGACGCCGCGATGATCAGCTCGCCGCACAGTTCGATCTCGGCCAGCGCCACGTGGTCCTGCACCGTCGTACCGCCTGCGGGAGTCACGCGTGTCACCTCAATCTGCCACCGGCCAGCGGCCGTCATCGGTCATGCCGCATCACTCGCCGGCGCCCGGTTTCTCAGCGTAGGGAGAGCGCCCGGCGCCGCCCATGGCACGGAAGGACCATTTCCGGGCACCGCCCCATGGCCCGACCGGCCAGCGCCGCCCAGCCCGCCCAACCGGCGCGACCCGCTCGCCCCGTTCCCACTAGTCGGCGATCTTCCCCGCGTAGATGTCCCCGCCGGCCGGCAGCACCACCGTCACCGGTGTCCCGAACCCGTAGAGCAACGTCGTGGACGAGACATCGATCACGCCGTCGTTGACGTACGTGAACCGGTGCCGCACCTTCCGCAGCCGCCCCTCCTCGTCCAGGTACGCGTCGAACGGCACGCTGTCCTTGCTGAACCCTTTCGCCGCCGCCTCCAGCGCCCCCCGCACCTCCGCGGAGGCGCTCCGCGCGGCCCGCCCGATGTCCGTCGTCCCCCGGTAGTGCCGCACCTTGGTGCCGGCCACCTCCGTCTCCCCGACGTACGTCACCTCCTGCGCGCCCCGCAGCAGCTCCGCCGCGACCAGCGGATCGGTGGCCCCGCCCGTGACCAGGTTCCCGTCGGCGAGGGTCGTCGTGTCGACCCGGACCCACTTGTCGTCGGGGACGCCCGCGCCCCGGTTCTTCATGTACAGCGCCCCGGGCACGAGCAGCTCGGTGATGGGCCGGTGCTCGGCCTGCCCCTTCACGTCCGCCGGGAGCATGACCAGCAGCTGCCCCATCCGGTTCCTGAAGTCGACCCCGCCCTCGCCGCGGATCGTGACCCGGGTCCCGCCCGTGGCCATCTCCATGGCCGTACGCGCCCGCGCGCTGCCCGTCCTCGTCAGCGCGTCCGCGGCTCCGCGGACCACCGCCGCCGGGTCCGCGGGGGGCCTGTCGTCACCGCCGCCGTCGCCCGCGCACCCGGTCAGTGCCGTGACGGCCAGCGTGACACCGGCCGCGAGCACCGCCTCGCCCGCACGCCCGCGCAGCCGCCTGTGCTGGTGCACCACCATCGCCTGCCAACCCCCAACGCGTGACCGCTGTCTGCCCGAGGCCCCCACCCGCTCCGTTTAACGAAGTCCGAGGTTTCCCGTCACGGCCCCCGGGCCTCCCGGAACGGCGCCCGGCGCGGGTACCGTTGGAGTGTGGAACTGCATACCGACGCGCCGTTGGTCCCTCCGCTTGTCTCCCTTCCGCCCCAGCGCCCGCAGTTGCAGCCGCAGCCGCCGGCCGGGCACACCACCTCCACCGCCGAACGGGGCTCGTTCTGTCTGGCCGTGTGCAGCTGCGGCTGGACCGGCCCGGCCCGCCGCTCCCGCGACCTGGCCCGCAAGGACGCCTCCCGCCACGCGGAGGGGTGACCGGACGGGGTAACCCGTTCGGACGGCTCGGCTGGCCGGGTCGCACCGCAGCCGATGCCCTGGACTCATGCCAGGACCCGCAGCCCGCCTCGCCGCCCTCTTCTGGGCCCTGCTCGTCGTGCCGGCCCCGGCCGCCGCGGCCTCGGCCAGACCCGTCGGCTCGGCGGAGGGGGCGGGCGACGTGGCACTGGCCGTGGGCCTCACCGTCCTCGCGGCCCTGGCGACCGGACTGTGGCTGCGCTCCCGCTACCGCCGCGGCGCCGGCGAGGCGGACGCCGACGCGGACGGCGGCGACCCGTGAACCACCGCTCCCGCCCGACGGCGGTACGGATGTGCTTCGGCGCGGCCGCCCTGTGCCTGCTGGCGGCCGCGCTGCTCGGCGTATGGAAGCTGTACGCCTAGTACGCCTGGTACTTAGTGCGCCTGTTACGGAGCCCGGCCCTCAGGCCGCGAGGTCGCTCTCCTGGGTGCGCTGGCCGGCCGCCGGGTTCTGCGGCTGCGCCAGCCCCAGCGGCTTCGGCAGCATCCGCTCCTTGGCCCGTACGAGCCGTCCCAGGCGCGGGGAACGGGCCACGGCCCGCACCACCGGGTTCAACAGCGCCATCGCGAGCGGCGCGAGGACGAGGACGACGGCGGCGCCGAGCGCGAAGCCTCCGATGACGTCCGTCGGGTAGTGGACGCCCATGTACACGCGGCACACTCCCTCGGTGAGGGCCAGCGCGATCCCGAGCAGCCCCAGCCGCCGGTTGGCCACGAACAGGCCGATGCCCAGGGCCATCGCGAGGGTGGCGTGGTCGCTGACGAAGGAGTACCGGGCGTCGCCGAACCCGGCGCCGAGGCGCGCCCCGAGACCCGGGTCGAGCACCTGGAGCCCTTCGTGCTGGGCGAACGGCCGTGGCCGCCCGACGAGTTCCCGCAGCGGCACGTTCACGAGCACGGCCAGCCCCGCGGCCAGCGGGGCCCATACCAGCGCGGTGAAGGATTCGACGGCCGCGGGCTCGTCCTGGCGGCGGGCGCCGCGCCAGCACCACAGGACCAGGAGCACCAGGGCCAGCAGGATCCCGTACTCACCGGCCAGGCCGATCGCCCGGTCGAGCCAGCCAGGGGTGTGCCGGGCCGCGCCGTTGATCCGGTACAGCAGGCTGACATCCACGTTCGGCCCACTGCTCGTGAGTCCAGCCATGGTGATGCGGCCCCTTGCTCTTGCCGTGGTTCCCCTGCGGACGCACGCCGGTGTGCGCCCCTTCGCCCCCGTTTTGATCAAGCTCCGTGTCCATGGAACGCCCGTTCTGGCAAGTACGTTCCACTCTCCACCGAATGATCACTCCAACGTTATCGAAGAGTGACTCATCGTCGCAGCTCAGGGCCTTTGGTTCACGGAGAGTTGCCAGGGGCCGCGCTCGACCCGGCACGCTCCGGAAGGGCTTCCGCGCCGTCCTTCGTAACGCGGGTGGCGCCGAAGTAGTCAGGGGTGTCGATCTTGTCGAAGCGGATGACGGCGCCGGTGTAGGGGGCGTTGATCATGTAGCCGCCGCCCACGTAGATCCCGACGTGACGGATGTCCCGAGAGTTCGTCAGATCATCGGAGAAGAACACCAGGTCCCCGGGGAGCAGTTGGTCCCGCGACGGGTGCGGTCCGGCGTTGTACTGGTCGTTCGCCACGCGCGGCAACTGGATCCCCACCGTCTCGTACGCGGCCTTGGTCAGCCCCGAGCAGTCGAACCGCCCGTTCTGGTCCGGAGTTCCGTTGCCGCCCCACAGGTAGGGGGTGCCTAGCTGCTTCTGCGCGAAGTAGATTGCCCCGGCCGCCTGTTGGGAGGGCGCGACCCGGCCCACCGGCCGGGCGAAGCTCTTCGCCAGGCTGGTGATCGCCTTCACGTACCCCTGGGTCTCCTTGTACGGGGGCACCCCGCCGTACTTGATGACCGCGTACGCCCCCGCGTTGTAGGCGGCGAGCATGTTCGACGCCGGGTCACCGGGCACGCTCGCCACGTCCTTGGCCAGCTCGCAGTCGTACGAGGCCGCCGAGGGGATCGCGTCGTTGGGATCCCAGATGTCCCGGTCCCCGTCGCCGTCCCCGTCGATGCCGTGGCCCGCCCAGGTGCCCGGGATGAACTGCGCGATGCCCCGCGCGTCCGCCGGGCTGACCGCGCTGGGGTTCCAGCCGCTCTCCGAGTACAGCTGGGCGGCGAGCAGCGCCGGGTTGACGGCAGGGCAGAGGTTGCCCCACTTCTCCACCAGCGCCTGGTACTTCGCGGGCACCGCCCCCTTGGCCAGGCCCACCGCACCGCCGCCGGCCGCGCGCCCCAGCCCCGCCGCGGCGGAGTAGGTGCCCACGACGATCAGCACGAGGAAGCCCAGGCACAGCCCGATCCCGATCCCGCCGGCCATCCAGAATCTGCGCACCCGTCAACCCTCCCCCATCGCCGCCCCTTTCGGACGCGATTCGACCGTGTCGCCTGTCCTACTACCCCACTTGCCATCTTTGACGGAGAGCGGACGGCCGTCCAGTCCGTCCCCGGGGCACGGACCGGGCGCGTACGGGGCTCAGACCGGGCGCGTACGGGGCTCAGACCGGGCGCGTACGGGGCTCAGCCGGGGGCGCGCGGCTACCGGGGTGCGACGAAGAGGCTCTGCGCGCTCCGCCCGACCGGCCCCTTCTCGTCGTGCAGCCGCGCGTCCGCCAGCCCGATCCCGCCGGCGTCCACGCTGGTGGCGGCCTCCACGCAGACCCATTCGCCCACCGGGTGCCGGTGCAGGTGGACGGTCAGGTCGCCGTTGACGAAGACGAAGCGCTGGAAGTCCATCACCGCACTGATGCCGTTCCCCGAGTCGGCCGCGACCAGCACCCGGTCCAGCGCCCTGGGCTCCTCCCCCGCCAGCAACGGCACCCTCATGCGCATCCAGCAGGTGCCCGGTCCCGGCTCGACGAACGCGCCCTCGGCGAACCGGCTCTCCACCGCCGTGTGGTAGCCGACGTCCCACGGCACCGGGAAGAACGGGGTCTGCGCCACCTCCCCCGGCGAGGGCAGCACCGGCCCCGGCACCACCGCCGGCACGGCCTCCTGCGCGACCCTGATCCGCAGGGCCCGCGCGAGCATCACCGGAGCCGCGGCGCCCTCCGGTGTGAGGGCCGCCTCGACCACCTCCGTGCTGCGGCCGGCCCGGAGCACGCTCGTGGTGATCTCCAGTGCGCCGATCGGCACCGGGCGCAGGATCTCGTACGTGATGCGCGCGATCCGCATGTCCGTCCGCCCACCGGGCCGCTCCTCGACCGCCCGCCCGAGCAGCGCGGCGGGCGGCCCGGCGTGCTGCGACCCGGGGTCCCACGGGCCCCGCGTGTACTCGGTGGCGGCGAACCGCCCGGCATCGATCCGCTCGTAGAACCCCTCGACAGCGCCCATGCGGCTCACGTTACCGACAGGTAACCACGGGCACCAGCCCCGCGCCCCGCCCATCCGGTCGGCTCAGCGGGCGAACCCCAGCCCCACCCCCAGCCCCACCAGCACCGACCCGATCGCCCGGTTCAGCGTCTTCTGCGCCTTCAGCATCCGCTCGCGCAGCCTTGAGTCGGAGAAGAACAACGCCACCGCCCCGAACCAGCCCAAGTGCGCCGCCGACATGAACAGCCCGTACCCGGCCTGCTGCCACACCGGCGTCTCCGGCCCGACCACCTGCGTGAACGTCGACACCACGAACAGCGTCGTCTTCGGGTTCAGCACATTGGTCAGGAACCCCGACCGCAGCGCCCCGGCGCGCGTCAGCTCCGGCTTCGACTCCAGGTCCACGGTCACCCCGTCCCGCGCCCGGAAGGTCCGTATCCCGATCCACACCAGATACGCCGCACCGGCCAGCTTGATCGCCGTGAACAGCGCGGTCGAGGAGGCGATCAGCAGCCCCACGCCGAGCATCGTGTACGTGACGTGGACCAGCACACCGGCGGCGACCCCGGCGGCGGCGAACAGCCCGGTGGGCCGTCCGTAGAGGTAGCTGTTGCGGACCACCATGGCGAAATCGGCGCCGGGACTGATCACGGCGAGGAGGGTGATGACTGCGACTGCGATCACTTCTGTCATGCGCCGATGCTCGGCCCCCGCCCCGCCCCGACTCAACCCCCTTTTCCCGTACGCATACTTGACACCATGCCCCCGCAGCCCCCGCTCTCCCTCGTCCCCTTCCGGCCCGCCACCGACGGCCCCCTGCTCCGCACCTGGGTCACCACCCGCGCCGAGCTGATGACCTGGGCCGGTCCCTCCTTCTCCTGGCCCCTGGACGAGGCCCAGCTCACCGCGTACGCCGCCGAGCCCGGCCGCCGCACCTGGACCGCCCTGTCCCCGGCCGGCGAGCCCGTGGGACACGTCTCCGTCTCCGGCACCCGGCTCGGCCGGGTGCTGATCGCCCCCGGCGCCCGCGCCCACGGCCTCGGCTCGGCCCTCGTCGCGCACGCCGTGGAACTCTGCTTCGGCGAACTGGAACTCCCGGAGATCACCCTGGGCGTCTGGTCCCACAACACGGCGGCGCTGCGGATCTACGAGAAGCTCGGATTCCGCACGCAGCAGGTGATCGAGGACGTGGAACGGGTCGACGGCATCCCGTGGACGGCCGTCCAGATGCGACTGCCCGCCCCCCACCGGTCACAATGAACCAGTGGCCCTACCTCCCCTCCCCGTCCTGCAAGCCGACTGCTCGAAGTGCTTCGCGCTCTGCTGCGTCGCCCTGCCCTTCGCCAAGTCGAACGACTTCGCCGTGAACAAGCCCGCCGGAACCCCCTGCACCAACCTCCGGCAGGACTTCCGCTGCGGCATCCACACCCGGCTGCGCGACGAGGGATTCCCGGGCTGCACGGTCTTCGACTGCTTCGGCGCGGGCCAGCAGGTCTCCCAGGTCACCTTCGGCGGCCGCGACTGGCGCACCGGCCCGGGCACGGCCCGCCCGATGTTCGAGGTCTTCCCCGTGATGCGGCAGCTGCACGAGCTGCTCTTCTACCTCTCCGAGGCCCTCACCCTCACCGCCGCCGCCCCCGTCCACCCCGACCTGCGCCGCGTCCTCGCCACCGCGGAGGAGTGGACGCGCGCCGACGCGGCCGCCCTCGCCGCCCTGGACGTGTCCGCCCTCCGCCAGGACGCGAACACGCTGCTGCTCAAGACCAGCGAGCTCGTACGGGCCAAGGTGCCCGGCCGCAGGAAGAACCACCGCGGCGCCGACCTGATGGGCGCCCGCCTCTCCGGCGCCGACCTGCGCGGCGCGAACCTGCGCGGCGCCTACCTGATCGCCGCCGACCTCAGCCGCGCCGACCTCCGCACCGCGGACATGATCGGCGCCGACCTCCGGGACGCCGACCTGCGCGACGCCGACCTGCGCGGGGCCGTCTTCCTCACCCAGCCCCAGCTGAACGCCGCCCGCGGCAACGCCGGGACCCGCATCCCCACCACCCTCACTCGCCCCGCCCACTGGGCCTGAGCACGACACCCGCCCCGCCGCTCGCCGTGCGGACCCGCACGGCGAGCGGCGAAGGCGCATACGCCGAAGCCTCGTACGCCGAAGCCTCGTACGCCGAAGCCTCGTACGCCGAAGCCTCGTACGCCGAAGCCTCGTACGCCGAAGCCTCGTACGCCGAAGGCCCGCACCCCGAAACCTCAGGGCCGGACGATGGCCGTCCACCCCGAAGGACACGTCACGACGCCCGCCGTGTGCGTGCAGAAGTTCTCGTAGATGTCGCCCGCGGTCGTCAGCACCTTGATCCGCACCGTGTTGCCCTCGCTGGCGATGGACACGCTGCACGCGTTGCGCGGGTGGCCCGGGTTCGCCGGCGTGGTGAGGTTCTTCCAGGAGTACGGCCCCGGGACGGGCGCCACCGTCCGCCGCCCGATGAAGGTCCGCCCCCGGTCCAGGGCCGCGGTGAACTCCAGGTTCGCCGTACCCCGCACCGTGTCGATGTCCGAGCACGGCCCCGGCGCGCCCGGCGCACCCGGCCGCCCGGGAGGACCTGCCGGACCCCGGTCGCCCTTGGGCCCCTTCGGCCCCGGCGGCCCCTTCGGCCCCCGTGACCCCCGTGGCTCCGCACAGCCCTCACCACCGGCCTCCGGCGTGGCCCTCACCTCCTCCTTCCCGCTCGCTCTCGAGCCGTCGTCGCACTCCCGGCCCGCGAAGACCTCCGCCTCCGCTCCCACCGGGGCCGCCCACGCCGAAGCCGGGAAACCCGTGAGCCCGAGCGCCAACGGCACCGCCAGGCCACCGGCCAGCCACGCACGCCGACCTGCCCTGATCACCGAACCCATACGTTCCTCCTCCTGTCGCCCTGCCGAACGACCGGAGCATCACCCGCACCGGCGCGTACGGATGGAATGACTGACGGAATGTCGGACATATGTCAGCGAGACGGCCCAACGACACGCCCCGGCACTCCGCCGAACGGCGGCCCCTCACCCCACCCCCCGCACGCCGGGACGGCGATCATTGCCCGGCGTCACCCCTCGTGATACACACAGTGACCATACGCACATTCGCATACCCACCACCCGTGCCCAGGTCAGAGCGCACGGTCGGGTCACAGGCCGGGACATCGGGTAAAGAGAGCCGTCAAGTCGACGACGACGGCGGTTTCATCAGCGAAGATAGTGAGTGACCCCTGCCGTCGGGCACGGGCTACCGGAACTACCCATACAGGGGCGGTGAGTTACATGATCCTGGCAGCCGAAAAGGGCGACATCACCACCATCATCGGCGGAATCGCCCCGAACTGGGGGCCGTTCGGCAGTCTCGGCAACGAAGCGAAGGTCATGATCGAAGTGGTCATGGCCGTAGCGATCCTCCTCTGCCTCGGCATCGCCATCTGGGGGGCGGCCAAGCAGCGCATCGGCGCCACCGCGCTGCGCGACACGTTCAGCGCCGAACAGGGCAAGGGCCTCATCGTGGCCGGCCTGACCGGAGTCTTCATCATCGGCTCCCTCGGGACGCTCTTCACGATCGTCTACGGAATGGCCGTCTAGCCGCACCACCCGCCCCGCCCACCCGGCCGGACGGCCGCACCTGATGAGGAATCACCACACCGCGCCTACGCGGGAACCAGCGCTACCGTCGTACGACGCGGAGGGGGCCGACACGGAATGAGCAACGACGACCACTACGGCGGCGGCAGCGGCGCCTACGGCGACGTCGGCGGCACGGGCCAGACCCGCACCCGCCTCCCGGACGCCCCCGCCGACCCCTACGGTCCGGCCCGCCGCGCCCCCCGACCCTCCCGCAGCCTGATCACGGTGGTCGGCGTGGTGGTCCTCCTGGTAGCCGCCATCGCGTTCGCGAACCAGGCCCCGGACGGCACCGAGGACAAACCCGCGGACACCCCCCCGGCCGCCTCCTCCACGGCGGCCACGGGCACCACCCCCGTCACGGGCAAGACCGCCGGCATCCCCCACGGCTTCGCCCACGACGAACAGGGCGCCCAGTCCGCAGCCGCCAACTACGCGGTCCTGCTGGGTTCTGACGCCATGTTCGACACGGCCCGCAGACGCCCGATTGTCCAGGCCCTGTACGTGGCCGACGTGGCCGCTGCCCGGCAGAACGATCTGGACAAGGTCTACACGAACCCCGATTTCCTGGCCCGTATCGGCCTTGATACCGCGGGGAAAGCCCCCAAGGGACAGACATTCATTTCCCGTCTGAACCCTGTAGGCACCAAGGTGGAGAAGTACAACGGTGACACCGCCAGTGTCTCCGTCTGGTACTCGGCGCTGTTCGGGCTCGCCGGTGAGGGGTCCAAGAACCCGGTCTCAGAGAGCTGGTACACGAACACATACGAACTCAGGTGGCTCAACGGCGACTGGCGGGTCGCCGACTTCACGCAGAAGGACGGACCGGCGCCGGTAGGCCGGGACCAGGCGGCCTCCTCGGCTGAGGAGATGGCCTCCGCGGTGTCACAGTTCGGAGGGCTCACCTATGCGCGCTAGCCATCGCGGTTTGTCGCTCACTGCCGCCGTGACGGCAGTGCAGACGGTTGTCGTACTCCTCGCCACACGTGCGGCGGCCGCCCCGCCTCCCACCCCCACCCCCACCCCCACCCCGCAGACAAGCAACAATCCTTGCGACCTGATCCGCGGCCCTGCCAAGGACTACTGCGAGCGCGGCCAGAGTGGCGGCACCGGCCAAACCCCCGGCCTGCTGCCAAACGACCCGGCAGACGCCCTCAACCCCCTCGCCTCCCTCGCCAAGGGCTGCGCCGACGCCGCCTCCTGGATCGTCGCCAAACTCAGCGAAGCGGTAAAGGGCAGCGCCAACGTCGACTTCACCAACCCCGCCTTCCTCAAGCAGTACTCCGTCGTCTTCGCCGCCTCCACCATCCTCACCCTCGTCCTCTGGCTCTTCGCCGTAGCCAAACGAGCCGTCCGCGGCGTCCCCCTCACCACCGCCCTCTCCGAAGCCATCGGCTTCCTCTGGCTCACGGTCCTCGCCTCCGCCTTCACCCCCCTCATCCTCTACACCGTCGTCTCCGCCACCGACGGCGTCACCGAGGTCATCGCCTCCGCCACCGGCGGCCAGACCGACGTCTTCTTCGGCTCCTTCTCCGAAGCCCTCAAGAAGGGCGACGACATCGGCGGCGGCCCGATCATGCTGATCGTCGTCTCCCTCGTCACCGTCCTCGCCGCCGGCATCCTGTTCCTGGAGCTCTTCATCCGGGCCGCCCTCCTCTACGTGGGCGCCCTCCTCGGCGTCGTCGTCTACTCCGGCCTCGTCGACCGCAACCTCTGGGGCCACGTACGCCGCTGGGCCGGCATCATGATCGCCGTCATCCTCGTGAAGCCGGTCATCGTCATCGTCCTCGGCCTCGCCGGCGCCCTGACCGGCGAAAAGGGCCCCAACGCCTTCTCCGCCGTCGTCACCGGCCTCGCCATCATCCTCCTGGCGATCTTCGCCTCCGCCGTGATCTACCGCTTCGTCCCCGGCTTCGGCGACGAGATCGCCTCCGCCCGCGCCGGCCGCAGCAAGGCCACCGACGGCGCCCAGGCGGCCGCCGTCATCAGCTCCCCGGCCTCCCTCGTCTCCCAGGGCATCAAGACCCACAGCAGCCGCGGCGCCCACCGCGGCGCCGACGGCGGCACGGGCAACACCGCCCGCCCCGCCAACCCGATCTCCGGAGGCGTGGCCGCCCACAGCAGCCGCCCCACCGGCGGCGGGTCCGGCGGCGGATCTGTCCCCTCCGCCGCACCCCCGCCCCGCACAGGTTCGAGTACGAGGAACACAGGAGGTGACGGGCGTTGACGACCCAGTCCCACCAGCTGCACCCGGTCGCGCCCCGCCGCACGTATCTCATCGGCCGCGCCCGGCCGAACGCGATCGTCGGCAAGAACCGCGAGACCGGCGAGATCGCCCTGATCATCGCGGGGGCGTTCCTCGGCATGATGAGCGGACTGCTCGTCCCCGACCTCACCCTGCGCATCGTCAGCCTCGCGGGCTTCCCCATGCTCGCGCTCGCCGCCGTGTACGTCCCCTACCGCGGCCGCACCTTCTACAAGTGGTTCGAGATCAACCGCAGCTACAAGCGCACCCTGCGCCGCGGCACCACCTACCGCTCCACCGCCATGGAAGCGGGCACCCGCGCCGCCGACGGCCGCGAGGTCGAGATCGGCCCGCCCCCCGGCATCGGCCGCATCAACTGGCTCGCCGCCCCCTTCGGCCCCGACGAGATCGCCGTACTCCTCCACGCCGACCGCCGCACCGTCACCGCCGCCATCGAGATCGAGGGCCCCGGTGTCGGCCTGCGCGACAGCGAGGACCAGGAAGCCCTCGTCGACCGCTTCGGCACCCTCCTCAAGCACGTCGCCAACGGCGACGGCTTCGTCACCCGCCTCCAGATGCTCGCCCGCACCCTCCCCGCCGACCCCGACGCCCACGCCAAGGACGTCGCCCAGCGCGGCGACACCAACGCCCCCGGCTGGCTGCGCGACTCGTACGACCAGCTCCAGTCGATGGTGTCCACCTCCTCCGAGCAGCACCGCGCCTACCTCGTCGCCTGCATGCACTACTCGCGCGAACTCGCCGCCGAGGCCCACACCATCGCCCGCGCCGGCACCCCCAAGGGCCGCAAGCTCGACCGCGACGCCGGCCTCGCCATCGTCATGGCCCGCGAACTCACCGACATCTGCGCCCGCCTCGCCGAAGCCGACATCCGCGTCCGCCAGCCGCTGGGCCAGGGCCGCCTCGCCTCCCTCGTGCACTCCATGTACGACCCGGACCACCCCATCGACCACATCCAGGCCATGACGAAGCGCAACGCCTGGCCCGCCGAACTCGACGCGGTCGAACCCACCTACCTCCAGGCCAAGACCCGCGAGTCCTCCACCCGCGCCCCCTGGTGCCACGCCACGGCCTGGGTGAAGGAGTGGCCGATGACCCCCGTCGGCGTCAACTTCCTCGCCCCCCTCCTCGTCCACACCCCCGACGTGATCCGCACCGTCGCCGTCACCATGGACCTGGAGCCCACCGAGATCGCCATCGAGCGCATGCTCACCGAGAAGACGAACGACGAGGCCGACGCCAGTCGCGCCGCCAAGATGAACCGCACCGTCGACCCCCGGGACATCGCCGCCCACGGACGGCTCGACCAGAGGGGTGAAGATCTCGCCAGCGGCGCTGCGGGAGTCAACCTGGTCGGGTACATCACGGTGTCCTCGCGATCACCCGAAGCCCTCGCCCGCGACAAGCGCACCATCCGCGCCTCCGCCGGCAAGTCCTACCTGAAACTCGAATGGTGCGACCGCGAGCACCACCGCGCCTTCGTCAACACCTTGCCGTTCGCCACCGGCATCCGACGCTAGCTGGAGGGAAGTTCCGCACATGCGAGATCCCATGTCCGCGCTGACGGACGCCTTCACCAGCTTCCTGTTCGGCAAGGTCGAAACCACGCGCCTGCCCGTCCGCACCTCCACCGGGCAGGCGCAGGCCGTCTACCTGCCCACCGCAGCCCCCGGACTCGGCGACTCCGGCGTCATCATCGGCCGCGAGGTCTACAGCGGCAAGGGCTACATCTACGACCCCTTCCAGCTGTACGGCCAGCAGCTCCCGGCCCCCCACTGGCTGGTCCTCGGCGAATCCGGCAACGGCAAGTCCGCCCTCGAGAAGACGTACGTCCTGCGGCAGCTCCGCTTCCGCGACCGACAGGTCGTCGTCCTCGACGCACAGGGCGAGGACGGCGTCGGCGAGTGGAACCTGATCGCCCAGCAGCTGGGAATAACCCCCATCCGCCTGGACCCGATCGCCGCCAACGACTCGGGCATCCGCCTCAACCCCCTCGACCCGGCGATCACCACGACCGGCCAGCTCGCCCTGCTCCGCACCATCATCGAAGTCGCCATGGGCCACGGCCTCGACGAACGCTCCGGCTTCGCCCTGAAGGTCGCCCACGCCTACGTCGTCGACAGCATCCGGGACCGCCAGCCCGTCCTCACCGACATCGTGGAACAACTGCGCCACCCCGAAGCGGAATCGGCCCTCGCGATGAACGTCGACATAGACGATGTCCGCGCCTGGGGCCTCGACGTCGCGCTCGTCCTCGACCGCCTCGTCGACGGCGACCTCCGCGGCATGTTCGACGGCCCCACCACCGTCGGCATCGACCTCGACGCGCCCCTCATCGTCTTCGACCTGTCCCACATCGACCGCAACTCCATCGCCATGCCCATCCTCATGGCGATCGTCGGCGTCTGGCTCGAACACACCTGGATCCGCCCCGACCGCAAGAAGCGCATCTTCCTGGTCGAAGAGGCCTGGCACATCATCAACAGCCCCTTCGTGGCCCAGCTGTTCCAGCGCCTCCTCAAGTTCGGCCGCCGCCTCGGCCTGTCCTTCGTGGCCGTCGTCCACCACCTCTCGGACGTCGTCGACGGCGCCGCCGCCCGCGAGGCCGCGGCCATCCTCAAGATGGCCTCGACCCGCACCATCTACGCCCAGAAAGCAGACGAAGCCCGGGCCACCGGCCGCGTCCTGGGCCTCCCCCGCTGGGCGGTCGAGATCATCCCCACCCTCACCCCCGGCATCGCCGTCTGGGACGTCAACGGCAACGTCCAGGTCGTCAAACACCTGATCACCGAAGCCGAACGCCCCCTCGTCTACACCGACCGCGCGATGACGGAGTCCTCGGCCCCGGCGCTCCCCGCCGACATGCTGGCCGCCGAACTCGAAGCGGAGGAAAGGGCCCTGTCCATGGAACGCCACCGCAACAACGGCACCGGCTCGGCGACCACGGTGGCCTGACCATGTCCAACGCCAGAGGTACGGAGCCCACGGCCCGGGCCGGCGGGATCCCCGACGGGGTCCTCGTCGGCCTCCTGGCCTTCCTCCTCGGCCTCGCCGTCCTGGTCTGGTCGGCCACCGGCCTCGCCGCCCTCCTCGCCAAGGGCGCCTGGCCGGCCACGGTCACCTTCACGCGCACCCCGGGAGCCGTCCGCGCCCTGATAGCGCAGCCCCACGACATCCCGGCCGCCTGGCCCGACACCGACCCGGGCGCCCTCTCCGGCTGGGGCCTCTTCTGGGGCCTGTTCATCAGCCAGCTCCTCGTCCTGCTGGTCCTGACGATCTTCACGATGGGCGTCATCGCCCGCACGAAGGCCCGCCGCACCCTGGCCAAGCGGGCGGCCGCCCCGGCCGCCGCCCCGCACGGCCCCCGGCCCCCGCTCCCCACCCAGAACCAGCCGTACGAGCCCCCGCCCCCGGCCCCCCGCCCGTCCGCGCAGGCCCCCGCGACCGAGCCCCCGTCACCCCCGGCGGACGAGGCCCACCCCTACGCCTCCGGCCACACCCCCGCGCCCACGACCGGAGCCACCGTTCCCACGACCACGACCACGACCCCGCAGCCCCGCCTGGCGTACGCCACCCCGGCCGAACGCCACCACCTCGCCCTCCAGGCCATCGCGGAAGCCGACGGCGCGGCCCTGGTCGTCACCTCCTCCCCCGCCCTCTGGTCGGAAACCAAGGACGCCCGCGCCAAGATGGGCCCGGTCCTGCTCTACGACCCCTCCCACCTCTGCGACACCCCGGCCCGCATGCACTGGAACCCTGCCGAGGGCTGCGCCGACCGCGACACCGCAGCCGCCCGCGCGATCGCCCTCCTGGCCCCCGTACGCCCCCAGGCCCGCATCGACGCCGCCCTCACCCACACGGCGGAAACGCTCCTGCGCAGCTGGCTCCAGGCAGCCGCCCTCGACGACCGTCCCTTCAAACAACTCCACCGCTGGACCCAGGGCAATAGCGCCCAGGACCCCGTACGCATCCTGCGCACCCACCCCCAGGCGGCCCCCGGCGCGGCCGGCGAACTGGAGAGCGCCCTCACGGCCCACCCCGAACGCCGCGAGCAGGCCCTCAGCCTGACGGCCCGTGCCCTGAACTCGCTGACCTCGATCCACATCCGCGAGGCCTGCAACCCGAACCGAACCGATTCCCTGACCCTCGCTTCATTCGTGGCCGAAGGGGGCACCCTCTACGTGGTGGGCGAATCCCTGGAAGACCCCCGCACCCACCCGGGTGCGATGCCTTTGCTGACCGCACTCGCCGCTCACGTGGTCGAGCACGGCCGCCGCATGGCCGCACGGTCATCCCACGGTCGGCTCGACCCACCACTCACCCTGGTCCTGGAGGACGTCGCGGCCGTGGCCCCGATCCCCCAGCTCCCAGAACTCCTGACGGACGACGCACTCCCCCTCGTCGCCCTGTGCCGCAGCCGCGAACAGGCCCGCTCCCGCTGGCCCGAAGCCGCCCTCCCCTAGGCCACGCCACCAGCCGGCCGCACGAACACGTACTCCCGCTCCTTCGCCCCTGTCTCCAGCGGGACCAGCACACCACTCGCCTCGAAGCCGTACCGCCGGTAGAAGGCCTCGGCCCTGGCGTTGTCCTCGTGCACGAACAGCCGCACCCGCTCGGTCACCGGCTCCTCCAGCGACCAGGCCCACTCCAGCGCGGCATCGAACAGCCTCTCCACCAGACCGCTGCCCCGCTGCTCGGGCCGTACGAACACCCCGACCGCATGCCCCTGCTGCTGCTCGACGACCTCCCCGAAGAAGTCGGTCCCGCCCTGCGCCTCGATCAGCACCGTCACGGACCCGACCCACCGCCCGTCGCCGGCCTCGGCTATGAACTGCCTGGCACCCCGCCCGGCGGCGGCCCCCGCGGCCCGCTGCTGCCAGTACGCGTCGTCCTGCGCGAGCGCCCTCTCCTCGGTCTCGAGAAAGGCCACGGCGGCAGCAGGATCCCGCAGCGCGTCCAACCGCAACGCCTTGACCTGCTCCCACTCATCGGCCCGCACGGCCCTGATCACGTAGTCGTCGCTCATACCCGGATCCTAATGACGCCGGATGACCCCGTAAACGCAGAAAAGCCCCGCACCGAACCCTGAAGGGCTGGTGCGGGGCTTTCCCACAATGATTGTTCGGCGGCGTCCTACTCTCCCACAGGGT
>NZ_JBVJKF010000023.1:0-89790 GCF_055585365.1 Streptomyces sp. NPDC053432
GGTCCCCGCAGGAGGAGCGCGCAACAGGGCCCGGCGGTCTTGCCGCGGCCGCAGGCGCGACGACGAGGAGTCACTCCGGAGGGGCCCCGCCCCAAGTGGCCGGTCCCGCCCGGGGACACCACCCAGCCCCGCCGGCGTTTGAGGCGCGGGGGCGCGGGGGCGGAGCCCCCCGGAACGGCGCCGCACCCGGCAACTGAGCCGCGGTCAGACCGCCGCGTGCCTCGTCAGGAACGCGTCCACGCGGGGGGAGCGCTGGTGGGGGAGCAAGGTGCGGGCTGTTTCCGAGAGCATCGCGCGGATGCGGGTGGACTGGACCTCGGTCAGCAGGTCCAGCACCCGCCCGCCCGCCCAGGCGGCCTCGTCGGGCGCCCCGGCGCGGGCCAGGTCGCCGGCGAGCTCGGCGGTGTAGAGGGCCACGTTCCGGGCGAAGTGCGGGTCCTGGAGGTCGGCCGCGCGCCGGGCGTGCCGGGCCGCGCGGGCGTGTTCGCCGAGGGCCGCCCAGCACCGGGACTCCAGCGATTCCAGCTCGGCCTCGCCGAAGAAGGACATCCATTCGGGGTCGGCGCCGGCCGGGCCCCGGGAGAACTCCGTGTGCGCCCGCGTCAGCGCCTCCTCGCACGCCTTGCGGTCGGACAGCCCCGCCCAGCCCCCCGCCTCCCGGAGGGCCAGCAGGGAGAGCAGGCGCGGTGAGCCCAGCGAGCGGGCGGCCCGGCGGCCCGCCTGGGCCGCCCGTACCGCCTCGCGGGAGCGCCCGCAGTCCCGGGCCAGGAAGGCCATGTTGCTGAACGCGTGCGCCTCCAGGGCCGCGTCCCCCGACACCCGGGCCGTGGCGAGGGCTTCCGCGTAGTGCGAGCGGGCGTCGTCGAAGCGGCCGGAGTCGTGGGCCAGCCAGCCGACGGAGACGGCCAGTTCCCCGGCGCCCGCGTGCAGCCGGTCCTCGGTGGACTGCCGGGTGGCGCCCGCGTCGAGCAGGGCGTACGCGGTGCGCAGCGGCTCGGCGGCCCTGCGGTAGAGGGCGTCCGCGCCGTGCCGGTCGTCGAGCAGCCGGATCTGGCGGACGGCGTCCTCGACGGCCGCGGCTTCGGACTCACCGGCGCGGGAGGGGAAGCGGCGGGTGTCGCCGAGCAGGGTGAGGCTGAGCGTCGCGGCCGCCACGGTCGCGGAGCCGCCCGCCATGAACGCGCGACGCAGCACGTCGCTCTCCTTGGATGGGGTGGGGGAGGTGAGGGTGGAGAAGGGGTCGGGGTCGCGCTGCGCCGAGCGGCCACGAACCGCCTCCCGCGGGGAGAAGCCGAGGTCGGCCAGGGCGCGGCCGGGGAACATGTGGAGGAAGACCCGCTCGTACGCGTAGTTGGGGCAGCGGATCTCGCCGGACTCGACCCGGCCGATGTAGCGGGCGTCGCAGGAAACCGTTTCGCCGATCTCCTTCGCGGCCCGGCGCACCAGCGCGGCGAACTCGGCCGGGGAGTGCTGCCCGCGCAGCCGCCGGAAGGTGGAGTTGGGTGAGTGGGGGGACGCCGCCATGGACGTGGCCTCTCTGGCAAGGAACCCAGCGCCGGTGCTGTGACGGGTGAGGTGGGGCCCGGCGCGCATGAACGTACCGCCAGAGCGGGGCTGTTGATGCGGTGTTTGGCTACAAAACGGATATCTCACCCGCGATCCGCCATGAACTGCCATCCTTTGCGGCGTCTTGCCGCCGCACCCGTTGACGTTCCCGTGCGTTGAACCCATGCGGATACGGATCGAGGAGGGGTTCCCCTTGGTGGAGGGCGGCATGGAGAGCACTGGAACGAACACCGCGCCCGAGCCCGGCCGGGCCCCGGCCCCCGGCCCGGTTCCGGCCCTGGTTCCGGCCCCGGATCTGGACCTGGTGACCGTGCCCGCCCGGCAGGGGCTGGAGGCGGTGGACATCATCCGCCGCGCCGCGAGCCCCGCCGGGGTCGGGCCGGTCCTGCACGACGGGTCGGGCGACACCCTCGGCTTCCTCGTCCCGCCCGGCACCGCCGACGCCTGGGACCTGCCGGGCAGCGCGTGTACGCAGACAGACGGGCGCGGAGTGCGGTTCGGCGACGCCGTCTCGCCCACCGCGGGCGCCACCGGCTGGCTGCTCCCGCCGGAGGCCGTCGGGCCGGTCACCGATCCGGCGGTGCTGCGCGCGGCGCTGGGCGAGGCGGCCCGGCTGATCGAGGCCGCCGACAACTGCCGCTGACCGCTGACCAGCGATAATGGGCGCGTGGCAGGCAAGGACAGAGGCAAGGGCAAGCAGCGCGGCGGCCGTGGCGGCGCCGAGGCGGTCGTCGGGCGCGTGGACGGCGGCCGGGCGGAGCTGGAGCCGGACCGGGAGCGTCCGGGCGCGTGGACCCTGCTGATCGACGGGGCCCCGCAGTCCCACGTGGACCTGGACGACCCCGGGTACCTGGACTTCGCCTACCAGCGCCGGATCGGGCACCTGATCGACCTCGTCGCGCCCGCCCGCCAGCCTCTGAACGTGGTGCACCTGGGCGGCGGGGCCTTCACCCTGGCCCGGTACACCGCGGCCTCCCGGCCCCGCTCCACCCAGCAGGTCGTGGAGATCGACGCCGCGCTGGTCGCCTTCGTACGGGAACACCTGCCGCTGGACCCGCAGGCGCGGGTCCGGGTCCGGGCGGTGGACGCGCGGGCCGGGCTGGCCAAGGTGCCGGACGGCTGGGCGGACCTGGTGATCGCGGACGTGTTCAGCGGGGCGCGCACCCCGGCGCACCTGACGAGCGCCGAATTCCTGGACGACGTACGCCGTGCCCTGGCGCCCACCGGGTGGTACGTGGCCAACCTGGCGGACGGCCCGCCGCTGGCCCACCTGCGGGGCCAGATCGCGACGGCCGCGTCGCGGTTCGCCGAGCTGGCGCTGGCCGCGGATCCGGTCGTGTGGCGGGGGAAGCGTTTCGGCAATGCCGTGCTGGTGGCCTCCGACCGTGAACTGCCGGTCGCCGAGTTCACCCGCCGGGTCGCGAGCGACCCGCACCCAGGGCGGGTCGAGCACGGCCGGGCCCTGGCGGACTTCGCGGGCGGCGCGGCCCCGGTCGCGGACGCCTCGGCGGTGGCCTCGCCGCAGCCGCCGCCGTCGGTGTTCCGCTAGGGGTTGTCGCGAAAGTCCTGTGCGGGGCCCGCGGTGTCCGGTGCGGCGAGAGTATGTGCGGGGCGCGGTGGGGGCCGTGCGGGCTTTCCGCCCCACACCGAGGCCGTCTTTCCGGATCCTGCCCGGCCCGGGAGGGCGCCGACCGGCCCCGTTCCGGGCCCGCCGGTCTCGGGTGCTGTAATTCGGATCACAGTATGATCGTCCCAGGCCTCCCGGTGAGGCCGCCGCCTGCACAGCCTGTGGGCTCCGAACGGGGCCCGCCCTTCTGCAACGCGTTTCAGGAGACAGCGAAGTCATGTCTGATTCCCCCGCAACCCCCGGTGAGTCCACCCCCAGCACGGCGGGCTCGGATTACACCCGCCGGCTCGCCCGTCTGGAGAAGTCGGGGATCAAGCAACTGCTGCCCACGCAGGCGCCGTACAAGTGGAACCTGCAGCGGCTGAAGCTGGGCCGCGTCCTGGACGTCGGCTGCGGCCTGGGCCGCAACCTGCTCAACTGCGGCCCCCAGAGCGTGGGCGTCGACCACAACCCGCACTCCGTGCAGACCTGTCGCGAGCGCGGACTGACCGCCTACACCCCCGACGAGCTGGCCGCCGCCCCGGACTGCGGGCCGGGCTCCTTCGACAGCCTGCTCGCCGCGCACCTGCTGGAGCACCTGGACGAGGACACGGCGGCGTCGATCCTGGACCAGTACCTCCCGCTGGTGAAGCCGGGCGGCTCGGTCGTCTTGATCACCCCGCAGGAGGTCGGCTTCCGCTCCGACGCCACCCACATCCGCTGGGTCGGCTTCGAGGAGCTGCGCAAGCACGCCGCGCGGGCCGGGGTCGCGGTGGAGCAGACGTACTCCTTCCCCTTCCCCCGCGCCATGGGCAAGGTCTTCCCGTACAACGAGTTCGTCCTGGTGGGCAAGGTCCCCGCCTGACCGCGCGAGCCCTCGGTCAGGGGTCGATGATCTCCACCTGCGGCGGGTGGTCGTGCCAGGTGCAGAACACCGACACCTCGCGGCCGTCCCTGGTGAAGGTGACCCGGATCCAGTAGTCCTGCTTCCACACCTGCATCCGCCAGCCGGCCGCGGGGGTCGCGGAGACCAGCTCGGCCGAGGCCGCCCCGAGGCTGAAGACGACCCGGCCGCCGGAGACGGGATAGGCCTGCACCTTGCCCGAAGCCTCCTCCTGCCTGCCCGCGCGGGGGGAGGCCGACGGCTTCGGGGACGGCTTGCCCGTCGAGGGATCGGCGGAGGGCCCGGTGGCGGAAGGCGTCGCGGGGCCGGGCGACGGCGACTCCGACGGGGACGCCGACCCCTGCGGCAGCGAGCGGTGGGTCGAGGAGGACAGCGGCTGGGCCGCGGCCAGCGGCACCGCGAGCGGCGGATCGTAGGCCGTGCCGGACATGACGGTGTGCACGCCCCACCACGACAGGGTCACCGCCGCCCCGGTCGCCAGCACCCATGCCATGGCATGTACAAGTCCTCGTTGCATCAGGGCACATACTGCACCACCCGTCACAAGACCGTCCCGACACCCCGGTGGGTCCCCCCAATGGGCTACGGTGCGGGCCATGGCAAGTGTGCTCGTGGTCGAGGACGACCAGTTCGTACGTTCCGCCCTCATCCGGCACCTGACCGAGGCCTCGCACACCGTGCGGAGCGTCGGCACGGCCCTGGAGGCCCTGCGCGAGGTCGCCCACCACCGCTTCGACGTCGTCATCCTCGACCTCGGGCTGCCCGACCTGGACGGGTCGGAGGCGCTGAAGATGCTGCGCGGCATCACCGACGTGCCCGTGATCATCGCGACCGCCCGCGACGACGAGACCGAGATCGTCCGGCTGCTCAACGACGGCGCCGACGACTACCTGACCAAACCCTTCTCCGTGGAGCACCTCTCCGCCCGGATGGCCGCCGTCCTGCGCCGCTCGCGCGCGGCCGCCGGCGCCGAGCCGCCCTCGCGCGTGCTGCGCGTCGGCGGGCTCGCCATCGATCCGCTGCGCCGTCAGGCCGAGCTCGACGGGACCGTTCTGGACCTCACCCGGCGGGAGTTCGACCTGCTGGCCTTCCTCGCCGGGCGGCCCGGGGTGGTCGTGGCCCGGCGCGAGCTGCTCGCCGAGGTCTGGCAGCAGTCGTACGGGGACGACCAGACCATCGACGTCCACCTGTCCTGGCTGCGCCGCAAACTCGGCGAGACCGCCGCCCGGCCCCGCTACCTGCACACCCTGCGGGGCGTCGGGGTCAAGCTGGAGCCGCCGCAGTGAGCAGGCCGCTGTGAGGTGGGCGCTGGTCAAGGTGTGCCTGGCGGTCACCGCCATGGTGGTCGTGGCCTTCGCGGTGCCGCTCGGGCTCGTCGTCCAGGAGATGGCCAGCGACCGGGCCTTCTCCAACGCCGAACGGCAGGCCGCCACCATCGGGCCCACCCTGTCCATCACCACCGACCCGGTCCAGCTGCGGAAGGCCGTGGAGTCCACGCAGATGGGCGCCGCCCGCCGGATGGCCGTCCACGTGCCCGCGATCGGCGGCGCCGCCCCCGTGGAGATCGGCGGTGGCTGGGCCGGCGAGCAGGCCGTCGCGACGACCCGGCGCCTCGGCCGGGCCACGACGGCCTCCGTGGCGGGCGGGGGCTCGGCGCTGCTCCAGCCCACCGCCCTCGGCTCGGGGGACATCGCCGTGGTGGAGATCCTCGTACCGGAGAACGAGGTCAGCAACGGCGTCACCACGGCATGGGCGGTCCTCGCGGGCGTCGCCCTCGCACTGATCGTCGGCTCGGTGGCGGTCGCCGACCGGCTCGGCGTACGGCTGGTCCGGCCCGCCGAACGGCTCGCGGACGCGGCCCACCAGCTCGGCGAGGGCAAGCTCGGCGCGCGGGTCCCCGAAGCCGGGCCGAAGGAACTGCGCTCGGCGGCCGTCGCGTTCAACGCGATGGCGGACCAGGTGGTGGAGCTCCTCGCCAACGAGCGGGAGCTGGCCGCCGACCTCTCGCACCGGCTGCGGACCCCGCTGACGGTGCTGCGGCTCAACACGGCCTCGCTGGGGGACGGCCCGGCCGCCGAACAGACCCGGGCGGCGGTGGAGCAGCTGGAGCGCGAGGTGGACACGATCATCCGCACGGCCCGCGAGCAGCGCCCCGCGGCCGGACTCGGCGGGGCGGGTGTGAACGCCGGGTGCGACGCCTCCGAGGTGATCCGGGACCGGATGGCCTTCTGGTCGGCGCTGGCGGAGGACGAGGGCCGTGAGGTGCGGCTCGCCGGGGTGGACCGTACGGTGCGCATCCCCGTGGCCCGGCCCGAACTGGCCGCGGCCCTCGACGCCATGCTCGGCAACGTCTTCCGGCACACCCCCGAGGGCACCCCCTTCGCGGTGGACGTCCACGACGCGGGCGACGCGGTGATCGTGCTCGTCTCCGACGCGGGCCCCGGCATCGAGGACCCCGACGCCGCCCTGCGGCGCGGCAACGACGGCGCCCGCGACGGCTCCACCGGCCTCGGCCTGGACATCGTGCGCCGGGTCGCGGAGTCGACCGGCGGCGACGTAAGGCTGGGCCGCTCGGTGCTCGGCGGGACCGAGGTGCGGGTCTGGATCGGCCTGGACGGCCGCGACGGCAGCCGGGGCGGGGCGGGCGGCCCGCGGGCGCGGGGCGGGCGGCGCAAGCGCCGGGGCCAGGCGAAGTGACCGGGGCCAGGCGAAGTGACCGGGACGACCGGAGCGGCAGGGGACACGCGAAGTAACCGGGGGCGCGCCTTGCGGGCGGTATTGTCCGCATATCGATAGCGTCCGCTCCATGGACACCCTCATCTTCGGCGGCCTCCTCGCCACACTGGTCGCCCTGTACCGGGAGTCGTCCCGGACGGTCGTGCTCGGGGCGTGGTGGGTCGTGCTGTTCGCCGCGATCCTGCTGACGGCGCACCACATCACCAGCGGCCTCGCCCTGAACCTGAGTTACTGACGATGGCCGCGATGCACACCCTGCTGCCGGAGACGGCCCCGACGACCGGCCTGCTCGGCCGGGTCCAGTACTGGTTCGCGTGCTTCTTCGCCGTCGGCTGGACGGGGGTCGTCTGCGGCGGCCTCTACTACCAGTTCGGGCTGTGGGAGTACCCCTGCCCGCTCTGCATCGCGCAGCGGATGTTCATGCTGCTGGCCGCGCTGGGCGCGGCGTACGTCGTCCGCACGGCGATGTCGCACGGCGTGCTGTCCGGCCGCGACTACATGACGGGCTGGGGCATGTCCCTGGTCGCGGTGATCGCCGGCTCCTTCGCGTCCTGGCGGCAGACGATGCTGCACGTCCTGCCGGGCGACAATGGGTACGGCAGCGAGATCCTCGGCCTGCACCTGTACGTGTGGGCGTGGATCCTCTTCCAGGCCTCGGTGGTCGCCGTCGGCATCGTCATGGCCTTCGCCCACACCACGGCGGCCCGCACCGTCCCGGCGAACGTCCCCGGCCCGCTGCGGACGGCCGGGACCTTCGCGCTGGCCTTCCTCGGCCTGGTCATCGCCGTCAGCATCGTGGCCGTCTTCTTCGAAGAGGGCTTCCACTGGTTCCTGCCGGACGACCCGACCGGCTACCGGTTCTTCCACGACGTGGGGACCCCCGACCAGTCGATCTTGGATCCTGGATCCTCCGTACGGAATGCCGTGCGCGCTGGTTGAGTTGGAACCGGCATGCCGCCCCGGCACGCACGCAGTCTCACCCGCGCTCGATAGGAAAACCGATATGCGCTACGCAGTACTCGGCACCGGAATCGTCGGCCGCACCGTGGCCGCCCGGCTCGCCTCCCTGGGGCACGAGGTGGTCATCGGCACCCGCGACCCGGAGTCCACCCGGACCCGCGCCGAATGGTCCGACTGGCACGCGGGGCAGCCCGAGGTCGGGCTGCGTTCCTTCCGGGAGGCGGCGCGGTTCGGCGAGGTCCTGGTCAACGCCACCGGCGGGCAGGCCAGCATCGCGGCCCTGACCGAGGCCGACGCCGCCCACCTGGACGGCAAGGTCCTGATCGACATCGCCAACCCCCTGGACTTCTCCAAGGGGTTCCCGCCGTTCCTCGACCCGGTGAACACCGACAGTCTCGGCGAGCTGATCCAGCGCACCTTCCCGGGACTGCGGGTGGTCAAGACCCTCAACACGATGAACTGCCAGATCATGGTCGACCCCTCCCGGGTCGCCGGCGACCACGACGTCTTCCTCTCGGGCGAGGACGCGGACGCGAAGAAGGCCGTACGGGAGCTGCTCTCCTCCTTCGGCTGGAAGGACGAGAGCATCCTCGACCTCGGCGGCATCGAGACGGCCCGGGGCACGGAGATGCTCCTGCCCGTCTGGCTCCGGCTGATGGGATCGCTGGGCCACTCCGAGTTCAACTTCCACATCCAGGGCGCCCACCCGAAGGCGTAGCGGCCGGGCCCCGGGGCGTCCGGACGGTCCCCGCCCGGACGGTCGCGGAGGCGCCGCGCGCTCAAGCGCGCCGCAGGACACCGGACTTGGCCAGGCCGGCGTACCAGTGGGCGCTGGAGCGCGGCGTCCGCGTCAGGGTCTCGTAGTCGACGTGGACGATGCCGAAGCGCTTGCCGTAGCCGTAGGACCACTCGAAGTTGTCCATCAGCGACCACAGGAAGTAGCCCTCCACCGGGACGCCGTCCGCCAGGGCCCGGTGGACCTCGGCCAGGTGGGCCTCCAGATAGCCGATGCGCGCCGGGTCGTGCAGGTCCGCGCCGTACGCCGCCCCGTTCTCGGTGACCAGGAGCGGCACGCCGGGGGCTTCGCGGGCGCAGCGCGCGAGGAGGTCGTGGAGGCCCGTCGGGTCCACCGACCAGCCCATGTCGGTCCGCTCGCCCGGCGGTTGGTGGAAGGCCACCCCCTCCGCCCCCGGCCACGGGGTGTGCTCCCCGCCGCCGTGGCCGTCCGCGCGCGGACCGGGGGCGCCGTCGGGTGCCGCCGAGACCAGCGCGGGGGTGTAGTAGTTCACCCCCAGGAACCCCAGCGGCCGGTGGATCAGCGCCTCGTCGCCGGGGCGGACGAAGGACCAGTCCGTCAGGGCGGCGGTGTCCTCGAAGAGGTCCCGCGGGTAGGCCCCGTGCAGCAGCGGGCCGGTGAAGATCCGGTTGGCCAGGGCGTCGATGCGGCGTACGGCGTCCGCGTCGGCCGCCGAGCCGGTCAGCGGCCGCACCGCGCTCAGGTTGAGCGCGATGCCCGTCCGCGCCGACGCCGGCAGTGCGGCGGCGGCCAGCCCGTGCGCCAGGTTGAGGTGGTGGGCGGCGCGCAGCGAGTCCGCGGGGGAGGTCCGGCCGGGGGCGTGCACCCCGGAGGCGTAGCCGAGGAAGGCGCTGCACCAGGGCTCGTTGAGGGTGGTCCACAGCTCCACCCGGTCGCCCAGCGCCGCCGACACCAGCGAGGCGTACTCGGCGAAGGCGTACGCCGTGTCCCGCTCGGGCCAGCCCCCCGCACTCTCCAGCTCCTGCGGCAGGTCCCAGTGGTACAGGGTCACGCACGGCTTGATCCCGTACGAGAGCAGCTCGTCGACGAGCGCGTCGTAGAAGCCGATCCCGCCGGCCAGCACCCGGGGCCAGGACACCGAGAACCGGTAGGCGCCCAGCCCCAGCCCGGCCATGAGCCGGACGTCCTCCCGCCACAGCCGGTGGTGGTCCACGGCCACCTCGCCCGTGTGGCCGCCGTACACCTTGCCCGGCGTGGCGCAGAAGGTGTCCCAGATGGACGGCCCGCGCAGCCCGGCCGCCCCCTCGATCTGGAAGGCCGCGGTGGCCGTGCCCCAGAGGAACCCCTCGGGGAAATGGATATCCGTCATCCCTTGATCGCTCCCTGCATGATGCCGCCGACGATCCGGCGGCCGAAGACGAGGAACACAAGCAGCAGCGGGAGCGTGCCCAGCAGCGCGCCCGCCATGATCACGGACTGGTCGGGGATGTAGCCCCGGCCCAGCCCGGTCAGGGCCACCTGCACCGTCGGGCTGCCGTTCTGGGTCAGCGCGACGATCGGCCAGAAGAAGTCGTTCCAGGCCATGACGAAGGTCAGCATGGCCAGCACCGCCATCGCCGGCCGGGCGGCCGGGAAGACGACGTGCCACACGATCCGCAGCGAGCTCGCCCCGTCCGTGCGGGCCGCCTCCACCAGCTCCGAGGGCAGTGCCCGGGTCAGGTACTGGCGCATGAAGAAGACACCGAAGGCGGACACCAGGGTCGGCAGGATCACCGCCTGGAGCCGGTCGGTCCACGACAGCCGTGCGATCAGCATGTACAGCGGGACCACGCTCAGCTGCGGAGGTATCAGCATCGTGCCGATCACCAGCGACAGAAGCAGCCGCCGCCCGCGGAAGCGGAGCTTGGCGAAGGCGAAGCCCGCCAGGGTGGAGAACAGCACCGTCCCGGCCGCCACCGTGCCCGCCACGATCACCGTGTTGAGCAGGGCCGTGCCCATGTGCGCGTCGGTCCAGGCGACCCTCAGGTTGCGCCCCAGGTTGGCGCCGAACCAGAACGGCGGCGGTGTCTGCGCCAGACGCGTACTGCTGCGGGAGGCCGCGATCGCCGTCCACACGAGGGGGAAGAGCGAGCCGGCGGTGAACAGGGCGAGGACCGCGTAAGCGAACCTCCCCGCACGCAGGGACCTCATTCGGAAGCCTCCCGTCCGCGCAGCAGCCGCGCCGCGCCCGCGACGACCAGCAGGATCAGGAACATCGCCCACGCGATCGCCGAGGCCCGCCCCAGGTGCAGGTTCACCCAGCCCTGCTCGTACAGGTACAGCCCGAGCGTCTGGAACTGGTGGTCCGAGCCGCCCGTCGCGCCCGCTCCGCCGTTGAACAGCAGCGGCTCGCCGAAGAGCTGGGTCGCCCCGATCGTCGACACCACGCAGGTGAAGAAGATCGTCGGACGGAGGGAGGGCACCGTCACGTGGACGAACTGCTGCCAGCGCGAGGCCCCGTCCAGGGCCGCCGACTCGTACAGCTCGTCCGGCACGGCCTGCATGGCCGCCAGGTAGATCAGCGCGTTGTAGCCGGTCCACCGCCAGATCACGATCGTCGACACCGCCAGCTGCGAGGCGAAGGTGCCGTTCTGCCAGTCCACCGCCCCGAACCCGACCGAGGACAGCGCCCAGTTGACCATGCCGTGGTCCCGGCCGAAGAGCAGGACGAAGACCAGCGTGGCCGCCGCCACCGAGGTCGCGTACGGGGTGAGCACCGCGACCCGGAAGAAGGTCGAGCCGCGCAGTCTGTGGTTGAGGAGGTGGGCCAGGCCGAGCGCGATCGCGAGCTGCGGCACCGTGGACAGAAGCCCGATGGTGACGGTGTTGCGCAGCGCGTTCCAGAAGAACTCGTCGTCCCACAGGCGGGTGAAGTTCCTCAGCCCCACCCACGTCATCGCATCCGGATCGGTCAGCTCCACCTGGTGCAGCGCCGCCCAGCCGGTGTACAGCAGCGGGAACAGACCGAAGGCGGCGAAGAAGAGGAAGAAGGGCGCCACGAAGGCGTACGGACTCCAGCGCACGTCCCACCGGTAGCGGCGCGACCGCCAGTCCCTCGCGGGGCGGCGGGCGGAAGCGGCGGGGGAGAGCACCACGGTCTCGTCACTCACGTCCCCACCGCCCCACTGCGGGCCCTGCGCCGCACCCCCGGCCGGCCCCCGGCCCGCCGCCCGGGGCGGGCCGCGGGTCCTGTCTGGGGCTGCACCCCTGGGCGGGCCCCGGTCTGTGTCCCGGGGCGGGTTGCGGGTCCTGCCTGGGGCTGCGGCCCTGGGCGGGCCGCGGGTCCTGTCTGGGGCTGCGCCCCCGGGCGGGCCCAAGGCCAGGCCCCAGGGCGGGACTTGGGCTGCGCTCCAGGGCGGGCTCCGGCCCGTGCCTCGGCCAGTGCTCCGGCCTGTGCCTCGGCCAGTGCTCCGGCCTGTGCCTCGGCCAGTGCTCCGGCCTGTGCCTCGGCCAGTGCTCCGGTCCGCGCCTCGGGCTGGGCTTCGGGCCGCGCCCCGGGCAGGGCCGCGGCCCGCGCCCCGGGCAGGGTCACGGCCCGCGCCCCGGGCAGGGTCACGGCCCGCGGGACGGGCCGCGCCGTCGGCCAGGCGAGTGGCCCGGTCACTGGGCCAGCGCGTTGTCGATGGCCTTTACCGCCGCCTCCCAGCCCTCCTGGGGGCTGCGGCCCTTCTGGTCGACCTGGAGCATCCCGATGTCCGCCAGGTTCTGCGCGATCACCAGGTCCTTCGGGCCGACTGCTGCCACCGGCACCCCCTCCGCCGCCTTCGCGAAGATCTCGCCGATCGGGGCCCCGCCGAAGTACTCGTGCTTCGCGCCCGACACCGACGGCAGCTTGTACGCGGCACTCGCGCTCGGGAAACTGCCCCGCTTCTCGAAGAGCTTCGCCTGCTGCGCCGGGGCCGTCAGCCAGGCCGCCAGCTTCGCCGCCTCCTCGGCGTGCTTGCCCGCCTTCGGTACGACCAGGAACGAGCCGCCCCAGTTGCTCGGCTTCGGCGCCTGCGCCACGTCCCACTTGTCCTTGCCGGTCGGGCCCGCCTTGTCCTGGATGTAGCCGAGCATCCAGGCCGGGCAGGAGACGGTCGCGAAGGAGCCGTTCGCGAAGCCCTGGTCCCATGCCGGGGTGAACTGCTGGAGCTTCGCACTCAGCCCCTCGCCGGCGAACGACGCCGCCAGGTCGAACGCCCCGCGCACCGCCGGGTTGGTCTTGTAGACGACCTTGCCCTGGTCGTCGTAGAACCGCTGCGCGCTGCCGCCGGTCACCGCCGCCATCACGCCCGAGGCGGAGTCCACGAAGGCCTTCCCCTCCCCGGCCTTCGCCTTGTAGGCCTTGCCGGCCTCCAGGTACTTGTTCCAGTCGCCGGCCCACAGCGCGCCGACCGCCGTCCGGTCCGTGGGCAGCCCGGCCGCCTCGAAGAGGTCCTTGCGGTAGCAGATGCCCTGCGGGCCGATGTCGGTGCCGAGCCCCACCGTGGCCCCGCCCTTGGCCGCGCTCGCCGTGCCCTGCGCCCACTTCCACGGCAGGTACGCCGACTTGTCCACGCCGGGCGCCTTGCCCAGGTCGACCAGCTTGTCGGCCTGCGTGGCGGTGATCTCCGCGATGTTGTTGACCTCGACGGCCTGGATGTCCGAGAGCCCGCTGCCCGTGCCCAGGTGGGTGAGGAGCTGGGGATAGTAGTTCTCGTTCCGCTCGATGGAGGTCTGCTCGATGCGGATTCCGGGATGCTGCGCCATGTACTCGTCGTAGAGCCCGGCCTCCTGGAGGCCGAAGGCCCCGAAGACCCCGACGGTGAGGGTGGTCTTCGCCTTCCCGTCGCCGGACGGCGCGCCGGTCGCGGACGGCTCGGCGGGATCCTCCGCGCACCCCGCGAGGAGCAGGACGGCCGCGCCGATCAGACCGGCGGTGGTGACAAGGGTTCTTCGGGCTCGCATCGGGGTCCTCCCTGAAGGACGGAACGTGCCGGGTGTCGCGTGTCACAATGTGGGAGCGCTCCCACGGTCGTCAAGAGGTAGATTCACATCCGGGAGGAAGCCATGAACGGGCACGCGCGCGGTGGGGGACGGCCGACGCTCGAGGAGGTCGCGGCGCGGGCCGGAGTCGGCCGGGGCACGGTCTCCCGGGTGATCAACGGCTCCTCCAAGGTCAGCGAGGGGACGAGGGCCGCCGTCGAGAGGGCCGTCGCCGAGCTGGGGTACGTGCCCAACCGCGCCGCCAGGGCCCTCGCCGCCAACCGGACCGACGCCATCGCGCTCGTGATCCCCGAGCCCGAATCCCGCTTCTTCGCCGAGCCGTACTTCTCCGACGTGGTCCGCGGGGTCGGCGCGGCCCTCGCCGAGACCGACGTCCAGCTCGTGCTCACCCTCGCCGGCGGCGACCGCGAGCGCCGCCGCCTCGCCCAGTACCTGACCGGGCACCGCGTCGACGGGGTGCTGCTCGTCTCGGTCCACGCGGGCGACCCGCTGCCGGAGATGCTGGCCGAGCTCGGCATCCCGACGGTGATCAGCGGCCGCCGCTCCGCCGACGAGCCGCTGCCCTGCGTGGACTCCGACAACCTGGCGGGCGCCGCCGAGGCCGTACGCCACCTGCTCGACCGGGGGCGGCGGGAGACGGCCGTGATCACCGGCCCGCTGGACGTGTACGGCGCCCAGTGCCGCCTCGACGGCTACCGGCAGGCCCTGCAGGCCGCCGGGCGGCCCGCGGACGAGGGGCTGATCGCCATCGGGGACTTCACCGAGGAAGGCGGCCGGCGGGCCATGCGCGAGCTGCTGGAACGCCGCCCCGCGCTGGACGCGGTCTTCGCGTGCTCGGACGTCATGGCCGCCGGCGCCCGCCGGGAGCTGCGCGCGGCCGGGCGCCGGATCCCGCAGGACGTGGCGCTGGTCGGCTTCGACGACTCGGTGGTGGCCCGGCACATGGACCCGCCCCTGACGAGCGTCCGCCAGCCGATCGAGGAGATGGGCCGGACCATGGCGCGGATGCTGCTGGACCGGATCGGCGGAGAGGGTGACGGCGGCACGGGCGTGGTCCTGCCGAACCGGCTGGTGGTCCGGGACTCCTCGTGAACCCCCGGCACGCAGAAGGCCCGGTCCGCTTTCGCGGACCGGGCCTTCTCGCAGGGTGAGTGACGGGACTTGAACCCGCGGCCACCTGGACCACAACCAGGTGCTCTACCAACTGAGCTACACCCACCATGTCCGGTCGGGGAAACCGACCGGCCGAAGAAAAGGGTACAGGGTCCGGGAGGGTGCTCGCTCCCCCCTCGGTCCGCGCCCGGCTCCGGTGGGGCTATGCGCCGCTCACCACGTGCTTGGCCGCGATGGCCCGCGCGGTGTCGGTGTCGGGACCGGGCTGGGGCACGAAGACCGCCTCCCGGTAGTAGCGCAGCTCGGCGATGGACTCCCTGATGTCCGCGAGCGCCCGGTGGTTGCCGTTCTTCGGAGGGCTGTTGAAGTACGCCCGCGGGTACCAGCGGCGCGCCAGCTCCTTGATCGAGGACACGTCCACGATCCGGTAGTGCAGGTGGCCCTCCAGCGCGGGCATGTCGCGCAGCAGGAAACCGCGGTCGGTGCCGACCGTGTTCCCGCAGAGCGGCGCCTTGCGGGGTTCCTTCACGTGCTCCCGTACGTAGGCCAGGACCTGGGCCTCGGCGTCCGCGAGGGTGGTCCCGCCGGCCAGCTCGTCGAGCAGTCCGGAGGAGGTGTGCATCTCGCGCACCACGTCGGGCATGGTCTCCAGGGCACGGTCCGGCGGGCGGATCACGATGTCCACGCCTTCGCCGAGCACGTTGAGCTCCGAGTCGGTGACCAGTGCGGCCACCTCGATAAGTGCGTCGTCCGTCAACGAGAGCCCGGTCATCTCGCAGTCGATCCACACCATGCGATCGTTCATGTGTCCCACCTTATGCGGTTGCCCGGGGCTCCGGTGGCGTCCGGCGGGCCCTACGCGGAAGGTCCCCCACCGGTGGTCGACCGGTGGGGGACCTTCTCATGCCGTACCCGTTGTGAGGGTCACGCGTGTTCGCGCAGGACCCGGCCCGGAGCGTAGAGCTCCGTCACCGTCGGGCCCGTCGCGGCCAGGGCCGCCGCCGCGCGCTGCGGCTGCGGGGTGCGCTGGTGCGGCACCGGGGCGGACTGGATGTCGGACACCTGGGCCACGTCGGACTGGGGCCGGCGGGCCCGGTAGGCCGAGCGGTAGGCGGCCGGGGAGGACCCCAGCTGCCGGCGGAAGTGCCCGCGCAGGGCGACCGGCGAGCGGAATCCGCAGCGCCCGGCGACCTCGTCGACCGAGTAGTCGGAGGTCTCCAGCAGCCGCTGTGCCTGGAGCACCCGCTGGGTGATCAGCCACTGCAGCGGCGCGCTGCCGGTCAGCGAACGGAACCGCCGGTCGAAGGTGCGCCTGCTCATGTACGCGCGGGCCGCCAGGGTCTCCACGTCGAACTGCTCGTGGAGGTGCTCCAGCGCCCAGGCGACGACCTCGGCCAGCGGGTCGGCGCCGATCTCCTCCGGCAGCGACCGGTCGAGGTAGCGCTCCTGGCCCCCGGTGCGGCGCGGCGGGACGACGAGCCGGCGGGCCAGTGCCCCGGCCGCCTCGCTGCCGTGGTCCGTGCGCACGATGTGCAGGCACAGGTCGATTCCGGCCGCGGTGCCCGCGGACGTGAGCACGTCGCCGTCGTCGACGAACAGCTCGCGCGGGTCGACGTGGACGGACGGGTACCGCTTGGCCAGCGTCGGCGCGTACATCCAGTGCGTCGTCGCGGGCCGGCCGTCCAGCAGACCGGCGGCGGCGAGCACGAAGGCCCCCGTGCACAGTCCGACGATCCGGGCGCCCTCCTCGTGCGCCAGACGCAGTGCGTCGAGCGCCTCAGGAGGCGGCGGTGAAGTGATGGAACGCCACGCGGGCACGACGACCGTCCCTGCCCGGGCGATCGCCTCCAACCCGTACGGCGCGGTCAGTTCGAGTCCGCCGGTGGTCCGCAGCGGACCGTCCTCCCCGGCGCACACGAGCAGTCGGTAGCGTGGAACTCCCGCGTCCTGCCGGTCGATGCCGAACACGGAAAGTGGAATGGAGCTCTCGAAGATCGGCCCGCCGCTGAACAGCAGCACCGCGACGATCTCTCTGCGGCGACGCCCCGCGAGCTTCCGTCCCGCGTCAGCGATGACTGCGGTGGAATCCTGGCTCATGGCGCTAAGCCCCCCTTGGGTGTCGCGACTCCTTGGTCTGGTCGCACCTGCACGTTTCCCCTCGGCCTTGCACGTGGATCCCCCGCCGTAAATACATGATCGAATCTACTGCGTCCCGTGGTGTCGGCGTGACAAGTTCAGCACGCAGCGCTATGTCGACTTCTCAACTTGGCGAAAAGCATTCGATCAGGAAGCGTTCCGCTCCGCTACCGGTACGGCGGCTCTTCCGCGTGCTCGTGGCCAGTACGCATGGGGTCCTGATGTCCTGTTGACCCTGTAGTCCCTGGTGGTGGGGGGGTTGGGGAGGCGTTCCGGCAAGGGGGCGGTGTTGCCGGGAAGTTGGCTGAAAACATGCGGGTGTGGGTGTGCGAATCAGTCAGTCCTGCGGGTCCGGCGGCTCGGAAGCGCCGCAGCCGCGCCGTCCGCCGGTCCCTCCGCGCGGGCGCCGGCGGCGACGGGCGGGCGGAGGGTACTCCTCCGACGGCACCCGCGCCGCGGCCCGCTCCGTACGCTCCGAGTGCCGCAGCAGCACCCGGCACGCGGCCGTGACGGCGAGCAGCCCGAGGGTGGCGACGGCGGCTCCGCCGAAGGAGGTCCCGTAGACGACGAGCACCACGGGGACGAGCAGGCAGCTGAAGGCCGCCCAGCGCACGACGTCACCCGCGGGGTCGTCGTGGTGCCGTCCGGCGGGGTGCACGGACGGGTGAAGGCGGGAGCGGGGGGACGGGGCGGACGGGGTCGGCTGAGCGGGCTGGACGGGCTGGACGGGGTGAACCGGACGGGCGGACACGGCGTACTCCCTGCGGGCTCGTACCTGAAGGTCGGACGCATGACCAACGCCGCGCGGCGGGCCTCGGTCACTGCGCGCACGGGTGGCGAAGACCCGGTCTCGTCACTGGCTGTAGGGGGCAGCCGCCATTGCCAAGGCGCGCTCACTCCGGCATGCTCCCTGGGACGCTCTCCAAGGGCGGCAAGCCCTGTGCAGGACAGGAGTGTCGCCGTACCCTGGTGGGTATGGGCTTGGGAAGATGCTTCCCGGACAGAGCTCCGTCACACTGCGTCGCCAATTTCCCCTGTTGCTTCCTCCAAGGACCTCTTCGCCGAGACACCCATGGCCGGTCACGACTTCTCCGAACCCGCGGACCGCAAGCGCAAGCGGCTCGCCGACCCCGCGTCGGCCGCCGAGCTGCGCCCGGCGGAACAGCCGCGCCTTGCCTGCGACCCGGCCTTCCGCCACGGGGTCGTTGTGGGATTCGACGGATCCACCTCCAGTGAGCGCGCGCTGGCCTACGCCATCGGCATGGCCCGCCGCTCCGGATCCGGTCTGATCATCGTCCATGTGGCCAACCGGCTGCCCACGACCGTGTGGGCAGGCTGCGAGCCCCCGGTCTTCGTCGACGTGCCGGACCACCGCACCGAGGTGCTCGGGCTGGAACTGGCCTGCGCGGACTACCTGGCCGAAGTGCCGTGGATCCTGGTCGAGCGCGGTGGTGACATCTGCCATGAGCTGGAGGAGGTCGGCCGGGAGTATTCGGCCGACGCCATCGTGGTGGGTTCCACCCACGGGATCGTGGGGCGCATCTTCGGCTCGGTGGCCGGCCGGCTGGCCAAACGCGCACAGCGACCGGTCGTTGTCATCCCGTGACCATCTGTTAAGCCGATTGTGCGGTTGTGCACCCGTGTAAAGGGTAGATAAGTGCTGCTGGGACGCAGCAAACAACTGCAGATCGAAGGGAGCCCGCCGTGGACAATGGTGTCTCTGCGGGAAGCACGGCCTCGACTTCGACCCTGGGGAACATCGCCCTGGGTCTCACCCTTCTCGCATTCGGTATCGGCCACACCGGCGTCATCGACGGCGTGACCGCTGCCAGTTCCGTGTCGCTCGCGATGTACGTCGGCGGCGTCGCCCTGTTCCTCCTCGGACTCCTGGAGTTCCGCGGCGGCAACGGATCCGACGGCACCGCGTTCGCGGGCCTCGGCATCTTCTGGTTCACCTGGGCCAAGGGCGCGGGCGCGGCGGCTTCCGGTGACGCCGCCGGAACGTTTCTTGTCCTCTTCGCCCTGCTCGCGCTGACCCTGACGGTCGCCGCCGCGAGCGGTCTGTTCAGCCAGGGCGTCTACGCCCTGCTGACCCTCTCCCTCGTCCTGCTGGCGATAGCCGCCTTCGCGGACAGCGGCTCCCTGGCCAAGGCCGGCGGCTGGGTCGCGGCCGTCTCCGGCCTGCTGGCCTGGTACGGGGCCACGGCGGCCCTGGCCAACTGGCCGATGGCCCTCGGCAAGGCGGGCAGGGGCGCGGTCGCCGCGAGCTGAACCGCGGGAACGAGGCACCACAAGGGAAGGACCCCCGTGCGCGGTGCGCACGGGGGTCCTTCGTACTGTCGGCTATTCGACGGTGACCGACTTCGCCAGGTTGCGCGGCTTGTCGATGTCCCGGCCCATGGCCAGGGCCGTGTGGTACGCCAGCAGCTGGAGCGGGATGCCCATCAGGATCGGGTCCAGCTCGTCCTCGTTCTTCGGGACGACGATGGTGTGGTCCGCCTTCTCCTGCTCGCGGTGGGCGACCGCGAGGATCCGGCCGCTGCGGGCCTTGATCTCTTCCAGCGCCGCGCGGTTCTTCTCCAGCAGGTCGTCGTCCGGGACGATCGCGACCGTGGGGAGGGAGGGCTCGATCAGGGCCAGCGGGCCGTGCTTGAGCTCGGAGGCGGGGTAGGCCTCGGCGTGGATGTAGGAGATCTCCTTGAGCTTCAGGGAGGCCTCCAGGGCCACGGGGTAGCCGCGCACCCGGCCGATGAACATCATCGACTTGGCCTCGGCGAACTCGGCCGCCAGCTTCTTGATGTCCTCTTCGCCCTCGAGGATCTCCTGGATCTGCGCGGGCAGCTTGCGCAGGCCCTCGATGATCCGCTTGCCGTCGGTGACCGAGAGGTCCCGGATGCGGCCCAGGTGCACGGCGAGCAGCGCGAAGGCCACGACCGTGTTGGTGAAGCACTTGGTGGACACGACGCAGACCTCGGGGCCGGCGTGCACGTACACGCCGCCGTCGGCCTCGCGGGCGATGGCCGAGCCGACCACGTTGACGACGCCGAGGACGCGGGCGCCCTTGCGCTTGAGCTCCTGCACCGCGGCGAGCACGTCGTACGTCTCACCGGACTGGGAGACGGCGATGTACAGGGTGTCGGGGTCCACGACCGGGTTGCGGTAGCGGAACTCGGACGCCGGCTCGGCGTCCGCGGGGATGCGGGCCATGCCCTCGATGAGGCCGGCGCCGATGAGGCCCGCGTGGTACGAGGTGCCGCAGCCCAGGATCTTGACCCGGCGGATGCCGCGCGCCTCGCGCGGGTCCAGGTTCAGGCCGCCGAGGTGGACGGTGTTGAAGCGGTCGTCGATCCGGCCGCGCAGCACGCGGTCGACCGCGTCGGGCTGCTCGGAGATCTCCTTGTGCATGTAGGTGTCGTGACCGCCCATGTCGTACGAGGCGGCCTCCCACTCCACGGTCTCCGGGGTGGAGGTCGTGGTCGCGCCGGAGGTGGTGTAGGTGCGGAAGTCGTCGGCCTTCAGGGTGGCCATCTCGCCGTCGTCGAGGGTGACGATCTGGCGGGTGTGGGCGACCAGCGCGGCGACGTCCGAGGCGACGAACATCTCCTTCTCGCCGATGCCCAGGACCACCGGGGAGCCGTTGCGGGCGACGACGATGCGGTCGGCGAAGTCGGCGTGCATGACGGCGATGCCGTAGGTGCCCTCGATGACCTTGACGGCCTCGCGGACCTTCTCCTCCAGGGAGCCGGCCGCGGAGCGGGCGATCAGGTGGACGATGACCTCGGTGTCCGTCTCCGAGACGAAGACGACGCCCTCTGCCTCCAGCTTCGCGCGCAGCTCGGAGGCGTTGTCGACGATGCCGTTGTGGACGACGGCGACCTTGTTCTCGGCATCGAGGTGCGGGTGCGAGTTGATGTCGCTCGGGGCGCCGTGCGTGGCCCAGCGGGTGTGGGCGATGCCGGTGGTGCCGGCGAAGCGCTTGGGGACGCGGGACTCCAGCTCGCGGACCCGGCCCTTGGCCTTGACGACCTTGAGGGCGGCGGCCTTCGGGCTGTTCACGACGATGCCCGCGGAGTCGTACCCGCGGTATTCGAGACGCTGCAGGCCTTCGAGCAGCAGCGGTGCCACGTCACGCTTGCCGATGTAACCGACGATTCCGCACATACGGTCTTGCCCCTCCTGAAGTTCGGTTCCAGTACTCGTTCGCGGCCGCGTGTGCGGCGGCGGGTTCAGCCGTAGACGATCCGGCGCAGCTGCCGGAGCGAGAGCTCCGGAGGCGCCACGGCGCGGTGCGGCAGCTCGGCCGCGATCCGCTCGAAGATCTCCGCGTTCACCGCTCCGCCGGACTGCAGTTCCCGGTGGCGGCGGCGGACGAACTCCTCGGTCGTCTCGTCGAAGTACGCGAGCACGTCGAGGACCACCCGGGCCGCCTCGCCCCGCTGGAGCGAGGTGCTGCGCACCAGGTGTTCGACGAGGTCGTCATGCGACGGGCGGCGATCGAGCACCCGTAGATACTGGCGGCTCCAGCCGGTGAAAGCAAAGATCCTGCCCGAAATCGGGCAGGATCTTGCTGGTCCGTACCAAGGAATGGGTACTTCCGGTTTCAAATCCGCTAGAAACGACGCAGAACGGCCTGTTTGGCCGAGGTGAACTCCTCGGCGGTCAGCACGCCCGACTGGTGCAGCTCACCCAGCTCGCGCAGCCGCCGCAGCAGCGCGTCGTGGTCCTCCGCGGGGGCCCGCTCACCGGCCGCGTCGAGGGCCTTCCGCGGCCCGGCCGGCGCGACCGCCGTCACCTCCGCCGCGGGCGGGCCGTCCTGCGGGGCGGCCGGGTGCGGCATCCGTACCGCCACGGCCGCCGCGACCAGGGCCATCAGCGGGTCCTTCTTGAAGCCGAAGAGCTCCACCGTGTGCGGGTCGTACTTGGGCGCCAGGGCCTGCCCGGCGCCCGCCAGGCCGAAGCGCAGCCAGCCGTTCTCCAGTCCCTTCGACGGCGACCACTCCACCGACCGCAGGTCGGCGATCCGCAGGACGCGCGGGCCGCCGGAGCGCTTGGCCTCCTCCGTCGTCCAGTTCCACTCCAGCGCCACCCGCTCCCCGTCGAAGGCCGCCGTCCCGTCGCCCGCGCCCACCGTGATCGGGACGGCGGGCCCGGGCAGCAGGTACGAGGTCGTCGGGCCCGGGTCCACCTGGTCCAGCAGCAGCGCCTGGCGCACCTCGTCGACGAAGTACTCCGCGACCCCGCTGCGGTCCGCGTCCACGGTCAGCCGGTACGGGTCCGAGGCCTCCGGCAGCCGGCCGCCCGTCACCTGGAGCAGCGGGTCCGCGCCGTCACGCAGCCGCAGCCGCAGCCGGCCCGCCTTGCGGCCGGGCTCGTACGAGATCCCCGCCAGCGCCCGGAGCGGTACGAGCACCTCGCCGAGGGTCTGCCGCAGCAGCGAGACCCCCTTGTCGCGGCCCGGCACGATGCGCACCGCGTCCCCGTCGAAGCTCCAAGTACCGTCCTTCTGGATGATTTCCGCCATCCGGTGATTCTCCCACTCACCAGGACGGGCCAGTTGGCCTATACCTGGGCCCATGAGAGTCCCGCGACCGCGACGCACGCTCGCCGCCCTCCTCGGCGCCCTCCTGACGGTGGGCGCCGCCGCCTCCTGCACCGCCGCCGCCCGCGGCGACGACGCCCGGCCGGGCGGCGGGCGCCGGGCCGCCCCGGCACCCTTCGAGGCGCTCCTGCCCGCTCCCGTCTCCGCCCGGCCCGGCGGCCCCGGGTACACCGTCGGACCGGGCACGGTCATCCGTACGTCCTGGGGCGCGGGCGCGGAGGTCCGCCGGGTCGGCGCACTCCTGGCCGGGCAGCTGCGCGGCCCGAGCGGGCTGCCGCTGCCGGTGGCCGAGGGGGACGGGGGCGGCGGGATCCGGCTGCGGATCGACGGGCGGGCCCAGGGGGTGGGCGAGGAGGGCTACCGGCTGGAGTCCCGCCCCGACGGGGTCACCCTCACCGCCCGCACCCCGGAGGGGCTCTTCCACGCGGGGCAGACGCTGCGGCAGCTGCTGCCGGCGGCCGGCCCGGGGACGGTGCCGGGCGGGGAGATCACCGACGCGCCGCGGTTCGCGTACCGGGGGGCGATGGTCGACGTCGCCCGCCACTTCTTCACGGTGGAGCAGGTCAAGAGGTACGTGGACCAGCTCGCCCAGTACAAGGTCAACACCCTCCACGTGCACCTGACCGACGACCAGGGCTGGCGCCTCGCGGTCGACTCCTGGCCGCGGCTCGCCCCGTACGGCGGCGGCAGCGAGGTCGGCGGCGGCCCCGGCGGCCACTGGACGAAGGCCGAGTACCGCGAGCTCGTCGCCTACGCGGGGGAGCGGTACGTCGACGTGGTGCCGGAGATCGACATGCCGGGCCACGTCAACGCGGCACTCGCCTCCTACGCGGAACTGAACTGCGACGGCAAGGCCCCCGCCCGCTACACCGGGATCAAGGTCGGCTTCAGCTCACTGTGCGTCGGCAAGGAGCTGACGTACGAGTTCATCGACCAGGTCCTCGGTGAACTCGCGGAGCTCACCCCGGGCCGCTACCTCCACATCGGCGGCGACGAGGCGCACTCCACCCCGGCGGCGGACTACGCGGCCTTCATGGACCGTGCCCAGGATGCCGTGGCCCGCCACGGCAAGACGGTGGTGGCCTGGCACCAGCTGGCGTCGGCCCGCCCGGCGCCGGGCGCGGTGCTGCAGTACTGGGGGCACGACCGCACGCCGGCGGCGGAGAGGGAGAGGGTCGGGGCGGCGGCCGCGGCCGGCCACCGGCTGATCCTCTCCCCGGCGGACCGGCTCTACCTGGACATGAAGTACGACCTCACCACGAAACCCGGCCTGGCCTGGGCGGGCCTCGTCCCGGTGAGGAAGTCGTACTCCTGGGACCCGGGTGCCTACCTGCCCGGCGTGCCGGAATCAGCGGTCCTGGGCGTGGAGGCCCCGCTGTGGACGGAGACCATCGCAACCCGCACCGACTGGGAGTTCATGGCCTTCCCCCGGCTGCTGAGCCTGGCGGAACTGGGCTGGTCCCCGGCGGGGGCGCTCGGCTGGGAGTCGTACCGCGAGCGCCTGGCGGCGCAGGCGCCGAGGCTGGCCGCCCAGGACATCCCCTTCTACCGGGCGCCGGACGTGCCGTGGGGGAAGTGACGGACCGGCCGGGGGATCAGGGACCCCAGCAGCCGCCCCCGGCCCCGTTGACGTCCGCACCGACGATGACCTCGAAACCGGCACCGGTGGCGAACTCCCGTCCGGCGTCCGGCCCGTAGAACTCCGTGATCCGGTCCGGCCGGACGAAGTCGACCCTGAGTTCCCTCGCCTCGCCGTCCCCGCCCCTGGTGAAGCACGAGTCGTACTGCCGCATCTCGGGTACCGGATTGGGTTCGTACCGCCAGCCGTCGGCCTCCGCCGCCTTGCGGAAGTGGTCGAGCACCGCCTGGCGGGTTCCGGCGTAGACGTAACTGCGGCCGGCGGTCAGATAGGCGTCGCCGCTGTCGTCCGCGCACTCGGAGAAGGCGGCGTCGCTCTTCGTGGGGGGCGTCGCGCCGGGCGGGGGCGAGGTGAGCAGCGGGAGCGACTCCAGCTCCTTCATGAGCGGCCCGGTCCCCTCGCAGGTGGTGAAGGGGGACAGCAGCGAGCACCCGGTCAGCCCGCCGGCGACGACCGCCGCCGACAGCAGCAGTGCGGTCAGGCGGGCACAGCGGGTACGGGACGGCATGGTCGGCTCCTGGGGGGCGTGGCCGGGAACCGGAACCGGCGGCCGGCGGCACGGCGTGCTGCGGGAGAGTGTCCCGTTCGGGCCGCAGAAGGTGAACACCGGGGTGTCGTCGTGATCCTGCCGTGCCGGCCGGCCGTGCGGAGGAAGTGAGAAGGAGAGGAAGCTGCTGACGGATCGTCACTCCTGGGGGTGGAAACCGGGCGCCCAGTGGGCGCAGCCGCGGCCCGGCCGTGACCTGTGCGGGGTCCGCGCGCCCGAAAGGTGGGGAGACCCAGGACCCGACAGACGGAGCGTTCCCACATGTCCCTGTACTTTCCACGGCGCCGTTCCGGGCCCGTCGGCGCGGTGACCGCCGCCGGGCTGGCGCTCGTACTGAGCCTGCCCGGAGTGGCGGCGGCCGCCCCCGCGGACCTGGACCCCTCGTTCAGCGGTGACGGCAAGGTCGTCACGGATGTGACCGGCTACGAGAACATCGCGGGCATGGTCGTGCAGCCGGACGGAAAGATCGTCACGGTCGGCGACGGCTACTTCGACGAGACCTCGGGCGACTTCGTCCTGGTGCGCTACAACACCGACGGCAGCCTGGACACGACCTTCGGCGGCGGTGACGGCATCGTCACCACCGACTTCGACGTCAACAACGACGAGGCCCGGGCCCTGGCCCTGCAGCCCGACGGCAAGATCGTCGCGGTCGGGGGCTCCACCTCGATCGCCGGTGTCGGCGCGTGGGCGTCGGCCCGCTACAACAGCGACGGCAGCCTGGACACCACCTACGGAGACGGCGGCAGGGCGCTCACGGACCCCGACGTCGACACGATCGACACCGCCCAGGCGGTCGCGGTGCAGTCGAACGGCGCGATCGTCCTGGGCGGCGACAGCCTCGGGCGCTGGACCCTGGCGCGCCTCACGCCGGGCGGCAGCCCGGACACGAGCTTCGACGGCGACGGCATCGTCATGACCGACTTCGGGGGCGGCTGCTGCCAGGGGGTCTCCGACCTGGCGCTGCAGTCCGACGGCAGGATCGTCGCCGCCGGCACCAGCACCGCCGGTTTCGCGCTGGCCCGCTACAACACCGACGGCAGCCTGGACACGACCTTCGACGGCGACGGCAAGGTGAGCCCCGGTTTCGGATCGTACGCGCGGGGCGTGGCCCTGCAGTCCGACGGCAGGATCGTCGTGGCGGGAGCCGCGGGCAACCAGTTCGCACTGGCCCGGTTCACCGGCAACGGCGCCCCGGACCCGACCTTCGACGGCGACGGGCGGGTGACCACCAACTTCGGGCCCGAGAACGGCGGCGCGCTGGACGTGTCCGTGCAGTCCGACGGCCGGATCGTGGCGGCCGGCTACTACGCGAGCGACTTCGCGCTGGCCCGGTACAACGGCAACGGCAGCCCGGACACCGGCTTCGACGGTGACGGCCGCGTGACCACCGACTTCGGCGGCGTCTCGGACCAGGCCACCTCCGTGGCCCTGCAGACGGACGGCAAGATCCTCGCGGGCGGCGTCGCCGGCGAGGCCAACAGCCTCGGCGCCAACCGTGCCGTGGCCCGCTACCTGGGCGGCGCGGGCAGCGAACCGCCGCCGCCGACCACCGCGGACCTGTCCGTCACCAAGACCGGGACCACGACGGTCAGCATCGGCGACCAGGCCACCTACACCGTGACGGTGACCAACACCAGCACCACGACCACGGCCACCGGAGTCACCCTCACCGACACCCTGACCGGCGCCGGCACGCTCCTGTCCGCCGTCCCCGGCCAGGGCACCTGCACCCTCACCACCACCGGTGCCAACTGCGCCCTGGGCTCCCTCGCCCCCGGCGCCCGGACCACCGTGACGCTGGTGGCCGAACCCCGGGCCACGGGCACCCTGTCGGACCGGGCCGTGGTCTCCGCCACGCAGACCGACCCCGCCACCGCCAACAACACGGCGACGGCCACCAGTACGGTCAACAACGCGCGCGGCTGCACGATCATCGGCACCAGCGGCCCGGACACCCTGACCGGGGGTTACTTCAACGACGTGATCTGCGGTCTGAGCGGCGATGACACCATCAGGGCCGGCTACGGCAACGACACCGTCCACGCGGGCCCCGGCAACGACAACGTCGACGGCGGCTTCGGTGACGACACCCTGAACGGCAACACCGGGAACGACATCCTGACCGGGTACTACGGCAACGACCGCCTCAACACGGTGGACGGCGTCTCCGGCAACGACACCGCCAACGGCGGGATGGGCACCGACACCTGCACGACCGACGCGGGCGACACCCGCCTGAGCTGCCCGTAGGGCCGCAGACAGGGAAGGGTGCGGGTGCGCCGCCGAGGGACCGTAGTCGGAGGCGCACCCGTCCCCGGTCACCGCCGGGCGAAGGCCGCGACGGGGTTCTCGAGGGTGCCGACCAGCTGGAGCGCGGCGGACGGGTCGGCCAGGTCGACCATCTGCTGGTTGTCGCGCAGCTGGAGGCGGTTCAGGCAGGACAGCTGGAACTCGGGAGCGAAGAGGTCGTAGCGGGCGAAGCGGTCCGCCAGGGCCGGGACCGAGTCCTGGTAGTCGTGGGCGCAGTCGGCCACGGCCCGCCAGAAGGTGTCCTCGGTGCAGATGCCCTCGGTGACCAGGATCGCGTTCAGGAAGCGGAAGAAGCAGTCGAAGACGTCCGTGAAGATCGAGAGGAGCTTCATGTCCTCCGGGACGTCCGCTTTGATGCGCTCGACCGCGGGCGGCAGTACCGCGTCCGGGTCCATGACCGCGATCTCCTCGGCGATGTCCTTGAAGACCGCCCGCTGCACGACACCGTCCCGGATGACCAGGATCGTGTTCTCTCCGTGCGGCATGTACGCGAGGTCGTACCGGTAGAAGCAGTGCAGGAGGGGGAGGAGGTAGGCGCGCAGGTACGGCTTCAGCCACTCGGCCGGGGTCAGGCCGGATTCGGCGATGAGCGCGCCCACGAAGGACTTGCCCTCCGCGTCCACGTGGAGGAGGGAGGCCATCGTGGCGAGGCGTTCCCCGTCCTGGAGCCCGTTCACCGGGGACTCGCGCCACAGTGCGGCCAGCATCTTGCGGTACGGCGAGTAGCGGTCCGTGGCGCGCTCGTACTGGCGGTGGTGGTAGCCGATCGCCGCCCGCTCCCGGATGATCGAGAAGTCGACGGACCGGAGGACCGGATCCACCTCGATCAGGCGGTGCAGCCAGTCGTTGATGGCCGGGGTGGCCTCCATGTAGGCGGCGGACAGACCGCGCATGAAGCCCATGTTGAGGACCGAGACGGCCGTCTTGACGTAGTGCTTGGTGGGGGTCGTGGTGTTGAAGAAGGTACGGATCGACTGCTGCGGGAGGTAGGCGTCGGAGCCCTCGCCCAGCAGGACCAGGCGGCGGTTGGCGATCTCGGCCGCGAAGGTGACCGTGGTCTTGTTCCACCACTGCCAGGGGTGGACGGGGAAGAAGTGGTAGTCCGCCGGGTCCAGGCCGAGGGCGGTGAGCTTGGCCGCGAAGCCGGCGACGGCCGCCTCGCCGAGCTCCTCGCGCATGAACGAGTCGTGGTCCAGGCCCTCGCCCGCCGTGAAGGTGGACACGTCCTTGCGGGCCGCCGCCCACACCAGGTGGACCGGGCTCGCCGTCTCCGGGGCGTAGGAGAGGTACTCGTGCACGCCGAAGCCGAGGCGGCCGTTGTTCGCGACGAAGCAGGGGTGGCCCTCGGTCATGCCCGTCTCGATGTCCTGGAAGGAGGACTTGGCGAGGACGGCCGAGGAGAGCTGCGGCTTGGTGTATTTGAAGCCGGTGCCCGCCAGGGTGGAGGAGATCTCCTCCAGGTAGACCGGCAGGACCTCCGCGCTCAGGCCCAGGGCCTGCCGCAGCTCGATGTGGAAGTCCAGGGCGTCCGGTTCCAGCTCCGTGCCGGCCGCGTGGCGGGTGATCGAGGACTCGTCCACCGCCCAGTGGTCCAGCGCGTGGAGGGTGGCCCGGAAGCGGTACTCCACCGTGGAGTCGTCGCTGTGGACCGAGTACCAGGAGTCCCCCAGGGGCGTGGGGGTCAGCAGGCGTTCGTGGGAGAACTCCGCCAGTGCCTTGCGGACCAGGGCGCGGTTCGCCCGGGCCCACAGCTCCGGGGAGAGGTGGGACACGGCGTCGGCGAGGCTCATATCGTGGCCGCCTCGAACCGGGCGCGGGTGCAGAAGCTGAGGAGGGCTTCCTTCTCCGGCTTGCGGACCGGGCCGTCGGGGACGAAGCCGACCGCCTCGTTGAGGGCGTGCACGGCGGTGTTGCGGACGTCCGGCTCGACCACCACGCGGTGGGTGGCGGGGTCCGAGAAGAGGTACGACATGACCGTCGTGATCACCGCGCGGGTGAAGCCGCCGATCGGGGAGTCGGTCGGGGCGACGAGGAAGTGCATGCCGACGTCCCCGGGCCGGGGGTCGTACAGGCCGACGAGTTCGAGCTTCGACGGGTCGTAGCTCTCCATCAGGAAGGCCGGCCGGCCCTCGTGCAGGCCGATGAAGGCCTGGTGGTGCTCGGCGGCGCAGATGCGCATGTACTCGCGCTCCACGTCGGGGAGCGAGGCGTCCTGCATCATCCAGAACGAGGCCTTGGGGTGGGTGACCCAGTCGTGCAGCAGTTCCGCGTCGGTGAGGGGGTCCAGGGCGCGGACGGAGAAGGTGCCGAGCACCGGGTCCTCGCGGGTGAAGAGGGTGGGTGTGGCGGTGCTCATGCTGCCGTGCCTTCCGGGACTGCGAACTGCTGGAACGCGATGGCCTTCTCGACCTTGTAGTACTCGCGGCCGAGGAGCTCGCCGATGATGTAGGCGTTGCGGTACGCGGCCATGCCCAGGTCGGGCGAGGTCAGGGAGTGGTTGTGCGTGGTGCCGTTCTGGAGGAAGATCCCGCGCCCGGTGGTGTCCACGCTGTAGTTGCGCGCCGCGTCCAGGCGGCCGTGGCCGTCGAAGACCAGGCGGTCGTGGACCGGGGCGAGGAACTCTGGGACGCGGTACGTGTAGCCCGTGGCCAGGACCAGGCCCTCGGAGCTCAGGCTGAAGTCCCGCTCCTGCTCCTCCTGGCGCAGCCCCAGGGTGTACGTGCCCGTGGTGGTGTCGTACGCCGTGGAGTTCAGGGAGGTGTTGGTGAGCAGCGTGGTCGGGACGGTGCCCGGCATGCTGATCCGCTTCTGGTAGAGCAGGTCGAAGATGGCGTCGATGAGCTCGCCGTCGATGCCCTTGAAGAGGTTCTTCTGCTCGGTCTCCAGGCGGTAGCGGGTCTCCTCCGGGAGCGCGTGGAAGTAGTCCACGTACTCCGGCGAGGTCATCTCCAGCGTCAGCTTGGTGTATTCGAGGGGGAAGAAGCGGGGCGAGCGGGTCACCCAGTTGAGCTGGTAGCCGTACGTGTCGATCTCGGCGAGGAGGTCGTGGTAGATCTCGGCGGCGCTCTGGCCCGAGCCGACCAGGGTGATGGACTTCTTGCGCTGGAGTTCCGCCTTGTGCTGCATGTAGGCGGAGTTGTGCAGGAAGTCGCCGCCCAGGCCCGCGCAGGACTCGGGCAGGTGCGGCGGGGTGCCGGTGCCCAGGACCAGGTGGCGGGCCCGGTGGGTCCCGCCCCGGTCGGTGCGGACCTCGTAGAGGGCGGCCCGCTCGTCGTAGGTGACCTCGGTGACGGAGGTGGAGTACAGGACGTTGTCGAGGCGGTCGGCGGCCCAGCGGCAGTAGTCGTTGTACTCGGCCCGCAGCGGGTAGAAGTTCTCCCGGATGTAGAAGGAGTACAGCCGGTCCTTGTCCTTCAGGTAGCTGAGGAAGGAGAAGGGCGAGGTCGGGTCGGCGAGGGTGACCAGGTCCGACAGGAACGGCGTCTGCAGGTGCGCGCCGTCCAGGAACATTCCGGCGTGCCACTCGAAGTGCGGCTTCGACTCGATGAAGAGTCCGTCGAGCTCGCCGATCGGGGCGGTCAGGCAGGCGAGTCCCAGGTTGAAGGGACCGAGGCCGATTCCGATGAAGTCGAGGGGCTTAACGGTGGACGGCAAGGGATTCTCCCAGGAACTGCGCGGCGTGGGCGGCGAGGAGGTCGAGGACGGCTTCGATGTCGGCCGTCGTGGTCTGCGGGTTGAGCAGGGTGAACTTCAGGTACTGGTCGCCGTCCACCTTGGTGCCGGCGACGACGGCCTCACCGGAGGCGAACAGGGCGTTGCGGGCGTGGAGGTTGGCCTCGTCGATCAGGTCGGCGCGGATGCCGGCGCCGTCCTCGGGGGCGTAGCGGAAGACGAGGGTGGAGATCTGCGGGCGGACGACGACCTCGAAGCGCGGGTCGGCGGCGATGATCTCGTAGCCCGCCGCGGCCAGGTCGACGACCTCGTCGAAGAGCGAGCCGACGCCGTCGGCGCCCATGACGCGCAGGGTCATCCAGAGCTTGAGGGCGTCGAAGCGGCGCGTGGTCTGGATGGACTTGTCGACCTGGTTGGGGATGCGCTCCTCGGCCATCCGCCGGGTGTTGAGGTAGTCCGCGTGGTACGTGGCGTGCCCCAGGGTGTCGCGGTCGCGGACCAGTACGGCGCTGGAACTGACGGGCTGGAAGAAGGACTTGTGGTAGTCGACCGTGACCGAGTCGGCGTGCTCGACGCCGTCGAGGAGGTGCCGGCGGGTGGGGGAGACCAGCAGTCCGCAGCCGTACGCGGCGTCCACGTGCATCCACGCGGAGTGCTCGGCGGCCAGCTGGGCGATCTCGGGGAGCGGGTCGATGGACCCGAAGTCGGTGGTGCCGGCGGTGGCGACGACGGCCATGGGGACGAGGCCCTCGGCCGCGCAGGCCTCCAGCTCCAGGGCGAGGAGCGAGGTGTCCATGCGGCGGTTGCGGTCGACCGGGACGGCGATGACGGCCTCGTAGCCGAGTCCGAGCATGGCGGCCGACTTCTGCACGCTGAAGTGGCCGGCCTCGGAGGTGAGGATGCGCAGTTTCGGGAGCAGTTCGGCCTTGGTGAGCTCGCGGCCCTCCCGCATCGCCCGCCGCATGACCACGCGGCATGCCTCGTCGCGGGCGAGGAGCAGCGCATGGAAGTTCGACTGGCTGCCGCCGGAGGTGAAGACGCCGTCCGCGGCGGGGCCGAGGCCAATGCGCCGGGCCGTCCAGTCGATCAGGCGGCGCTCGATGAGCGTGCCGCCGATGGACTGGTCCCAGGTGTCGAGGGAGGAGTTGACGGCCGACAGGACGGCCTCGCCGAGCACCGCGGGGATGACGACCGGGCAGTTGAGGTGGCCGAGGTAGCGCGGGTGGTGGAAGTACACCGCGTCGCGCAGGTAGACGTCCTCCAGCTCGTCGAGGGCGGCGGCCGGGTCGGCGAGCGGCTCGTCGAGGTCGATCCCGTTGATGACCGGGGCGAGTTCGTCGACCGATATGCCGGTGTGAGGCCGCCGCGTGCCCGCGAGTTTGGCGGCGACGCGTTCGACTCCCTGGGTGACGGAACGCCGGTAGAGGTCCGCGGTCGTCTCATTCAGCAGATGCGAACGCATCAACTTTCCTCCGGGCAGGGGGAGTGGGGAGTGGGATGAACTTAGGTTAGCCTAACCTAAGTTCAATCACAAAGAGAGATGGGCCCCGGCGGAAAGCCGGGGCCCATCTCTCGAATGCCCTGTGACGTGCGCGAATCGCTACAGCTCGGAGGTCGGCTCCTCGCTGGGGGCCTGGCCCGCGTAGGCCTCGGCCAGGAGCTGTTCCTCGCTCGCGCCGAGCCGCCAGTAGCCGGTGAAGCGCACCGAGCGGCGGTCGACGGATCGTTCCTGCACGAAGTGGCGCCGGGTCGCGCGAACGGTGCCCGCCTCGCCCGCCAGCCAGACGTACGGGGCTTCGGCGGCCGGGACGTCCGCGGAGCGGAGCGCGCCCAGTACCCGGTCGGTGCGGTCGCGGCCGTCGCCCCGGCGCACGATCCAGGTGATGTCGGCGTCCGCGGCCGTCCGCAGCGGCAGCCGGTCGTCCTCGTGCGGGACCTCGAACCAGGCCCGCACCGGGATCCCCTCCGCCAGCCGCTCCAGGATCGCGGCGGCGGCCGGCAGGGCGGTCTCGTCCGCGTACATCCAGACCGCGTCGGCGGTGGCCGGCGGCTGGAAGCGTACGGACTTGTTCTCCGCGACGGCGGGCCCGATCGCCAGGATCCGGCGGCCGGTCGCCGCCCGCCCGGCCCAGCGGGAGGCGGGGGACGCGTCGCCGTGCAGGACGAAGTCGATGTCGACCTCGTCCGCGCCCTCGGGCGTACGGCGCTGTTCGCGCACCGTGTAGGACCGCATCACCGGACGCTCCTCGTCCGGCATTCCGCGCCAGGCGCCGAACCAGGTGTCCTCGTCCGTGGACGGGAGCACCGTGTGCTCCCGCCCCTCGGGCGGCAGGAAGAGCGAGAGGCTCTGGTCGAAGCCGCCGGAGCGGAAGTCCGCGAGGGACCCGCCGCCGAACGTGACGGGCAGGAACGAATGGCCGAGGCGGCGGGTGCGCAGCACTTCGAGCTCGAAGAACCGGAAGTGCGCTGCCCCTGCCGAGGCGTCGGCCGTGTCGGACGCGGTGGCGGTCATACGGGGTCCCCCTGGGAGTGGGCCGGGTTCGGCGGTGGTCAGCTGACCTTCTTGGCGTTCTGGACGGCCTTCGCGAGGTCCTCGAGGATCTGCGCGCACTTGGCGTACGAGTAGATCGGCTCGGTCACGCGCGGGGTGACCTGGCCGGCCTTGACGGCGGGCAGCTCGGCCCAGGTGGCCTTGGCCTTCAGCTCCTCCGGCTGCAGGGTGCCGGTGCGGTTGTCGAGGAGGACCACGTCGGCCTTGTACTTGCCGGCGTTCTCCCAGCTGAGGCTCTCGAAGAAGCCGCCCTCGCCCAGGTTCTCCGGGGTGACGAACTCGACGCCGAGGGACTTGAAGTACTTCAGGTCGGCCGAGGTGTCCGGGGAGGAGACGTAGAACAGGTCGGCGGAGCCGGAGCCCACGAGCACCTTGACACCAGGGTTGGCCTTGGTGGCCTCGCGCAGCTTCGCGGCGGCGGCCTCGAAGCGGGCCTTGGCGTCGACGGTGTCCTTGGCGTTCATGTCGGCGCCGAGGGACTTGGCGAGCTCCGCCGTGCGCTCCAGGGACTTGTCCATGGTGACGTTGCCGCCGACGCCGATCGCGGCGGCGGGAGCCAGCTTCAGGATCTTGTCCTTGGAGGCCTCCGGCACGTACCAGTAGCTGCCGTCCCAGGTGTTGGTGACCAGCAGGTCGGGCTGGAGGGCCGCGTACTTCTCGACGTTGAACTCGTCGTAGACGTTGCCGAGGATCTCCACCTTCGAGATGTCCATCGAGCCGGCCTGCACGTCGGGCTTGCCGTCGGCGGTCCTGGTGGGGCCGAAGACGCCCTTGACCGGGATGCCGTAGTCGTACAGCGCGGCCGCCGTGCCGGTGAAGGCGACGACGTTCTTCGGCTTCGACTTGGTGCTGACCGCCTTGCCCAGGTCGTCCGTGAAGGACCAGGCGCCCGAGGCCGCGGAGCTCTTGTCGCTCGCGCCGTCCTTCGCCTTGTCGGTGCCTCCGCACGCCGCGAGTGCCGCGACCAGGCCGAGGGCGCCGCCGGCCGCGACGAATCCGCGGCGGGTGAAGGGGGATGTGCGGGACTTGGGCATGTCGATGTCCGATTTCGTGCGTGCCGGTGGCCACTGGGCCGTTCGGAAAGGAAGGTTAGCCTAACCTTGGCTGGAATCGGTAAGGGGGGCCTAACTTTCTCCGTCGGAGTGTGCGGCGCCCCATGCGGAGAGGGCCTCCCGTCACGGACGGGAGGCCCTCTCGGTCAGTCATGGCCGGAGTGGGTCCGGCTTCGTCGGGGTCGTCGGATCAGAGCCCGTTGTCGACGGTGATGGTGGAGTTCTCGGTACCGCAGGGGCTGGTCGCGCTGTTGTGGGTGGCGTCACCCGAGTACGTCGCCAGCCACTTGTACTCACCCTGATTGGCGGCGTTGATGTAGAAGGTGGTGTTGTCGGTCGAGGCCGTGCCGTTCGACAGCGTGCCGGTCCAGGTGCCCACCTTGTTGGTGCTGCAGTTGTTGTTGTTCGGGCCGTACAGGTCGAACGTGACGGTGCCGGTGGGCTGACCGCCGAACTGGGCCGAGACGGTGGCCGTGTCCTGCGGGAGGAACCGCTGCCGGGTGGCGATGTTGGCGCCGGCCTTGCCCACGGTCAGGGGCTCGTCGGTGCAGGCACTCATCGCCGGCATGTTGTTGGCGTCGCCGCTGTAGCTGGCCTGCCAGTAGAACGTGCCGATCTGGTTGAACTGCGCGGCGGCCGAGTTCGGGACGACCCCGCCCGTGACCGTCACCGGGGTGCCGACCTGGACCCTGTTCTGCGAGCAGGCCGAGTCCGTGTAGTAGGCGTAGGTGACCGTGCCGCCCGCGGTGGCGGTCGCGCCGCTCAGGCTGGCCGAGTCGTGCACGAAGTCGCCGATCGTGACCGTGCTGACCGGGCTTTCCTGGGCGTTGAGGAGCTGGGTGCTGATCGCCGGCGCGGCCCGTCGGACCACGGTCGTCTCGTCGGCGTCCCGGCAGGCGGTGGCGGCGGGCTGGTTGCTCGCGTCGCCGGTGTACGAGGCCGTCCAGTAGTAGGTGCCGGCGGCCGTCGTGGTGAACCCCGGGCTGGTGGTGTACTGGCCGGGGCCGTTCACCGGGATCGGGCCGAAGCTCTGGACCAGGGTCGTGCAGGTCGCGTTGCTGTAGAGGTTGAACGTGATGCTGCCGCCCGCGGTGGCGGAGGCGCCGCCCAGCGTCGCGGTGTCGGTGATGGTGTCACCGACCGTCGCCGTGGGCGTGGCGGAGGTGATCAGCGAGGTGCAGTTGGTGATCTGCACCGGCTCGGGCGAGATGAAGTCCTTCAGCTCGGAGTTGAAGGCGTCCGAGGAGCGGCTCTTCACGTAGGCGGAGCCGAAGGTCGTGCAGGAGCTGCCCGCCGGGAAGAGCGCGTTGTACGAGATCGCCGCCTCGCCGAAGGTGAACGGGGCGAGGGCGGTCGCGCTGAGTCCGCCGGTCTGGTTGGCGGGGATCGAGGTGCTGTTGACCGAGCCCACCGCCAGCGGGTTCGCCGTACCGCTGATGACCGTCGGAGAACCCCAGACCGAGCCGCTCCAGGTACGGATGGAGATGGTCGGGACGGTGCCGCCGTTGGAGAGGTCGTACGTGATCAACTTGTCGCCGATGGTGCGGACCGGGGTCTCCGGCGGCACGTTGGAGCCGTTGTTCGCGCAGTTCGTGGGGACCTTCGTCAGGTCGCAGAACTTCTGGTTCAGCTCGAAGTCCATGTTCGTGGTGCCCTGCGGGTTGTTGACCCGCTGCCAGAACAGCTCCAGGAACTTCGGCGTCGTGTTCTGCTCCGTGTACACGCCGAAGTTCTTCAGGTCGCTCTTGTTCGGCGGGATCGAACCGAACACGATGGTCGGGTTCGGGTCGTCCTCCTTCGAACCCTGGCCGAAGGCGTCGTCGCTGCTTCCGCTGGGCCGGTCGGGCTTGACCAGGACCCCGGAGCGGAAGCCGGTGTTCGTGCCGCCGGTGAGCCAGTCGATGCAGCTGACGTTGCCGTTGACGACCAGGTTCGCGCTGACGTCGATCTCGAAGCGGCTGTTGTCGAGAGCGTTCGGCGTCGAGCAGAGCTGGACCGCCGCCATCGCCTGAGCGTTCAGCGCCGTGGGGACCGTGAGGGAGGCGGCGAGCGTGGCGGTGACGAGAGCCGCTCTGAGCTTGCGTCCCCTCCGGGGCTGGGGCGGCCGAACAGAACTGATCACGAGGTTTTCTCCCCACTGGTACGAGGTCGGGCGCGCCGTCAACGCCGGAGCGGAGGGCGCGCAGCCAGGAAGCTAGCACCGACATACTTCGCAAACACGACACCACTCGGAAACTTCTTGATCTCGTTATTAGTCGCGCAATATGCGCAAAAGCGGCCCGCGAGGGGGCGCGGGCCGCTTGGAACAGGGGGGAGGCGGGGTCAGCCGGTGAAGCCCAGCTCGCGGGCGATCAGCATGCGCTGGACCTCGCTCGTGCCCTCGCCGATCTCCAGGATCTTCGAGTCCCGCCACATGCGTGCCACGGGGTACTCGTTCATGAACCCGTAGCCGCCGTGGATCTGCGTCGCCTCGCGGGCGTTGTCGACGGCGACCGTCGAGGAGTACAGCTTCGCGATCGCCGCCTCCTTCTTGAACGGCTCCCCGGCCACCAGCCGCGAGGCCGCGTCACGCCAGCCGATGCGGGCCATGTGGGCGCGCATCTCCATGTCCGCGAGCTTGAACTGGATCGCCTGGTTGTCGCCGATCGCCTTGCCGAAGGCGTGCCGCTCCTTCGCGTACTTCACGGACTCGTCCACACAGCCCTGCGCGAGCCCGGTGGCGAGCGCCGAGATCGCGATCCGGCCCTCGTCGAGGATCCGCAGGAACTGGGCGTAGCCGCGGCCCTCCTCGCCGACCAGGTTGGCGAGCGGGACCCGTACGTCGTCGAAGGACAGCTCGCGGGTGTCCGAGGCGTTCCAGCCGACCTTGGAGTAGGGGGCGGCCACCGTGAAGCCCGGCGTGCCGGACGGGACGATGATCGAGGAGATCTCCGGGCGGCCGTCGGCCTTGCGGCCCGTCACGGCGGTGACCGTGACCAGGCCCGTGATGTCCGTGCCGGAGTTGGTGATGAAGCACTTCGAGCCGTTGATGACCCACTCGTCGCCGTCGCGGACGGCGGTGGTGCGGGTGCCGCCCGCATCGGAGCCCGCGCCGGGCTCGGTCAGGCCGAAGGCGCCGAGGATCTCGCCGGAGCACATCTTCGGCAGCCACCGCTGCTTCTGCTCCTCGGAGCCGAAGAGGTAGATCGGCATGGCGCCGAGGGAGACCCCGGCCTCCAGGGTGATGGCGACCGAGGAGTCGACCCGGGCCAGCTCCTCCAGGGCGATGCCGAGGGCGAGGTAGTCGCCGCCCATGCCGCCGTACTCCTCCGGGAAGGGCAGGCCGAACAGGCCCATGCGGCCCATCTCGGCGACGATCTCGTACGGGAACTCGTGCCGCTCGTACAGGTCGCCGATCTTCGGCGCGATCACGTCGTGCGCGAACGCCTCGACGGTACGGCGGAGTTCCTCGTGCTCGGGGGTGAGCCGGTGGTCGAGGGACATGTTCTCGTTACTCCTTGTGGGAGAGGGCGCGGACGGTACGGGAGGGGCTGGGGCGCCCCAGTTGTTCGGCCATCCACACGCTCGTGGCGGTGAGGGCGGCCAGATCGACCCCGGTCTCGATGCCGAGGCCGTCGAGCATCCACACCAGGTCCTCCGTCGCGAGGTTGCCGGTGGCGCTCTTCGCGTACGGGCATCCGCCGAGGCCGCCCGCGGAGGCGTCGACGGTGGTCACGCCGTGCTGGAGCGCGGCGAGGGTGTTGGACAGGGCCTGGCCGTAGGTGTCGTGGAAGTGCACGCCGATGCGGTCGGTCGTGACGTCCGCCTCATTGAGGGCGCTGAGCAGCTCCTGGACGTGGCCGGGGGTGGCGACGCCGATGGTGTCGCCGAGGCTCAGCTCGTCACAGCCGAGGTCGAGCAGCGCCTTCGCGACGGAGACCACCTGGTGCACCGGGACCGGGCCCTCCCAGGGGTCGCCGAAGCACATGGACAGGTAGCCCCGGACATGGGCCCCGCCCTCCTTCGCCCGGGCCACGACGGGCTCGAACATGGCGAGGGACTCGGCCACGGTCCGGTTGAGGTTGCGGGAGGCGAAGGTCTCGGTGGCCGAACCGAAGACCGCGATGCGGGTGGCGCCGAGCGCCAGCGCGCGGTCCAGGCCGCGCTCGTTGGGCACGAGGACGGGCAGGTCGGCCCGCACGTCGCCGAGCAGCGGGAAGAGCTGCTCGGCGTCGGCCAGCTGGGGCACCCACTTGGGGTGCACGAAGCTGGTGGCCTCGATGGTGGTCAGCCCGGCGGCGGCCAGACGGTGGACGAACTCCGCCTTCACCTCCGTGGGCACGGCCGTCTTCTCGTTCTGGAGCCCGTCCCGGGCCCCGACCTCGTGGATCCGGACCCGGGCCGGGAGGCCGGGGACCGGGACGATCATGGGCAGCCGGTTCACGCGCCCGCCTCCTCTTCCGCGTCCGGGGTGACGACGGCCAGGACCTGGTCCATGGCGACGGTGGTGCCGGGCGAGACGTCCAGCTCGGTGACGGTGCCGGCGTGCGGGGCGGAGATGACGTGCTCCATCTTCATCGCTTCGACGACGAGCAGGCTCTGACCGGCCGTCACCTTGTCGCCGACGGCCACCTTGACGACGGTGACGGTGCCGGGCATGGGGGCGGCGAGCGTGTCCGCGCCGCTCCTGGTCCCGCCGCGCAGGTTCGCCTCGACGGGGTCGTACGTCTGGACGTGCCAGGAGTCGGCGTCGCGGCCGAGCCAGGTCCCCTCCGGGGAGGTGGCGTGGCTGAAGGTGTGCGTGACGCCGTCGAGTTCGAGGGTGACGGTGTCGGTGGTGCGGGTGACGATCCGGCTGCGGGCCGGTGCGCTGGGGCTCTGCCCCGGACCCCGCGCCTCAATCGCCGGCGGGGCTGGGTTCGCGCCGGTGTCGTCGGAGATCAGCAGCTCCGTCTCCGTGCCACGCTGCCGGGTGCGGACCTCCACCGGGTCCTGGCCCGGGAGGCGGAAGTGGTGCACCGTCCAGGCCGGGGTCCCGCCCAGGCGCCAGCCGCTGACGGCGTCGAACGGATCGACCCAGCCGGCCGACCCACTCAGCCCCGCCGGCGTTTGAGGCGCGGGGTCCGGGGCGGAGCCCCCACGCGGCGGAGCCGCATGTCCGGTGCGCCGGGAAGGGGCGGGGTGGGGGAGAGAAGCCTTCAGCAGCGCAGCCGCCGCGTACACCTCGGCCGGGACACCCTCCGGGAGGAGCGAAGGCAGGTCGCGCTCGACCAGCCCCGTGTCCAGGTCCCCGGACACCACGTCCGGGTGGGCCAGCAGGCGCCGCAGGAAACCGGCGTTGGTCTGGACGCCCAGGATCACGGTGTCGGCCAGGGCGCCGCGCAGCAGGCGCAGCGCGGTGGCGCGGTCCGGCCCGTGGACGATGACCTTCGACAGCATCGGGTCGTAGGTCGACCCCACCGGCACGCCCGCCGTCAGGCCCGAGTCCGTACGGACCGCACCGCCCGACGGCTCCGACAGGGCCAGCACCGTGCCGCCCGACGGCAGGAACCCCCGTGCCGGGTCCTCCGCGCACACGCGGGCCTCGATCGCGTGGCCGGTCAGCCGGATCTCGTCCTGGGTGACGGGCAGTGCCTCGCCGGCGGCGACCCGCAGCTGCTGCTCGACCAGGTCCAGGCCGGTGATCAGCTCGGTCACCGGGTGCTCGACCTGGAGGCGGGTGTTCATCTCCATGAAGAAGTACGAGGACGGGTCCCCGCCCGGCACGATGAACTCCACCGTGCCCGCGCCGACGTACCCGCACGAGCGGGCCGCGTCGACCGCCGCCGCGCCCATCGCCGCGCGGGTCTTCTCGTCGAGCAATACCGAGGGGGCCTCCTCGATGACCTTCTGGTGCCGGCGCTGGAGCGAGCACTCGCGCTCGCCGAGGTGGACCACGTTCCCGTGGGCGTCCGCCAGTACCTGGATCTCGATGTGCCGTGGCCGGTCGATCCACCGCTCCACGAGGAGCGTGTCGTCGCCGAAGGAGGACTTCGCCTCGCGGCGGGCCGCCGCGATCTCCTCCGCCAGGACCGCCTCGTCGCGGACGAGCCGCATGCCCTTGCCGCCGCCGCCCGCCGAGGGCTTCAGGAGCACCGGCATGCCGATCTCCGAGGCGGCCGCGACCAGTTCGGCGTCGGTCAGGCCGCTGCCCGAGGAGCCGGGGACCACGGGCACGCCCGCCGCCTTCACCGTCTCCTTGGCGCGGATCTTGTCGCCCATCAGGGAGATGGCGGAGGCGGGCGGCCCGATGAAGGCCAGCCCGGCCTCGGCGCAGGCGGCCGCGAAGGCGGCGTTCTCGGCGAGGAAGCCGTAACCCGGGTGCACGGCCTCGGCGCCCGTGCGCTTCGCCGCGTCCAGGAGCTTCTCCACCGACAGGTAGCTCATCGAGGCGGCCGCCGGGCCGATGCGGACGGCCGTGTCGGCCTCCCGTACGTGCCGTGCGTCCGCGTCCGCGTCGCTGAAGACGGCCACGGAGCGGATGCCGAGCTCCCGCAGGGTGCGGATGACCCGGACCGCGATCTCGCCGCGGTTGGCGACCAGAACAGTGCTGAACATCAGTGAGGTCCTCACGTCACACGTCACATACGGAAGATGCCGAAGCCCGAGTCGCCCAGCGGGGCGTTCGCGCACGCGGTCAGGGCCAGTCCCAGCACCTGCCGGGTCTCCAGGGGGTCGATGACCCCGTCGTCCCACAGCCGCGCCGTGGCGTAGTACGCGTTGCCCTGCTCCTCGTACTGCGCGCGGACCGGGGCCTTGAAGGCCTCCTCGTCCTCGGCGGGCCACTCCTGGCCCGCGCCCTCGATCTGGTCGCGCTTGACCGTGGCCAGGACGGAGGCCGCCTGCTCGCCGCCCATGACGGAGATCTTGGCGTTGGGCCACATCCACAGGAACCGCGGCGAGTACGCCCGGCCGCACATCGAGTAGTTGCCCGCGCCGTACGAGCCGCCGACGACGACCGTCAGCTTCGGCACCCGCGCGCAGGCCACGGCCGTGACCATCTTGGCGCCGTGCTTGGCGATGCCGCCCGCCTCGTAGTCGCGGCCGACCATGAAGCCCGAGATGTTCTGCAGGAAGAGCAGCGGGATCCCGCGCTGGTCGCACAGCTCGATGAAGTGGGCGCCCTTCTGCGCGGACTCGGAGAAGAGGATGCCGTTGTTCGCGATGATCCCGACGGGGTGGCCGTGGATCCGGGCGAAGCCGGTGACCAGCGTCTGCCCGTACTCCGCCTTGAACTCCTGGAAGCGGGAGCCGTCCACGACCCGCGCGATGATCTCGCGGGCGTCGTAGGGGGTGCGCGAGTCGACGGGGACCGCGCCGTACAGCCCGTACGGGTCCACCTTCGGCTCTTCCGGCGCCTCGACCGACCAGGGCAGCGCCCCGCGGTCGGGCAGGGTCGCCACGATGTTCCGTACGATCCGCAGCGCGTGCGCGTCGTCCTCCGCGAGGTGGTCCGTCACGCCCGAGGTCCGGGAGTGGACCTCGCCGCCGCCCAGTTCCTCGGCCGTGACCACCTCACCGGTGGCGGCCTTCACCAGCGGCGGGCCGCCGAGGAAGATCGTGCCCTGGCCCCGGACGATGACGGCCTCGTCGCTCATCGCCGGTACGTACGCCCCGCCCGCCGTGCAGGAGCCGAGGACGGCCGCGATCTGCGGGATGCCGGCGCCGGACATGCGGGCCTGGTTGTAGAAGATCCGGCCGAAGTGCTCCCGGTCGGGGAAGACCTCGTCCTGCATCGGCAGGAAGGCGCCGCCCGAGTCGACCAGGTAGAGGCAGGGGAGACGGTTCTCCAGGGCCACCTCCTGGGCGCGCAGGTGCTTCTTGACGGTCATCGGGTAGTACGTGCCGCCCTTGACCGTGGCGTCGTTCGCGACGATGACGCACTCGCGGCCGCTGACCCGGCCGATGCCCGCGATGACCCCGGCCGCGGGGGCCGCGCCCCCGTACATGCCCTCGGCGGCCAGCGGGGCCAGCTCCAGGAAGGGGGATCCGGGGTCGAGGAGGGTGTCCACGCGGTCGCGCGGGAGGAGCTTCCCGCGGGCGGTGTGGCGGGCGCGGGCCTTCTCGCCGCCACCGAGGCGGGCCGCTTCGAGCCGGGCGCGCAGGCCCTCGGCGAGCTCGCGGTGGGCGGCCTCGTTGGTCCGCCAGGCCTCGGACGCCGGGTCCGCGGCGGTCGTCAGCACTGGTGCCTGCTGCATCGGTCGAGCTCCCTTGCTCGGTCCACACTGTGCACACTGTTAATGGTCGTTAACGTGTATGCGCCTTAGGTTAACGAGCGCTAACCGCCCTGTCTAGAATGGATTCCCATGAGCACCAGAGCGGCCGCACCGACCCGACGCGAGCAGATCCTCAGTGAGGCCGCCCGCCTCTTCGCCGCGCGCGGGTTCCACGGCGTCGGCGTGGACGAGATAGGGGCCGCGGTGGGCATCAGCGGCCCCGGCCTGTACCGGCACTTCGCGGGCAAGGACGCCATGCTCGCCGAGCTGCTCGTCGGGATCAGCGAACGGCTGCTGACCGGCGGGCGCCGCCGCGCCGAGGAGACCGCCGGGGACCCGGCGGCCCTGCTGGCCTCCCTCATCGACGGGCACATCGACTTCGCCCTCGACGACCGGGCGCTGATCACCCTCCACGACCGCGAGCTCGACCGGCTGCGGGAGGCCGACCGCAAGCTCGTACGGCAGCTGCAGCGCCAGTACGTGGAGCTGTGGGTGGACGTCGTGCGCAGGCTCCACCCCGAGGTCGGCGAGGCGGAGGTGCGGGTCTCCGTGCACGCGGTCTTCGGCCTGCTGAACTCCACCCCGCACCTGGCGGCCCTCGGCCGGGAGGCGACGGAAGCCCTGCTGCGCCGGCTCGCGCACGGGGCGTTCGGGGCGTTGTCGGCGTGAGCGGGCGCGGCCGGCTGTTCCGAAGATCGGGATGGACGCGGCGCCTCCGCCCGGGCGGCGGCAGAATGGCCCGTATGCCGAAGCCGATAGAGACGCCGAGCCGAGCCGAACTCATCGACCATCTGGTCCGCACGCGGATCGCGGGACAGGTCGCGACCCCGCGCGAGAACAACCTGAGCCACTACCGCAAGCTCGCCAACGGCGACCGGCACTACTGGCTCGGCCTGGAGCTGGGCGACCGCTGGACGGACGAGCAGGACGTGCTCGCGGTGATGGCCGAGCGCGTCGGCGTGGTCGACGACCCCGCGTACCGGACCGGCCAGGACACCATCGACCCCGAACTGACCGTGGCCGGCCTGGACCGGATGGCGGCCCGGCTGCGGAAGGCGGCGCTGGACCGCCAGAGCGTGCTGTTCGCCACCGGGCACCCGGGCGGGCTGCTGGACGTCCACCGGGCGACGGCCGCGGCGCTGCGCGGCGCCGGCTGCGAGATCGTGGTCATTCCGGAGGGCCTGACCGCCGACGAGGGCTCGGTGTGGCAGTTCGCGGACGTCGCGGTGCTGGAGCGGGGCGCGACCCTGTGGCACACGCACTCGCCGGAGCCGATGGCCGCGATCCTGAACGGGCTGACGGCTTCGAGCCGTCCGCAGCCGGACCTCGTCGTCGCCGACCACGGCTGGGCGGGCTGCGCGGCGCAGCGCGGGCTGGACGCGGTGGGCTACGCGGACTGCAACGACCCGGCGCTGTTCCTCGGCGAGGCGGAGGGCACCCTCCAGGTGGCGGTGCCCCTGGACGACCACGTCCGCGACCCGCGCTTCTACGACCCGATGGTGGCCTACCTTCTCGCCGCGGCGGGCCTGGCGGACGAATAGCCCTGCGGGCCGCCCTCCCGGGGCTCCGCCCCGGACCCCGCTCCTCAAACGCCGGAGGGGCTGGTTGTGGCGCAGGCCGTCCGGGCTGGATTCATCCGGCCCCGCCGGCGTTTGAGGCGCGGGGGTTCGGGGCAGAGCCCCCGCAGCGGTGCCGCACCCGATCGCGGAGCACCCGCTGTCAGAGGGCGGCGCTACGGTCGCGGCCATGAGCGATCACCCGAACCCGTTGACCGCGCTCGGCCCCGCCATCGCCGGTCTGCCCCCGGGCGGACTCGTCGTCCGCACCGTCCGCCGCCGGCTGCGACGGGCCCGGACGGAGCCGCTGCTGTGGCTGTCCGACGGGCCGGTGGACGCTCCCGCCTCCGCGTATCCCGCGCCCGCGGGGTTCCAGGCCGTACTCCTGCACGACCGGCCCGGACCGGAGCGGTGGTGGGAGACCGGGGCCCTGGACCCGGAACGGGTGTCCGACCCCGACGACCACCACGTGGGGCCGGTGCTGCGGGAGTTCTGGAACGCGGTGATCCCGGAACCGGAGGAGGGGGAGGAACGGGAGAACGAGGAGCTGATCGCGCCCTTCGGGCCGGCCTGGCCGGGCCTGGCGGCGGCGGGGACCCCGGTCGCCCGGGACGCGGAGACGGCGGAGACGGCGGCCGCGGAACTCGCCGCCGCGTGCATACGGGAGGGCTGGTTCGGCCGCCCCCGGCTCGCCCTCGTCCCGGCAGGCCGCGGCGCCGACGTGCCCGCCGCGCTCGGCTGGGGCGGCCCCGTCAACCACGAGAACGACACCGCCCGGATCAGCGCGGTGCTGCGCTCCTGGGAGGACCGGTTCGGCGCCCGCGTCCTCGCCCTCGGCTTCGACCGCCTCGACCTGTACGTGGCGGCCCCGCCCCGCGCCCTGGCCGAGGCCCTGCCGGTGGCCGCCGAGCACTTCGCGTTCTGCCCGGACAACGTCTGGCAGGGCTCGGGCACGGTCCGGGCCTACGCCGAGGAGGCGCTGATCGGCACGGACCACTGGTCGTTCTGGTGGGACTGACCGGGCCGGGGCGCCCGCTCAGCGGCCGCCCGCCATGGTCTTCTGCAGCCAGTCGAAGACGACCTCGCAGTGCAGTTGCGGCGCCATGGGGGAGCAGTGCAGCTGAGCGCCCTGCTGGGCGGTCAGCTTGACGTAGTCCTTCGGGGACGTGAGTGCGTCGTACATCCTCCGGGGCTGTCCCGGATAGAACTGCTCGCCCTCGTAGTCCAGCACCAGGGTCGGAGCCTTGATGCGGCCGACGACGTCGGTGATCGTCAAGGCCTGGATGCGGGTGGCCGGAGTGTAGAAGTCGGTGAACAGCTTGCCCTGGCGGGCTTGGAGCATGGCCGGAACGGAGAAGGGCTCGAAGCGCTTCTTCATCACGGCGGCCGCGTCCGGGGGCAGTTCGGGGACGACTTCCTTGTTCCAGATGTCGTTGGTCTGCTGCTTGTCGGGGGTGAGGATCTTCCGGATCTCCGGCGGGAAGCCCAGCCACGGCTCCACGCAGCCCGGCATGGCCACGAGGGCGGCGATCCGCTGCTCGAACGCCGCCGCCCGCGGGGCGAGGTCTCCCGCCATGCTCAGGCCGGTCAGAGCGATCCTGTCCGGATCCACGTCGGCGCGGGCCGTCAGCCAGTCGACCAGGGGAGTGACGACCTTCTCCCAGGTGGGGGTGAACACCACCCGGTCGACGAAGAGCAGCTGCCCCTGGCCGGGCCCGTCGTAGACGAGCGCGTTCCACCCGCGGTCGAGCGCGGCCGGCACCCCATAGGTCCACATGTCCACGTTCTGGCCGTCGCTCCCGTTGGTCAGGATCACGGTGGGGCGGGGCGTGGCGGACGTGTCGGGCCGGAAGAACCACACCGGGAGCGGTGTCGTCCCGTAGGGGACGTCGGCCTGCACCGGTGGGGGTTCGCACAGGCCGCAGAAGGTGTCCCAGGCGCCGCGACCCGCCTTGTACAGCGACTCCTCGGCGCCCGGATCGTCGGAACCGAGGACGTAGAACAGCGCCTGGCCGTAGTACTGGGCGGCGCGCAGCGCCCGGAACCGTTTGGTCTGCCCGTCGGCCGGGGCGCCGGGCGGGGGCTTCATGAGCTGGTCGCCGAGCTTGCGGAAGGTCTCCACGTACGTCTGCGCGCTCAGCCCGGCCTGGTTGATCCCGTTCACGGCGGTGAGGACCTCGCCCACTTCGGCGGCGCCGGCACCCGAGCCGCCGAGCGCGAGGAGCCCGCTGAAGTTGTACCCCGGGTCCTTGAACAGCGTCATCACGCCGGGGGTGAGGCCGGCCGCGGCCGCGCTGGGGGTGGCGGAGGCGCTCGTGGCGGCTGCCGGGGCCCCGTTCGCGCCACTGCGGGTGCAGCCCGCCACGGCCGCGCCCGCTCCGGAGAGGAGGACGGCGCGGCGGGTGGGGCCGGAGTGCTGCTCGCCGGTTGTGTGCGTCATGTCATCGGAACGTAGACGCGGACCGGTGGGACGGCATCCGCTCCGCACGGGCCGCGAGCCGGCCTCCGCGTGCGGTCGCGGACGCACCGCACCTTGGCGGAGTGGGGCGTGCGCCCCGGACACCGGCCCTTCGGCGCCCCGCCGGAGAACGCCCTCACATTGGGCCGTTCGGCGGAACGGCCCCCGGGTCAGGCACGAGGAACGCGTACGACGCCTTCCTGGATGACGGTGACGGCGAGGCGCCCGTCCTGGGTCCAGATGCGGGCCTGGCCCAGGCCGCGCCCCGCCGCCGCGGACGGCGACTCCTGGTCGTACAGCAGCCATTCGTCGGCGCGGAACGGCCGGTGGAACCACATCGCGTGGTCCAGCGAGGCCCCGACCACGTCGCCGACGGCCCAGCCGCCGCGCCCGTGGGCGAGCAGCACCGAGTCGAGCAGGGTCATGTCGGAGACGTACGTGGCCAGGCAGGTGTGCAGCAGCGGGTCGTCGCTCTCCAGCTTGTCGGCCGTACGGAACCACACCTGCGTGTGCGGTTCGATGGGCTCGCCGACGCTGCCCCAGGGCGGGGTCGTGGCGTACCGCAGGTCCACGGCGCCGCGTGCCGCGATCAGCCGCTCGACCACGCCCGGGTCGCGGAAGACGTCCCGGTACAGGGGCAGGGACTGCTCGGCCGTCGGCAGCGACTCCGGGTCCGGGGCGGCGGGCATGGCGGCCTGGTGGTCGAGGCCCTCCTCGTACGTCTGGAACGACGCCGAGAGGTGGAAGATCGGCTGGCCGTGCTGGACGGCGACGACCCGGCGGGTGGTGAAGGAGCGCCCGTCGCGGATCCGGTCCACCGAGTAGACGATGGGCGCGCCCGCGTCCCCGGCGCGCAGGAAGTACGAGTGCAGCGAGTGCGCGGTGCGGTCCCCGGGCACGGTCCGGCCGGCCGCGACCAGTGCCTGGGCCGCGACCTGACCACCGAAGACGCGCGGTACCAGCGAAGGGCGACTGGTACCGCGGAAGATGTTCTCCTCGATCTGCTCCAGGTCGAGCAGATCGAGGAGCGTCGTCAGCGACTCGTTCATGGGGGAAGGGTAAGTGCCTCGGCGGATCGAGGACTTACAGCCCCATGGACTTCGCGATGATCGACTTCATGATCTCGCTGGTGCCGCCGTAGATGCGGTTGACGCGGTTGTCGGCGTACAGGCGGGCGATCGGGTACTCGTTCATGTAGCCGTAGCCGCCGTGCAGCTGGAGGCAGCGGTCGATGACGCGGTGCGCGACCTCGGTGCAGAACAGCTTGGCGCTGGCGGCCTCGGCCGGGGTCAGCTCGCCGGCGTCCAGGGCCTCCAGGGCGCGGTCGGCGACGGCCTGGGCGGCGTCCACCTCGGCCTGGCAGGCGGCCAGTTCGAACTTGGTGTTCTGGAAGTGCGCGACCGGCTTGCCGAAGACGGTGCGGTCCGTGACGTACTGCTGGGCGAACCGGACGGCCGCGGCGGCCTGGGCGTACGCGCCGAAGGCGATGCCCCAGCGCTCGGACGCGAGGTTGTGGCCGAGGTAGTAGAAGCCCTTGCCCTCCTCGCCGAGCAGGTCCTCGACGGGCACCTTCACGTCGACGAACGCCAGCTCGGCGGTGTCGGAGGTCTTCAGGCCGAGCTTGTCCAGCTTGCGGCCGATGGAGTAGCCCTCGGACTTGGTGTCCACGGCGAACAGGGAGATGCCGAAGCGGCGGTCCTCCGCGGTCGGGGCGGAGGTGCGGGCGCAGACGATCACGCGGTCGGCGTGGACGCCACCGGTGATGAAGGTCTTGGCGCCGTTGAGGACGTAGTGCGTGCCGTCCTCGGAGAGCTTGGCGGTGGTCTTCATGCCCGCGACGTCGGAACCGGTGCCCGGCTCGGTCATCGCGAGGGCCCACATCTCCTCACCGGAGACGAACTTCGGGAGGAAACGCTTCTTCTGCTCGTCGTCGGCGAGCATCTTGAGGTAGGGGAGCGCCAGCAGCACGTGCACGCCCGAGCCGCCGAACTGGACGCCCGCGCGCGAGGTCTCCTCGTAGAGCACGGCTTCGAACTTGTGGGTGTCCAGGCCCGCGCCGCCGAACTCCTCGGGGACGTTGATACCGAAGAGGCCCAGCTCGCCGAGCTTGTAGTAGAAGTCCCGCGGCGCCTGACCCGCGGCGAACCACTCGTCGTAGACGGGGACGACCTCGGCCTCGATGAAGGCGCGGATCGTCTCGCGGAACGCCTCGTGGTCCTCGTTGAAAACGGTACGGCGCACAGCCGGCTCCCTTCGGTCGCGGCGGTCCGCCGCTTATGCCTAAGCGCTTGCTCAGATTAAGTTACCCGGGAGTCACTCCGGCTGTCCAGGGGCGGAGGACACGCCCCGGAAACCCTTCTGCGGCCGGGTCCACGTAAGCCATCCTGCTGTGGCGCCCGGGGCCCGCACCAGGGGGGATGCGGCCGGCCGGGTGCGTTGGGGGGAGACATGGCCGGGTCCGCGCCGGGCAGGGGAGTGCTGGAGGGCGCGTTCGCCCTGCTGGAGGCCCTGAGGCAGTACGAGGACGAGGCGGGAGTCACAGAGCTCGCCGTCAGGTGCGGGGTTCCGAAGGGCACCGTGCACCGGCTGCTCGACCAGCTCGCGGCAGTGGGCGCGGTCGAGCGGAAGGGCCGGGGCTACCGGCTCGGACCGCAGGTGTTCCGGCTCGGTCAGGCGTGGCAGCCGCATCCGGGTCTGCGGGTCGCGGCGCGGCTGCCCCTGCACCGGCTGCGCGCCGCAACCGGGGCGAGCGTGGTGCTGACCGTGCTGCGGGAGGAGCTCGCGATGACGGTGAGCTCGGTGCCGGGCGAGGTGGAGCCGCTGGTCCCGGTCCGGGACGGGATGAGCTTCCTTCTGGAGACGGCGGCCGGACAGGCGCTGCGCGGCCCGTCGCGCCGCCGGATCGTGCTCGACCGGGAGGATGTGATGGAGGGGGTGGTCTGTGCGGCCGTGCCCGTACGGTCGCCGGACGGCCGTCCGGTGGCGGCGCTGGCCGGACTGGTCCGCGCGGGGCGCGCATTGGAGCCCGTCGCCGAGGCTGTCGCGGAGGCCGGACTGGCGATCGCGCGGGCCCTGGCCAGGGGCGCGGGTGCGGGGGTGCGTGGGCAGGCTGCGACCTGCCCCGCAGTCGCCTGGTCCTGATGTTCCATTCAACGGAACGCGCGTAGAACGGTGGGCGGCTCGACGGGCAAGGTAATCGTGTGCCGGGGAGGGGCCCTGGCGGTAGCGAGAACAACACGGGGGGAAGCACATGAATGCCAAGCGCACCGCACGACTGGTCGCCGCCACTCTGCTCGGCCTGGGCAGCCTGACGGCCTTCGCCGGCACCGCCCACGCCGAGCCGATCGACTACGTACGGGTCGAGCTGCTGGACCTGACCTGCCACCAGCAGAGCGAGGGCGACCACGACGAGGCCTACTTGAAGATCACCGACGCCAACGGCAACCAGGTCAAGGTCTGGCCGGGCAGTGCCAAGTACCAGACCATGGGTACGAACTACGTGCGCTCCCTGGCCGACGGCAACGGCAACGCCGCCTTGGTCCTGGGCAAGCAGCAGGCCCGCACACTGACTCTGTGGGACTACGACACCACCAGCGGGGACGACAAGCTGGGAGCCACCCTGGTGACGGGCAGCGAGGCCGGGGGCGAGATCCAGTACCGCTCGCTGGAGGGCTCCGGGGGCGTCTACACCATCGCGTACCGCGTGATCGACATCTGATTCGGTCGAACGCCCCCTTCTGCCGGCGGCGGTGGCACGGGCCTGACTCGTTTTCTCGCGCCACCGCCCCGACAGAACGCGGCGGGCGGGGGCTCTGCCGACGGCCGGGTGCCCGCCCCACCACGCTCGGCCCACCCGGGAGGGCCGATGTCACCGGCGCCGAGCCCGGCGGCGCGGCCGAGCTCCTGGGCCGGCCGGCCGACGGACCGCGAGGTGACGGGCCGCCGGCTGCACGGTCTGTACGGGGCGCCGGCCGACCTGGACCCCGAGGACGTTGGGCCGGGCCGTCAGAACACCACGGTGCCCTCGGGCGGGATCACGATGTCGCCGAGGTTCTTGAAGAGGATGTCGGTGCCGCCCTGCTGGATGTGCAGGACGACGTTGTCGTACTCGACCCGCGTGAGGTTCACGGTCCAGTTCCCGTTGGGGCAGACGTCCCGCGAGGACGGGGCGTCCGGGATCGGAAGGTTCACGTTGTTGAAGGTGATCTGGCCGTTGCGCGGGTTGAAGTTCCTCGTGGGGCCGACGACGGTGTTGAACTCGGTGCCCTGGCCGGGAGCGACGTTGCCGCCCCGGTTCACGCAGAGGTACTCGGCCTGGACGGAATCGGCCGTGAGGAAGGCGGCGGTGGGGCGGTTGCCCAGACCGGCCGCCTTGCCGCTGCACGTGAGGCCCGAGGTGAGGGACTTCGTGCAGGTGATCGCCCCGATGAAGTGCTCGCCCTGGGCAGTGGCCGTCACCGTGCCGGCGGCACTGGCGACGAGGGTGAGGAGTGCGGTCGCGAGGACGCGTCGCATGGAATCTCCGTTTCGGTGGAGGCTGAGACGAGTGCGCGACGGGCCTCCGGGCCGCGTCGGCGACTGAGCCATGTCACGTCCGCGGGGGAGTCACACGCGGGTTGCGGTGTCCGGCGTACGGATCGCCCCGGTCGGAGTGACACCGGCGGCGGGTCTGCGCGTGGCCGCTCACGCCTTCGCGCCCTCCGGGCCCTCCGGGTCCTGGCGGAGGGCGAACCACAGCTCCATGCGGGCGTCCGGGTCGTCGAGGTCGCGGTCCAGGAGGGCGGCACAGCGGGCGATGCGCTGGCGGACGGTGTTGCGGTGCACGCCCGCGGCGGCGGCGGTGCGGTCCCAGCTGCCGTGGTGGGCCAGCCAGGCGCGCAGGGTGGCGCGGAGGGCGGGGTTCAGCGGGGCCAGGAGGGCTTCGGCGTGCGCGCGCGCCTCGGCCTCGCCGACCAGCCCCGCGAAACCGCGGTCCGCGTGCCGGGCCAGGGGGGTGCGGGCGGCGTCGGCGCGCTCCAGCGCGCGCCGCGCCTGGGCGTCGGCGGCCTCCAGGGCCTCGGGGCCGGCCGGGGCGCTCACGCCGAGGCGCCACCCGGGCTGCGGGGCGGGCTCCCGCTCGGTGAGCAGGCGTACGTCGTCCCCGCGGGCGTCGAGCAGTACGGTGCCCAGCGCGGCCGCCAGGGCGTGCGGGTCGGCGGCGCCGCGGGCGTGGACGACGTACCAGGGCCCGGGGGTGAGGGCCTGGGCGGGATCGCCGCCGAGGAGGAGCCGGGTCAGCGCGGCGGCCTCCGTGCCGGCCGGGCGGCGGGCGGTGAGCAGGCTCAGCAGTACGGCCGCGACGGAGGCGATGGTGTGGTCGCCGGGGGTGCGGGCCGGGGTGGCCAGCACGAGCACGTGGCCGCCGCCGACGGCGTAGGCGGCGAGGTGGGTGCCGCCGAGGGTGTCGGTGGCCGTCGCGACACCCCCGCGGGTGACCCGTTCCGCGAGCGCCGCCAGTGCCCCGAGCGCCTCCCCGCCGGGCTGGAATCCACCCCCGGCAGCCGCTGCCCCGACCGGGAGGACCCCGGGCGCCGGCCCACCCGCGCCCCCGGCGCCCCCACCGTTCCGTGGCCCCGCGTCGTCCGCGGACGCCCCGGTTCCGGTCGCCGTGCCGGCGCCCCGGGTTCCCGTGGCCGCGGCCGTCCGGGGGCCCATGCCGCTCCCGGCCCCGCCGGCCGCGCCCGCTCCGGCCCCGGTGCCTGTGCCTGCTCGGGTCCCGGCGGTCGTGCCCGCTCCGGTCCCGGCGGTCGTGCCCGCTCCGGTCCCGGTGGCCGTGCCTGCTCCAGGCCTGAGGGCCGTGCCTGCTCCGGGCCCGATGGCCGTGCCTGCTCCGGTCCCGGTGGCCGTGCCTGCTCCGGGCCCGATGGCCGTGGCCGTTCCGGTCCCGGCGGTTGTGGCCGTTCCGGCCCCCGTAGCCGCCCCGGTCCCGGCCCCGGCGGTTGTGCCCGCTCCGGTCCCGGGGGTCGTGGCCGTCCCCGACCCCCGGACCGCCCCGGTGCCTGTGCCCGCTCCGGTCCCGGGGGCCGCGCCCGCCGCCTCCGGGGGCAGGAGGGCCGCCCAGCCGGCCAGGCTTGCCGCCAGGCGGGTCAGGACCGCCGGGACCGGATCGGGGCGGGCTGCGGCGGCCGCCAGGGACTGCTGGGCTTCGGTCACCCGGCGGAGCTCGCGGGTACGGGCCTGCGCCATCAGCCGCCAGACGGCGCGGGCCACCGCCGTGAACGGCGTCCGCGGCGGTACCTCCAGCAGCGGCAGCCCGTACCGGTCGCAGGCGTCGAGCAGGGCCCGCGGCACGACCTCGTGCACGGGCGTCACCCCGAAACCGAGCGCCCCCACCCCGGCCCGGACGAGCCGCTCCACGTACTCGGCAGCATCCCCGCCACCCTGTCCGGCCGACCCAGTGCCCCCGGCCTGCTCCGCCTGCCCCGCCTGCCCGGTCGGTTCGGTCGCCCGGCCCGGCGTGGGGTGAGGGGCATGTTCGGCGGCCCAGGCGTGCCCCGTCGGCCCGGTGCCCGCCCCCGCGAGCCCCGCGCCCGCCGTCAGCAGGAGTTCGCCGCCCAGCAGGTACGGGGACGGGTCCGGCATCTCCGAGGCGTGGACCCCGTGGACGTCGACCGCGGCGACACCCTCCGGGCCGGGGCCCGCCAGCAGGCGCAGGCCCAGTTCGTCCGTGCCCAGCAGCGCGGTGAGCGGGACCGGTTCGGTCGGGGGCGTGGGACGTTCGACGGCCCGCTCGCCGTCACCGGAAGACGGGCGCATGGATACTCCGTACAGATGGAGGAGGGGTAGTGGATAAAACGTACACTTCGCACCCCATCGGCGTCCGCTTACGCTCGGAGGACCGCACACGTCAGGCCAGAGAAAGAGGCACAGCCATGAGCACGCAGCCGCGCGGACCCGTCGACTCCTCCCGCATCCCGCGCTACGCGGGCCCCGCGACCTTCGCCCGGCTGCCCCGCCTCGACGAGGTCGGTTCCGCCGACGTCGCCGTCGTCGGCGTGCCCTTCGACTCCGGTGTCTCCTACCGGCCCGGCGCCCGCTTCGGCGGCAACGCGATCCGTGAGGCCTCGCGCCTGCTGCGTCCGTACAACCCGGCCCAGGACGCCTCCCCCTTCGCCCTCGCGCAGGTCGCGGACGCCGGTGACATCGCGGTGAACCCCTTCAACATCAACGAGGCCGTCGAGACGGTCGAGGCCGCCGCCGACGAGCTCCTCTCCGCCGGCTCCCGCCTGATGACCCTCGGCGGCGACCACACCATCGCCCTGCCGCTGCTGCGCTCCGTCGCCAAGAAGCACGGCCCGGTCGCCCTGCTGCACTTCGACGCGCACCTCGACACCTGGGACACCTACTTCGGCGCCGAGTACACCCACGGCACCCCCTTCCGCCGCGCCGTCGAGGAGGGAATCCTCGACACCGAGGCCCTCTCCCACGTCGGTACCCGCGGCCCGCTCTACGGCAAGCAGGACCTCGACGACGACGCCAAGATGGGCTTCGGCATCGTGACCTCCGCCGACGTCTACCGCCGCGGCGCCGACGAGATCGCCGACCAGCTGCGCCAGCGCATCGGCGACCGGCCCCTCTACATCTCCATCGACATCGACGTGCTCGACCCGGCCCACGCGCCCGGCACCGGCACTCCCGAGGCCGGCGGCATGACCTCCCGCGAGCTCCTGGAGATCATCCGGGGCCTGTCCTCCTGCAACCTGGTTTCGGCCGACGTCGTCGAGGTCGCCCCGGCGTACGATCACGCGGAGATCACCTCGGTCGCGGCCTCGCACACCGCGTACGAGCTGACCACGATCATGAGCCGCCAGATCGCCGCCTCGAAGGCGAAGTAAGGCGAAGCGGGCGGCCCGAACAGCACGGCACGAAGGGCACGCACGCAGTGACGCACGACCACGACCTGGTACTCCGCCCCACCGAAGCCCAGACGGCGGCCGCACTCGCGCCGCCGCCCGGGCGGACCGGCGGGGACCTGGTCGTGGAGTCCCTGCGCTCGCTCGGCGCGACCACCGTGTTCGGACTGCCCGGGCAGCACGCCCTCGCGCTCTTCGACGCGGTGGGCCGCTCCGACCTCCGCCTGATCGGGCTCCGCACGGAGAACAACGCGGCCTTCGCGGCCGACGCGTACGGCCGCCTCACCGGCGAGGCGGTCCCGCTGCTCCTGTCGACCGGCCCGGGCGCCCTCATGGCCCTGCCCGCCCTCGCCGAGGCGGCGGCGGCATCGGCCCCCGTCCTGGCGATCTCCTCCCAGGTCCCGACCCCCGGCCTGGGCGGCGGCCGGCGCGGCCACCTGCACGAGCTCCGGGACCAGGCCGCCTCCTTCCGCGAGGTGGTGAAGTCGGTCCACACCGCCCGCACCCCCTCCCAGATCCCCTCCGTCGTCGCGGAGGCCTGGGAGTCGGCGCTGACCGCCCCGCACGGCCCGGTCTGGGTGGAGATCCCCGAGGACGTACTGCGCGCGGAGACACTGATCCCCCAGGTCACCGGCGTCGACGCGTTCCCGCACGAGCTGGCGCCGCGCCCCGAGCTCACCGCACTGGCCGCCCACTGGCTGTCGAAGGCGGAGCGCCCGGTGATCATCGCGGGCGGCGGAGTCGTCCGCGCCGACGCCTCCGGCAAGCTCAAGCAGCTGGCGGAACGCCTGAACGCCCCCGTCGTCACCACCTTCGGCGGCAAGGGCGCCTTCCCGTGGACGCACCCGCTGTCGCTGCGGTCCTGGCTGGAGGACCGCCACACGACGGACTTCCTGGAGGACGCCGACGTCCTGCTCGTCGTCGGATCGGGCCTGGGCGAGCTGTCCTCGAACTACCACACGTTCTTCCCCACCGGCCGGGTCGTCCAGATCGAGGCCGACCTCGGCAAGCTGGAGTCCAACCACCCGGCCCTCGGCATCCACGCCGACGCCCGCCTGGCCCTCCAGGCCCTGCTGGAAACCGTGGAGCCCCGGCAGGACGACGAGGCCCCCGAGCGGGTCCGCGCGCTCCTCGCCGCGGTCGCCGAGCGCCTCGCCCCGCAGGACCTCGCGCTGGAGCAGCAGCTCCTGACCTCGATCCGGGCGGCCCTCCCGCCCCGTTCCCCGTCCTTCTGGGACATGACGATCCTGGCGTACTGGGCCTGGTCCGCCTTCGACCCGAAGCACCCCAACACCATGCACTCGGCCCAAGGCGCGGGCGGCCTCGGCTACGCCTTCCCCGCCGCCCTCGGCGCGTGCGTCGCCGAGCCGGACACCCCTGTCCTGGCGGTCTCGGGCGACGGCGGCGCGATGTACTCGGTCGCCGACCTGGCCACCGCCCGCCAGCACGACCTGGACGTCACCTGGCTGATCGTGGACGACGGCGGGTACGGCATCCTGCGCGAGTACATGACGGACTCCTTCGGCCGCGCCACGGCCACCGAGCTCACCCGTCCGGACTTCGTCGCCCTCGCGGAGTCCTTCGGCGTCCCGGCCGCCACGACGAGCCCGGAAACCCTGAAGGACGACCTGAAGAAGGCCCTGGCCACCCCCGGGCCCTCGGTCCTCGTCCTTCCGGCCACGCTCAGGATGTTCGCGCCGACGCACCTCTAGTGCTGGCGCCTCCGGGGTGCGCCGGAGGCTCCGGGAGTGCACGTTCGAATTGTTGCGGCGGGATGAAATCCGCCGGTCGGGGCGTTGCCGCTTCCGGCAGGACAGGACGAACGGGGAGGCCTCACGTGGCGGCGGCAGAGACAGCGGCTGGGGAAGAACAGGGGTGGGGCAGGCGGCTGACGGCCTACACCTGGCGCTACAAGGCCAACGTGCTGCTCGCGCTGGGGTCCTCCCTGGCCGGCATGGCCGTCATGGCGCTCGTACCGCTGGTCACCAAGGTGATCATCGACGACGTCATCGGCGACCGGAGCAGGCCCATGGGGCCCTGGGCGGCGATGCTCATAGGGGCGGCCGTCCTGGTCTACGGCCTGACCTACGTACGCCGCTACTACGGCGGGCGGCTCGCCCTCGACGTGCAGCACGACCTGCGCACCGACATGTACGACACCATCGCCCGCCTCGACGGGCGGCGGCAGGACGAGCTGTCCACCGGCCAGGTCGTCGGGCGGGCCACCAGCGACCTGCAGCTGATCCAGGGGCTGCTGTTCATGCTGCCCATGACCATCGGGAACTTCCTGCTCTTCGGGATATCCCTCGGGATCATGCTGGCGCTCTCCCCGCTGCTGACCCTCGTCGCACTGCTCATGGCCCCCGCGCTCTGGTTCATCGCCAAGCGCAGCCGCAAGAAGCTCTTCCCCGCCACCTGGTACGCCCAGGGCCAGGCCGCCGCCGTCGCGACCGTCGTCGACGGGGCCGTGACCGGCGTACGCGTGGTCAAGGGCTTCGGGCAGGAGGAGCAGGAGAGCGGGAAGCTGCGCGAGGCCGGGCGCCGGCTCTTCGCCGGCCGGATGCGCACCATCCGGCTGAACTCGCGCTACACCCCCGCCCTCCAGGCCGTGCCCGCCCTCGGGCAGGTCGCGATGCTGGCCCTCGGCGGCTGGATGGCCACCAACGGGCGGGTGACGCTCGGTACCTTCGTCGCCTTCTCCACCTACCTCGCCCAGCTCGTCGGACCCGTGCGCATGCTCGCCATGGTCCTGACCGTGGGCCAGCAGGCCCGCGCCGGCGTGGAGCGGGTCTTCGAGCTCATCGACACCGAGCCCGTGATCCGGGAGGGCGCGCACGAGCTGCCCGCGGACGCGCCCGCCACCGTCGACTTCGAGGACGTCCGCTTCGGGTACGACCCCGAGCGCCCCGTCCTCGACGGGTTCTCGCTGTCCGTGGCGGTGGGCGAGACCGTCGCCGTCGTCGGCGCCTCCGGAAGCGGGAAGTCCACCGTCTCGCTGCTGCTGCCCCGGTTCTACGACGCCGACCGGGGCGCCGTCCGCGTCGGCGGGCACGACGTGCGCGAGCTGACGTACGCCTCCCTGCGCGGGGCGATCGGGCTCGTGCCCGAGGACTCGTTCCTGTTCTCCGACACCATCCGGGCGAACATCGCCTACGGGCACCCCGAGGCCACCGAGGACCAGATCCGGGCCGCCGCCCGCGCCGCCCAGGCCGAAGGGTTCATCGAGGCGCTGCCCGCTGGGTACGACACCAAGGTGGGCGAGCAGGGGCTCACGCTCTCCGGCGGCCAGCGGCAGCGCATCGCCCTGGCCCGCGCGATCCTCACCGACCCCCGGCTGCTGCTCCTCGACGACGCCACCTCCGCCGTCGACGCCCGCGTCGAGCACGAGATCCACGAGGCCCTGCGCTCCGTCATGGCGGGCCGGACCACCGTGCTGATCGCCCACCGCCGCTCCACGCTCGCGCTCGCCGACCGCATAGCCGTACTGGAGCACGGGCGGCTCGCCGACATCGGCACGCACGAGGAGCTGGAGCGCGGATCCGCGCTGTACCGGCGGCTGCTCACCGACCCCGACGCCCTCGGCGCGGGCTCGCCGCGCACCCCGGACGCCCCCGCCATGGCCGAGTTCGAGCGGGACCTGGAACGCGATCTGGAACGGGACCTGGAGATCGAGGCGGAGATCGACTCCGAGCCGGTCAACGCCAAGCGCCGGGTCGTCGACGGCGTGACCCCCGAACTCTGGCGGCGGGAGGAGACGCAGGGCACCGGTCCGAAGGCGCCCGCCGCCGGTACCGGCGCCCCCGGAGCCGGGCATTCCATGGCCGGGGCCGTCGCCGGCATGCCCGCCACCCCCGAACTGCTCGCCCAGGTGGCCGCCCTGCCGCCCGCCGACGACGAGCCCGCCGTGGACGAGGACCGCGCCGCGGCCGCCGAGGAGAGCTACGGCCTGCGCCGCCTGCTCCGCGGCTTCTGGGCGCCGCTCGCCATCAGCCTCGCCCTCGTCGCGCTCGACGCGGGCGCCGGGCTGCTCCTGCCGATCCTGATCCGGCACGGCATCGACAAGGGCGTGGAACAGGCGGCCCTCGGTGCCGTCTGGGTGGCCGCCGGACTCGCGCTCGCCGTCGTCGTCGCGCAATGGGCCGCACAGTTCGCCGAGACCCGGATGACCGGCCGTACCGGCGAACGCGTGCTGTACTCGCTCCGCGTCAAGATCTTCGCCCAGCTCCAGCGCCTCGGCCTGGACTACTACGAGCGCGAGCTGACCGGCAAGATCATGACCCGGATGACCACGGACGTGGATTCGCTGTCGAGCTTCCTGCAGACCGGGCTCGTCACCGCCGTCGTCTCGGTGTTCACCTTCTTCGGGATCCTGGTCGCCCTGCTCGTCCTCGACGTCGAGCTGGCGCTGATCGTCTTCGCGACCCTCCCGGTACTCGTGGCCGGCACGGTCGTCTTCCGCCGCAAGTCCGTGGCGGCGTACGAGCTCGCCCGCGACCGGGTCAGCCTCGTCAACGCCGACCTGCAGGAGTCCGTGTCCGGGCTGCGCATCGTCCAGGCCTTCCGCCGCGAGTACGCGGGCGCCGCCCGGTTCGCCGAGCGCAGCGACTCGTACCGCGACGCCAGGGTCCGCGGGCAGTGGCTGATATCGGTGTACTTCCCGTTCGTGCAGCTGCTGTCCTCGGGCGCGGCGGCGGCCGTGCTGATCGTGGGCGCGGGCCGGGTGGAGGCCGGGACGCTGACCACCGGTGCGCTCGTCGCCTACCTGCTCTACATCGACCTGTTCTTCGCGCCGGTCCAGCAGCTCTCCCAGGTCTTCGACGGCTACCAGCAGGCGACCGTCTCCCTCGGCCGCATCCAGCAGCTGCTGCGCGAGCCCACCACCACCCCGCCCGCCGACGCGCCCCGCGAGGTGCGGGAGCTGCGCGGGGAGATCGCCTTCGAGGACGTCCGCTTCCAGTACGGGACGGCCGAGGAGCGCGGGGAGAAGGGAGAGGCGCTGGCCGGGATCAGCCTGCGGATACCCGCCGGGCAGACCGTCGCCTTCGTAGGGGAGACCGGGGCGGGCAAGTCCACGCTGGTCAAGATGGTGGCCCGGTTCTACGACCCCACCTCGGGCCGGGTCACCGCGGACGGCACCGACCTGCGGGAGCTCGACCTGACGGGGTACCGCCACCGGCTGGGCGTGGTCCCCCAGGAGTCGTACCTCTTCCCGGGGACGGTCCGCGACGCCATCGCCTACGGGAAGCCCGAGGCGAGCGACGCCGAGGTGGAGGCCGCCGCGCGCGCGGTCGGCGCCCACGACATGATCGCCACGCTCGACGGCGGCTACCTGCACACCGTCGCCGAGCGCGGGCGCAACCTCTCCGCCGGCCAGCGCCAGCTGATCGCGCTGGCCCGCGCCGAGCTCGTCGACCCCGACGTGCTGCTGCTCGACGAGGCCACGGCAGCCCTCGACCTGGCCACCGAGGCCCAGGTCAACCAGGCCACCGACCGCCTCGCCGGCAAGCGCACCACCCTGGTGGTGGCCCACCGGCTGACCACCGCAGCCCGCGCCGACCGGGTGGTGGTCATGGACCGCGGCCGGGTCGTGGAGGACGGCAGCCACGCCGAACTCCTGGCGCGCGGCGGCCGGTACGCCGAACTGTGGCGCACCTTCGTCGGAGAGGACGAGCGGGCGGCGGCCTAGACGGTCAGGTGCTTCAGAGTTCGCCGAAGAGCAGGTTGCCCGGGGCGTCCTCGTCGCTGCCCGTGTAGTACTCGCGGACGGCGTCGAGGAGCTCGTCCACCGACAGGAAGCCGTCGTGGTTCTTGTCGATCCGCGCGAACAGGGCCTCCGCGTCGGCCCGTTCCAGCTTGGTGTCGAAGGCGTTCTGGGCCTTGAGGAACTCCTCGGGGCTGATCCGCTCGTCGCCGTCGGTGTCCACGACCGTGAGGATCGCCTCGACCATCGGCCGGAAGGACCGGTCGTAGGCGGGGCCGCCGTCCTTGTACAGCCGGGTCATGCCCAGGGAGTACTCCTCGGGCGTGAGCTTGCCGTCCCGGTCCACGTCCAGCTCGGTGAAGAGCTCCTGCCAGAAGTCGACCAGTCCGCCCATCACCGCGGTGGCCTTCGGGGAGGTCGCCGGTTCCCCGAGGGCCGACAGCAGCCGGGAGCCGAGCGCGATGATGTCGTGCTCGTCGATCACGCCGCTGTTGTCGGCGTCCAGGTGCGAGAAGGCGCGCTCCAGCTTGCGGTCGAGCAGGTCGGTCGTCATGTCATGGCCTTTCGTGGCTACGCCGTGCGGTCAGGTGATCACCTAGCGTAGTGTCCGGCTCGACCGTGTAATCCCGTTCTGCCGCTGGGAAGTTGTGTATGCACTCTTACGAGGTATGGGTCGCCGGTGCCGAGGAGCCCGGGATCCGGTGGGTCCACCAGCCTCGGGTGGGCCGGCTCCTGCGTGAGCCCTTCCAGGTGCTGGGCCTCAAGGCGCGGCTGGAGCGCGGGGAGGATCTCCCGTACGACGAGGGGCTGATGGCCGGCCGCGTCGCCATGTCCACCGCCGACCAGGGGCTGCGTGCCCTGGCCGCCGCCCGCGCCGCCCAGCCCGGCTGGTCCCGGGTGCCCCTGGAGGACCGGCTGGAGCTGCTGCGCGGGGTCTTCCGGGCCGTCGTCGACCGGCGTGAGGAGCTGATCGACCTGCTGGTCGCCGAGGGACACCCGGTGCGGCTGGCCGCCTGGGAAGTGGCCTCCGTGGCCTGCGCGTTCCACCCCGACTCCGTCGCCGACTTCGCCGACCGGCTGGGGGAGCCGGAGCGGACGCAGGCGGGCCGCCGGATCCGCATGGTCCGCAAGCCCGACGGGGTGGTCTGCCTGAGCCCGCCGCGCAACGCACCGACGTCCAACTCCTTCTACGGGGTGCTGACGCTGGCCGCCGGCAACGCCCTCGTCGTCAACGCGCCCCCGACCGCCCCGCTCGGGGTCGCCTTCGTCTACCGGGAGATCGTGGCCCCGCTCCTGGAGCGCCTCGGCGCCCCGCCCGGCACGCTGAGCGTGCTCTCCACGCACGCTCGCGCGGTGATGCGACAGTGGCTGGACAGCCCCGACTGCGACGACGTCGTCTTCTTCGGCGGCTCGGAGCAGGGCCTGAAGCTGGAGCGGGAGTGCGTGGTCGCGGGCAAGAAGCCCGTGCTCGAACTCTCCGGGAACGACGGCGTGCTCGTGTGGGCCGATGCCGAGGCGGACCTCGCCGCCCGGGCCCTGTGCGAGCGGTACTACGGCTCCGGGCAGATCTGCATGACCCCGAAGTTCGCGATCGTCCACCCGGAGGTGGCCGGCCTGCTGCTGGAGGAGCTGACGGCCCGGGTGCGCGCCATCCGGCCGGGCCCGCCCGAGGACCCGGACACGGTGCTGAGCCCGGTGGTCAAGCGGGCGGAGTTCACCGAGTACCTCGACGAGGTGCTGGCGGCCGGCGGGGAGCTGCTGTGCGGTGGCGAGTTCGTGGACGTGGACGACGTACCGGCCGCCGCCGGGCCCTTCATCCGCCCCGCCGTCATCCGCGTGGACGGGCTGGCGACGGCCGCCCGGCTGCGCGCGTTCCGCGAGGAGACATTCTTCCCGCTGCTGTGCGTGGTGGTGCCCGAGGCGCCGCTGCGCATCGAGGACGCCATCCGCTTCCTCAACGCCAACCGGTACGGGCTGCGCAACTCCCTGTGGACGCGGGACGAGCGGGTCGTCGAACGGTTCTGCGCGGAGGTGGTCAACGGCGGCATGCTGAAGGTCAACGACTCGCACATCGGCTGCCTGCCGGTCCTCCCGTACAACGGCGGCACCGGCGCGACGGGCGGGATCTTCGGCGAGGCCAACCAGCCCGCCGTACGCACCACGCGCCTCCAGTCGATCGCCGTCGCCACCCTGGTCAGGCCCCGGGAGTCGGTCTTCGACCACACGGCCGGTGTCATGTGAACCGGAGGTGAACCGGGCGGCCCGAGACCTTGCACACCGCTTGCACACCGCAACCTTCCCGGGGGCCCGGGCGTCGTACGTGCGTGCGCACGTCGTGCGTACGACCGATGGGGGGCGGGATGCTCAAGGGGAAGCGGGGGCGCGGCCGGGGGGCCGCGTCCCTCGGGGTGTTCACGGCGGCGCTGTGGCTCTGCGCCGGCGGGCTGTTCACGGGGACGGCCGCGCACGCGGCTCCGGCCGGGACCGGTGCGGGCGCCGGGCTCTGCGGGGGTCGTCTGGTGCGCACAGTGCCCCTCGGGACGGGTGAGGTGCGCGTGTACAAGACCCGTACGCAGGCCTGTGCGCTGGCCGTGGCGCGGGTTCCGGGGGAGCGGCGGCAGATGGCGGTGAGCATCCAGCCGCGCGGCGGAGCCCCCGTACGCGATGCGGGACGGTTCACCCGGTATGCCGGGCCCGTCACGGTCGGCGCGATCAACCGGTGTGTGTACGTAAGGGGCGGTGTGGCGGCCGGATCGGCCGAATCCGGCTGGATCCTGTGCTGAGGTAGCGACCCAACTGGGTCTGGTCAGGGCTGTGTTGACCCCGCTAGGTTCACGGCGACCGAAGTGAACTCAAGGGGAGGGTGAATGCGCAAGACGCTCGGATGGCTGCTGTCGCTCGTGGTGCTGATCGGCACCATGGGCGCGGCCGGCTTCACGGCACAAGCGGCCACAGCCGCGGAGCCGGCCGCCGCCGCGGACATCAAGGACCGGATCCTCGGAATTCCCGGGATGAGCCTGATCGAGGAGAAGCCGTACCCCGGCTACCGCTTCTTCGTACTGAACTACGAGCAGCCGGTCGACCACCGGCAGCCGTGGAAGGGCACCTTCAAGCAGCGCCTGACCCTGCTGCACAAGGACGTGTCGCGCCCGACGGTGTTCTTCACCTCCGGCTACAACGTCAACACCAACCCGCGCCGCAGCGAGCCGACGACGATCGTCGACGGCAACCAGGTGTCGCTGGAGTATCGATTCTTCACGCCCTCGCGGCCCGACCCGGCCAACTGGGGCGACCTGACCATCTGGCAGGCCGCCAGCGACCAGCACCGCCTCTTCACCGCCCTGAAGAAGATCTACACGAAGAACTGGCTGGCCACGGGCGGCAGCAAGGGCGGCATGACGGCGACGTACTTCGAACGCTTCTACCCGCGCGACATGGACGGCGTCGTCGCGTACGTCGCGCCCAACGACGTCGTCAACCAGGAGGACTCGGCCTACGACCGGTTCTTCGCGGGCGTCGGCACCAAGGAGTGCCGCGACAAGCTCAACGCGGTGCAGCGCGAGGCGCTCGTGCGCCGTGAGCCGCTGGAGGTCAAGTACGCGGCCGCCGCCGCCGAGAACGGCTGGACCTTCAACACCGTCGGCACCCTCGACAAGGCCTACGAGGCCGTCGTGCTCGACTACGCGTGGGCCTTCTGGCAGTACAGCCTGCTCGCCGACTGCGCGACGGTTCCCGTCGCCGCCACCGCGAGCGACCAGGAGATCTGGGACACGGTCGACACGATCTCCGGCTTCTCCGCCTACGCCGACCAGGGCCTGGAGACGTACACGCCGTACTACTACCAGGCGGGCACGCAGCTCGGCTCCCCGGACATCAAGCAGCCGCACCTGGCCGGCCTGAGCCGCTACGGCTACCAGCCGCCGCGCAACTTCGTGCCCCGCGACATCCCGATGACCTTCCAGCCGGCGGCCATGCGGGACGTGGACAACTGGGTCCGCAAGAACGCGAACCAGATGCTGTTCGTGTACGGCCAGAACGACCCGTGGGGCGCCGAGCCGTTCCACCTCGGCTACGGGGTGCGCGACAGCTACGTCATGATCGCGCCGGGCGCCAACCACGGCGCCAACGTCGCCAAGCTCCAGGACGGCGAGAAGGCGCTGGCCACCGCGAAGATCCAGCAGTGGGCCGGGGTGGCTCCGGCCGCCGCGCCCTCCCTCGCGGGCGACGCGGCGCCGTCGGCGCAGCCGCTGGCGGCGCCGGACCCGGTGCTCGACCAGACCGACCTGCGGCGGGAGCCGCAACTGCGGCGGTAGCACGTTCCGCCGGGGCCACGGGCTGACGTACGCGTTCTAGTACGTCAGCCCGTGGCCCAGCGGGTAGCGGCCCGGCACCGGGACGGGGAGGCGGCCCGAGGGCCGTACCGCCCCGGTGAGGACCCGGGCCGCCGCCCGCATCTCCACGTCCGTCCAGGAATAGGTCGCCAGTTCGGCGGCGCAGGGCGGCAGCCGGGCCGGGTCGTACGGATTGCGGACCGCCAGCAGGACCACCGGCACCCCGGTGGCCACGAGGTCCGCGACCAGAGTGCGCTGGGCGCTCTCCCCTTCCGGCACGTTGTACGTGCACACGAGCACCGCCGCGTGACCGGCCGCGGCGGCCACCGCGCGGGCGGGCGGCGCCGCCGTCGCCCGGCAGCCCAGGGCGGTCAGCTCCCGGGCCAGAACGGCCGTGGGGGGCCCGGTCGTGCCCGTGGGGGACACCGGGTCCGTGCCCGTGACCAGCAGCCGGGGGGCCTCGCCCGCGTCGAGGGGCAGCAGCCCGGCCGGATTCGCCAGCAGGGTCGTCGTGGCGGCCGCGATCCCGTCCGCCGCGGCAAGGTGATCCGGGATGCCGACGGTGGCGTCCACGGCGGCCTCCGAGGGCGGTGCCCCGAACGGATCGAACAGGCCCCGGCGGGCCTTCAGTTCCAGGATCCGCAGCACCGACTCGTCGATGCGCGCCTCGCTGAGCTCCCCCGCCTCCACGGCCGCCAGTACGCTGCGGTGCGCGAGCGGCAGGTCCGGCGGATTGAGCAGCTGGTCGCAGCCGGCCAGCAGGGCCAGTACCGGGACGCGGTCGTCCCCGTACTTCTGGCGGACCCCGGCCATGTCCAGGGCGTCGGTCACCACCACGCCCCGGAAGCCCAGGCGTTCGCGCAGGATGCCGGTGACGATGGGCCGGGAGAGGGTCGCCGGGTCGCCCGAGGGGTCGAGCGCCGGGAAGACGATGTGGGCCGTCATGACCGCGTCCACGCCCGCCCGCACCGCGGCCCGGAACGGCGGCTCGTCCAGCTCCTCCCACTGCGCGCGGCTGTGCCGCATCACCGGCAGGCCGAGGTGGCTGTCGGTCTCGGTGTCCCCGTGGCCGGGGAAGTGCTTGGCGGTGGCGGCCACGCCGGCGGCCTGGTAGCCGGTGACCTGCGCGGCGACGAGGGCCGCCACGGCCTGCGCGTCCGCCCCGAAGGACCGTACGCCGATCACCGGGTTGGCCGGGTTCACGTTCACGTCCGCGACCGGGGCGTAGTCCTGGCGGACGCCCATCGCGGCGAGTTCCGCGCCGGCGATGCGGGCCGCACGCCCGGCGTCCTCGGCGGAGCCGGCCGCACCGAGGGCCATCGCTCCCGGGAAGAGGGTCGCGGGCTTGCCGATGCGGGCGATGATGCCGTGCTCCTGGTCGGTGGAGAGCAGGAGCGGGATCCGGGCGCCGGTGGTGCGGGCGGCCTCCTGGAGGCCGGCCGAGAGCGCGGCGATCTGGTGCGGGGTGCGGGTGTTGTGGGCCCAGGCGAAGTAGATGATCCCGCCGAGGTGGTAACGGGAGACCAGTTCGGCGGCGGTGCGGACGCCGAACAGGGCGAGGTTCTGCTCGGCGTCGGCGGGGTCGGGGTCGGTGGCGGAGTGTCCGTAGGCGCGCGAGACGAACAGCTGCCCGACCTTCTCCGCGAGGCTCATCCCCTCCAGGAGGCGGCGCGGTGCGCGCGCCCTCGCGGGGGCCGGCGGGAGGGAAGCGGCCCCGAGGGCGGCGGAGCCGCCCCCGGCGGCCGTGACGGCGGCGACGGCGGCCGCGGCGAGCAGGTTCCGGCGCGAGGCGAGGTACGACACGCGCCGGACCCTACTCCCGGACCTCCGCCCCACCCGCGCACGTCCCCGCGTGTCGCCCCACCACCACCCGGCTCCGCCCGCCCGCGCCGCGCGGCGGCAATTCCAGCCTCGCCGGCGTTTGAGGCGCGGGGTCCGGGGCGGAGCCCCGGGGAACGGTGGAAGGGAGGGGCGGGGACACGCTCCGCGCAGCGGCACCCCGGCACCCCGGCCCGGCGGCGCGGCGGTGGCACCGGGGCGACAGGTCAGGCCGGAGGCCAGTGGGACCGGAGGGTGTGGACGGTCTCCGTGATGGCCGGGCGGCGGGCCGCACCGGTGCGCCACAGGGCGTACAGGCGCCGCACGGGCCCGGGTTCGAGCGGCACCGCCACCGCGCCGGCCGGCAGCGGCCCGGTCCCCAGCCGGGGGACCACCGCCACCCCGAGCCCGGCCGCGACCAGCGCGACGATGGTGTGGTTCTCCTCGGCCACGTGCGCGATCTCCGGCTCGAAGCCCGCGGTGCGCAGCGTCCGGACCAGCCAGTCGTGGCAGACCCGCCCCGGCGGCTGGCAGACCCACCGCTCGCCCCCGAGGTCACCGCGGCGGATCGTGGCGCGCCCGGTGAACGGGTGGCCGGCCGGGACGATCAGGTCGCAGGGGTCGTCGCCGATGACCGCCTGGTCGACGCCCTCGGGGGCCGGGAGCGGCGCGATGTCCCAGTCGTGGGCCACCGCCAGATCGGTGACGCCGCGGGCCACCAGGTCCACCGAGAGGTGCGGGTCGACCTCGGTGAGGCGGACGTCCAGGGCGGGATGGCGGCCCGCCAGGTCGGCCAGTACGGCCGGCAGCAGGCCGCGCGCCGCCGAGGCGAAGGCGGCCACCGTCAGCAGCCCGCTCGGCAGGCCGCGCCGCTCCTCCAGGGTGGTTTCGGCGCGCTCCACGATGGCCAGCAACTCCTGGGCGGTGGCGGCCAGATGCCGGGCCTCCTCGGTGAGCGCGACCCCGCGTCCGCGCCGTTCGAGGAGGGTGGTGCGGGTCTCGCGCTCCAGCTTGGCGATCTGCTGGGAGACGGCGGAGGGGGTGTAGCCGAGGGCGGCCGCCGCGCCCGCGACCGAGCCGTGGACGGAGACGGCGTGCAGGGCGCGCAGCCGGGCCAGATCGAGCATGCGCCAATCGTAAGCACTGCTTCATCCATCGCGGAAGTGATTCGCGCTGGTGCTACACGGTTGGGGCGGGTGAAAGTCTTGGCATGCGTCCCGTACACACCGCACTCGCCGTTCTCGTCGCCGCCGTCTGGGGTTTCAACTTCGTCGTGATCGAGATCGGGTTGGGGCATTTCCCGCCGCTGCTCCTGTCCGGCTTGCGCTTCCTCGTCGCCGCTCTGCCCGCCGTGTTCTTGGTCGGGCCGCCCAAGGTCGCCTGGAAGTGGATCCTCGGGGTGGGGCTGGCGCTGGGGGTCGCCAAGTTCGGTCTGCTCTTCACCGGCATGGCCGCCGGGATGCCGGCCGGGCTCAGTTCGCTCGTGCTGCAGATACAGGCCGTCTTCACCGCCGCTCTCGCGGCCGTCGTGCTCCGGGAACGACCGGGCCGGGTAAGGGTGTTCGGGATGACGGTGGCGCTCGCCGGGATCGGGGTGGCCGCCCTGGACGGGGGCGTCGGCGGGCCGGTGGCCGGGTTCGTGCTCGTCGTGGCGGCCGCCGCGTGCTGGGGCGTCTCCAACGTGCTGACCCGCAGGGCCGCGCCGCCCGACGCGCTGAACTTCATGGTGTGGGTGTGCACGGTGCCGGTACTGCCGCTGTTCGCGCTGTCCCTGCTGCTCGAGGGCCCCGAGCGGGACATGGCCGCGCTGCGGGGCCTGGACTGGTCCGGGGTGGGCGTCATCGGGTACGTGGCGTGGGTGTCCACCGTGTTCGGGTTCGGGGCCTGGGGGTACCTGCTGCGCCGCTACCCGGCCTCGGCGGTCGCGCCGTTCTCACTGCTGGTGCCGGTCTTCGGGATGTCCTCGGCGGCCCTGGTGCTGGGGGAGCCGGTGTCGGGGCTGCGGTGGGTGGCGGCGGTGCTGCTGGTGGGCGGGGTCGCGCTCACCTCGCCGGCGCCCGCGCGGCTCAGTGGGGGCGGCTCTCCTGGAGCGGGAGCCGCCAGTCCTGGCCCGTCAGGCTCACTCCGTACGAGCGGTGCGGGCGCTGCGCGATCAGCGTGAAGCCCGCCTTCAGGTAGAGCGCGCGGGCGTCGTCGAGCACGTCGTTGGTCCACAGGACGAGCTCGCGGTAGCCGACCGAGCGGGCGAAGCCGATCACCGCGGAGACCAGTTCCGTGCCGATGCCGCGGCCGCGCCCCTCCGGTTCGACGAGGAGGAGCCGCAGCCGCGCGGTGCCGGGGGTGCTCTCCTCCCGTACGCACATCACGGAGCCGACGGGGCGGCCGTCCAGCTCGGCGATCCACACCCGCTCCAGGTAGGGGTCGTGATCCTGGGCGAAGTCGGCGACGATCCGGGCCACCATGCCCTCGAAGTCGCTGTTCCAGCCGTACTCGGCGGCGTACAGCGCGCCGTGGCGCTGCACGATCCAGCCCAGGTCTCCCGGTTCGGGGCTTCGCAGCCGCACGGTGCGCACGTTGTCAGCCATGAGCCCGATGGTATGGCCGTGGGCGGCCGAACGGGTGGGTCACCGTTCCTTGCCGCCGCCCAGGATCTGGCCCAGGAGGTCGCCGAGGCCGCCCTGCGCGGGGGCCGCCGCGGGGGCGCCGGCGGTGCCCGCCCTGCCGGAGGCCGTGCGCTTGGCGAGGACCGCCAGCAGGACCGGGATCAGCATTTCGACGACCCGGGCGACGGTGGGGGCGGGGATCCCGGTCTTCTTCGAGACGGCGTTGGCCACGGGTTTGCTCGCCTTCGCCAGGACCGTGGCCATCATCCCGCCGCCGAGCAGGCCGCCGAGGCCGCCGCCGAGCGTGGCCACGCCCTGCAGCGGAGGTTCGGACGCCTCCGAGAAGGCCTGGCGGACCTCGTCGTCGCCCGAGACGGCCTTCTGCTGGAGGTCGCCCGTCATCGCGCCGACCGTGGTGGCGACGGTGTCGCGCGCGCCCTCGGTGTCGGTGCCGAGGAGCGAGGCGATCTCGTTCAGCCGGTCGTCGCCGAGTTCGCCCAGCACGTCGTCCTGGAAAGAAGATTCGCTCATGTCCGGAACGCTACGTGCGTGCCGATTCGGCGGCATCTTGAGTAATGGATTTGTAAAGGTGTGCATCCCGATGCAACCGCCGGGGTGCGGCGCGGGTCGTACGTTGCGTCGGGGCTTCCGGGGAGGGATCTGGGGGGATCGGGAAGTCCGGCACGGGAGGGGTAACCGTGAGGGGGTCCGGCCGGAAGGCAGGACCCCCTCAGTGCTGTTCTCCACAGGCCTGACGCGCTGTCGGCGCCGGGCGGTAGCTTCGGGGCATGGCAATGGACGGGGTCGTGCAACTGGCGGTGGTCGAGGGGGTGCTCGAGCGCATCACCTACGCCAACGAGGAGAACGGGTACACGGTCGCCCGGGTCGACACCGGCCGCGGCTCCGGAGACCTGCTCACCGTCGTCGGCTCGCTGCTGGGCGCGCAGCCGGGCGAATCGCTGCGCATGGAGGGGCGCTGGGGCTCCCACCCGCAGTACGGCAAGCAGTTCACCGTGGAGAACTACAGGACGGTCCTCCCGGCGACCGTCCAGGGCATCCGCCGCTACCTCGGGTCGGGTCTGATCAAGGGCATCGGGCCGAAGATCGCCGACCGGATCGTGGAGCACTTCGGGACCGACACCCTCGACGTCATCGAGGAGGAGCCGAAGCGGCTGATCGAGGTGCCCGGGCTCGGTCCGAAGCGCACGAAGCTGATCGGCGCCGCCTGGGAGGAGCAGAAGGCCATCAAGGAGGTCATGGTCTTCCTCCAGGGAGTCGGCGTCTCGACCTCCATCGCGGTGCGCATCTACAAGAAGTACGCCGACGCCTCCATCTCGGTGGTGAAGAACCAGCCCTACCGGCTCGCCGCCGACGTGTGGGGCATCGGTTTCCTCACCGCCGACCGCATCGCCCAGGCCGTCGGCATCCCGCACGACAGCCCCGAGCGGGTCAAGGCCGGGCTGCAGTACGCCCTGTCCCAGTCCACCGACCAGGGGCACTGCTTCCTGCCCGAGGACCGGCTCATCGCCGACGGGGTCAAGCTGCTCCAGGTGGACACGGGGCTGGTGATCGACTGCCTGGCGGAGCTCGCGGCCGACCCGGAGGGGGTCGTACGGGAATCCGTACCGGATCCGCAGGGCGGGCCGGATCCGCTGACCGCCGTCTACCTGGTGCCCTTCCACCGGGCCGAGCTGTCGCTGGTCGGGCAGGTGCGACGGCTCCTGAACGCGGAGGACGACCGGATGCCGGCCTTCCAGGACGTGGACTGGGACAAGGCGCTGGGCTGGCTCGCCGGGCGGACCGGCGCCGACCTCGCGCCCGAGCAGCGGGAGGCGGTCAAGCTGGCGCTGACCCGGCGGGTCGCGGTGCTCACGGGCGGGCCGGGCTGCGGGAAGTCCTTCACCGTGCGCTCGATCGTGGAGCTGGCCCGGGCCAAGAAGGCCAAGGTGGTGCTGGCCGCGCCCACCGGCCGCGCCGCGAAGCGGCTCGCCGAGCTCACCGGTGCGGAGGCCTCCACGGTGCACCGGCTGCTGGAGCTCAAGCCGGGCGGGGACGCGGCCTACGACCGGGACCGGCCGCTGGACGCGGACCTGGTCGTGGTGGACGAGGCCTCGATGCTCGACCTCCTGCTGGCCAACAAGCTGGTCAAGGCCGTGGCGCCGGGCGCGCACCTGCTGCTGGTGGGGGATGTGGACCAGCTGCCGTCCGTCGGCGCCGGGGAGGTGCTGCGGGACCTGCTGGCCGAGGGCGGCCCGGTGCCCGCCGTCCGGCTCACCCGGATCTTCCGCCAGGCCCAGCAGTCGGGGGTGGTCACCAACGCCCACCGGATCAACACCGGAGTGCCGCCGCTGACCGACGGCCTGCCGGACTTCTTCCTCTTCCCCGAGGAGGACACCGAGGCGGCGGGCGTCCTCGCCGTGGACGTGGCGGCCCGGAGGATTCCGGCCAGATTCGGCCTCGACCCGCGGCGGGACGTCCAGGTCCTCGCGCCCATGCACCGCGGCCCGGCCGGCGCCGGGAACCTCAACGGCCTGCTCCAGCAGGCCATGACACCGGCCCGGCCGAACCTGCCCGAGAAGCGGTTCGGCGGCCGGGTCTTCCGGGTGGGCGACAAGGTCACCCAGATCCGCAACAACTACGACAAGGGCGCGAACGGCGTCTTCAACGGCACGGTCGGCGTCGTCACCGGCCTGGACCTGGAAGAACAGCGCCTGACGGTGCGGACGGAGGAGGACGAGGAGATCGGTTACGAGTTCGCGGAGCTCGACGAGCTGGCCCACGCCTACGCCGTCACCATCCACCGCTCCCAGGGGAGTGAATATCCGGCCGTGGTGATCCCCGTCACCACCGGGGCCTGGATGATGCTCCAGCGGAATCTGCTCTACACCGCGGTCACCAGGGCGAAGAAACTGGTCGTCCTCGTCGGGTCCCGCAAGGCCCTCGCCCAGGCGGTGCGTACCGTTTCCGCAGGCAGGAGGTACACGTCCGTGGCGCCGAGGCTGTCCGGCCGGATACCGGTGGGAAACATCACCTAGATGATCGATCATTTGGGGTTCCGCCACTGGTGCGGAGGGTGCAGGATGAACAGCTTGACGGCACTGAGTGCCGTCCAAAGCACCAAAGGCCGACCCCGAGTGCACTCTCCTGCGCCAAATGGGGGAAGGTAGAGGCAGTCAGGGCACCTCGAAGAAGAGGCACTACGTCGGTGAGGGATGACGTGAGCGACAACTCTGTAGTACTCCGGTACGCGGACGGTGAATACACCTACCCGGTGGTCGAGAGCACCGTCGGTGACCAGGGCTTCGACATCTCGAAGCTGCGGGCCCAGACCGGGCTCGTCACCTTGGACAGCGGCTACGGCAACACCGCGGCCTACAAGTCCGCGATTACCTACCTCGACGGTGAGCAGGGCATCCTGCGCTACCGCGGCTACCCGATCGAGCAGCTGGCCGAGCGCTCGTCCTTCATCGAGGTCGCCTACCTGCTGATCAACGGTGAGCTGCCGACCGTCGACCAGCTCGCGTCGTTCCGCAACGAGATCACCCAGCACACGCTGCTGCACGAGGACGTCAAGCGTTTCTACGACGGCTTCCCGCGTGACGCGCACCCGATGGCGATGCTGTCCTCCGTCGTCAGCGCGCTGTCGACGTTCTACCAGGACAGCCACAACCCGTTCGACGAGAAGCAGCGCCACCTCTCGACGATCCGGCTGCTGGCCAAGCTCCCGACGATCGCCGCGTACGCGTACAAGAAGTCGGTCGGCCACCCGGTGGTCTACCCGCGCAACGACCTCGGCTACGTCGAGAACTTCCTGCGCATGACCTTCTCGGTGCCGGCCCAGGAGTACGACCTGGACCCGGTCGTGGTCTCCGCGCTCGACAAGCTGCTCATCCTGCACGCGGACCACGAGCAGAACTGCTCGACCTCCACCGTGCGTCTGGTCGGCTCCTCGCAGGCGAACATGTTCGCCTCGATCTCGGCCGGCATCTCCGCCCTGTGGGGCCCGCTGCACGGCGGCGCCAACCAGTCGGTGCTGGAGATGCTGGAAGGCATCAAGAACGACGGCGGCGACGTCGACGCCTTCATCCGCAAGGTGAAGAACAAGGAGGACGGCGTCCGCCTCATGGGCTTCGGACACCGCGTCTACAAGAGCTTCGACCCCCGGGCGAAGATCATCAAGGCCGCGGCGCACGACGTCCTCTCCTCGCTCGGCAAGAGCGACGAGCTGCTCGACATCGCGCTGAAGCTGGAAGAGCACGCGCTGGCCGACGACTACTTCGTCTCGCGCAACCTCTACCCCAACGTGGACTTCTACACGGGCCTGATCTACCGGGCCATGGGCTTCCCGACCGAGATGTTCACCGTGCTCTTCGCGCTCGGCCGGCTTCCCGGCTGGATCGCCCAGTGGCAGGAAATGATCAAGGAGCCGGGTTCCCGCATCGGCCGCCCGCGCCAGATCTACACCGGCGAGGTCCTGCGCGACTTCGTGCCGGTCGAGGCCCGCTGACCCGAGGCCCTCAAGGCCCGCCAGGGCCCCCAGGCGTACGAAAAGCGCCCCGCCGTCGATCCCCCCACGGGTCGACGGTCGGGGCGCTTTCCTTTTCCCCGGTACGGATTCCCCCCACGGGACCCGAGCCGGGGCGTCAATGGTGCCGGGACCCGTTCTGGACGGGACGGCCGCTCAAGGCTTCCCGCGGCACGAATCCCGGCCGGCCGATACCCCTGGACGTCCCCCAAGACGTTCCTGGCATCGCCCCATTAGACCCACCACGACCCCGAATGGTTACGTTGCCGTCACTGTGATCTGCGTCTCCCGTGAAGGAACGGTGTGGGTCATGAGGAGGAGGTCCACTACCGGAAGGAACGCAACCGCAGGCTGTTGGTCACCACGAAGACCGAGGAGAAGGCCATCGCGGCCCCCGCGATCATCGGGTTGAGCAGTCCGGCGGCCGCCAGCGGCAGCGCCGCCACGTTGTAGCCGAAGGCCCAGAACAGGTTGCCCTTGATGGTGCCCAGGGTCCGGCGCGACAGCCGGATCGCGTCCGCCGCCACCCGCAGGTCACCCCGTACGAGGGTCAGGTCGCCGGCCTCGATGGCCGCGTCGGCGCCGGTGCCCATGGCCAGGCCGAGGTCGGCCTGGGCCAGGGCGGCCGCGTCGTTGACCCCGTCGCCGACCATGGCGACCGTACGTCCCTGCGCCTGGAGCCGTCGTACGACGTCCACCTTGTCCTGCGGGAGCACCTCGGCGATCACCTCGTCGATGCCCACCTCGCGGGCCACCGTCTCGGCGACGGCCCTGTTGTCGCCGGTCAGCAGCACCGGGGTCAGGCCCAGTGCCCGCAGCCGGGAGACCGCCTCGGCGCTGGTCCCCTTGACGGCGTCGGCCACCGCCAGGACCCCGCGCGCCTCGCCGTCCCAGGCGACCAGCACGGCGGTGGCGCCCGCGGCCTCGGCGGCCGCCTTGGCCCCGGCGAGGCCCTCCGGCAGGGAGATCGACCAGTCGGCCAGCAGCCGCTCGCGGCCCACCAGCACCGCGTGCCCGTCCACCACGCCCCGCACGCCGAGGCCGGCGACGCTTTCGAAGGCCGAAGGGGCCTCGAAGCCCTCGGGTGCGGGCAGCGCGCCCGCCCGCTCGGCCGCGCCGGTGGCGACGGCCCGGGCGATCGGGTGCTCGGAGGCGTGCTCCAGGGAGCCGGCGAGCCTCAGCAGCTCCTTCTCGTCCACGCCCTCGGCGGTGTGCACCTCGGTGAGGGTCATCCGGCCCGTGGTCACGGTCCCGGTCTTGTCCAGTACGACGGTGTCCACGCGGCGGGTGGACTCCAGCACCTCGGGGCCCTTGATCAGGATGCCGAGCTGCGCGCCCCGGCCGGTGCCTACCATCAGCGCGGTCGGGGTGGCCAGGCCCAGGGCGCACGGGCAGGCGATGATCAGGACGGCCACGGCGGCGGAGAAGGCGGCGGTGGCGTCACCGGTGACGAGCAGCCAGACCGCCCAGGTGCCCAGCGCCAGGACCAGGACGATCGGCACGAAGATCCCGGAGATCCGGTCCGCGAGGCGCTGCACCTCGGCCTTGCCGTTCTGCGCGTCCTCGACGAGCTTCGCCATCCGGGCGAGCTGGGTGTCGGCGCCGATCCGGGTGGCCTCGACGACCAGGCGCCCGGAGGCGTTGACGGTGGCGCCGGTGACGGAGTCCCCGACGGCGACCTCGACCGGGACCGACTCGCCGGTCAGCATGGAGGCGTCCACGGCCGAACTGCCCTCGACGACCGTGCCGTCGGTGGCGATCTTCTCACCGGGGCGGACGACGAACCGGTCGCCGACCGCGAGCTGCGACACGGGGATCCGCACCTCGGCGCCGCCGCGCAGCACGGCCACCTCCTTGGCGCCGAGCTCCAGCAGCGCCTTGAGGGCGGCGCCGGCCTTCCGCTTGGAGCGGGCCTCCAGGTAGCGGCCGAGCAGGATGAAGGAGACGACCCCTGCCGCGACCTCCAGGTAGATGGCCGAGGAGCCGTCCGTACGGGAGATGGTCAGGCCGAAGCCGTGCCGCATGCCGGGCATGCCCGCGTGGCCGAAGAACAGGGCCCACAGCGACCAGGTGAAGGCCGCCAGGGTGCCGACCGAGACGAGGGTGTCCATGGTGGCGGCGCCGTGCCGGGCGTTGGTCCAGGCGGCCGTGTGGAAGGGGTACGCGCCCCAGACCACGACGGGGGCGGCCAGCGTCAGCGAGAGCCACTGCCAGTTGTCGAACTGGAGGGACGGGACCATCGCGAGCAGGACGACGGGCAGCGCGAGCACGGCGGAGACGAGCAGCCGGTGGCGCAGGGCGGCGAGCTCGGGGTCGCGGGGGGACTCGGCTTCGGGCTGCTCGGGGAGCGGCTCCGGCGGCGGGGGCTCCTCGGCGGTGTACCCGGTCCTCACGACGGTCGCGATCAGGTCGGCGACCTGGACGTCACCGCGGTAGGAGACCTTCGCCTTCTCGGTGGCGAAGTTCACCGTGGCCTCGACGCCGTCCATCCGGTTGAGCTTCTTCTCGATCCGGGCCGCGCAGGAGGCGCAGGTCATCCCGCCGATCGAGAGTTCCACCGCCGCTATGGGCCCGTCGTGCACCGTGCTGCTCATCTTCCGGCTCCAGGGGAGGGCCGGGCCGTGCGGGACCGGTATGAGCCGGTCGGCACGGCCTGGCGGAGATCTGCGGGATCCTGAGGGTCCTGCGCGGTGCCTCAGGCCTGGCCGGCGAGCTCGTAGCCGGCCTCGTCGATCGCGGCGCGGACGTCCTCCTCGGCGAGCGGGGCGTCGGAGACCACGGTGACCTCGCCGGTCGCGGCGACGGCCTTGACGGAGCTGACGCCGGGCAGGGCGCTGAGCTCGTCGGTCACCGAGCCCTCGCAGTGCCCGCAGCTCATGCCGGTCACGCGGTAGACGGTGGTGGTGCGGGTGTCCGTCTCGGCGGTCATGTCGTTCTCCTCTTCAGGCGTACGTGTCCGGTCGCGGGGGGCGATGGATCCCTCCACCGTCCTCCCGACGCTCCGAGACTATACCCCTGGGGGGTATAAATGCGAGCCCCCGCCTCCAAAACTGGCCGGTATGGCGGAACTGTACGTAAATGGCCGTTATGGATCAGCCAGGAAGCCTCGTCCTCATCATGGCCGTCGCCGTGCTCGCGCCCCTGCTGGCCTACGGGGTCTCGCGCTGGCTGGCGGTACCGCTGGTGATCTTCGAGATCCTGCTGGGGATCCTGATCGGCCCCGACGTCCTCGGGTGGGCGCGCACCGGCGGGGTCATCGACGTGCTGAGCAACCTCGGCCTGGCGATGCTGATCTTCCTGGCCGGCTACGAGCTCGAATTCGACCGGGTCAGAGGGGACACCCTCAAGCGGTCGGTGTGGGCCTGGGTGATCTCCCTCGTCCTGGGCCTGGGTGTGGGGATCCTGCTCGCCCACGGCGGCGGCTACGACAAGGGCGTCTACATCGGCACCGCGCTCACCAGCACCGCGCTGGGCACGATCCTGCCCGTGCTGAGGGACGCGGGAGACCTCCGGAGCCGGTTCGGCTCCGTGGTGATGGCGATGGGCACCATCGGCGAGTTCGGACCGGTCATCGCCATGGCCGTACTGCTCAGCGGGCGGGCCCCGGCGCGGTCGGCGCTGCTGCTCGCCGCCTTCGCGGTGCTGACGGCGGCGGCCGTGTTCTGGGCGCTGCGGCCCAAGCCGCCCTGGTTCGGCGCGGTCATCGCCAGGACGCTGCACAGCAGTGCCCAGTTCGCGGTGCGGCTGGTCGTCCTGCTGCTGGTGTCGATGCTGGCGCTGGCCCAGGTGCTCGGGCTCGACATCCTCCTCGGGGCCTTCGCCGCGGGCCTCGTCACCCGGCTCGTGCTGCACGGGGCCGCGCCGGAGAGCAGCGCGACCGTGCTGTCGAAGGTGGAGGCCATGGGGTTCGGCTTCCTGGTGCCGGTGTTCTTCGTGGTCACCGGCATCGAGTTCGACCTGCAGGCGCTGCTCGCGGGCGGCCGGGAGCTCCTGCTGCTGCCGCTGTTCCTGCTGCTGTTCCTCGTGGTGCGCGGCCTGCCGGTCCGGCTGCTGGCCCCCGCGGACATGCGGGGGAGCGACCGGTCCGCGCTGGTGCTGTTCGGGTCCACGGCGCTGCCGCTGGTGGTCGCGATCACCACGCTCGGGGTGCAGGACGGGAAGGTGGCGCCGGGCGAGGCGGCCGCGCTGGTGGGGGCGGGCATGGTGTCGGTGCTGGTGTTCCCGCTGCTGGCGATGAGGCTGCGGGACCGGAACCGGCCGGCGCGGGAACGCGGTGCGCAGGGCCGCCGCGGGGAGCGGGTCAGCGGGGGTGAGTCGTGGTGACGATCGGCTCCAGGTAGCGCAGCAGGACGGTCTTGAGCTCGGCGACGTACGCCTCGCGTTCGGCGCCCTCGTGGGCCAGGATCAGGTCCAGGGACGCCTTGAAGATGCCCAGGACCATGTTCGCCGTGTGGTCGAGCTCGGCCGGTCCGACAGCGGGGGCGAGGAAGTGCAGGGCGTCCCGGGTCTGCGCGGCCATGCTGGAGTGGAGCTCCTCGTGCTCCTTGTCGATGCCCCCCGGGACGCCGGAGCCGTGCATCAGGGCCCAGAAGGCCGGGTTCTCGCAGTTGAAGGCGATCAGCGGGTCCAGGACGGCGTCCAGCGCCTCGGGCAGCGGAAGGCCCAGGTTCTGGGGCAGGAAGGCCTGGCCGTGCGTCTCCCGCGCGTGGCGCAGCAGTTGGCCGCCGAGCTCGATCGCGATGGCCTCCTTGTTCGGGAAGAACTGGTAGAGCGTGCCCGGTGACACGCCGGCCTCGCGGGCGATGGCGTTGGTGCTGGCTGCGGCGTAGCCGGTGCGGCAGAACACCCCGGCGGCGGCTGCCAGCAGCTGGGCGACCCGGCGCTCGCCCCGTGCCTGGCGGCGGCGCGGCGCGGTGGGCGTGCCGGCTTCCGTGAGCTGGTCGCTTTCGGTGGTTTTGTCCTTGGATGTCCTCGGCATGTCCAATCCCCTGCTTCCCGTGGGTGATTGACAAACACGAGTGGTCGCTCGCATTCTGGGAAAACGCGAGCGACTGCTCGTGTTTGCCAGTCTATTCGGCCTGGCAATCACGGTGAAGGGGACACCGAGTCATGTCCGAAGTCAAGAAACCGCCGTCGTCCGGGGAGAGCGGCGGGTGGACCCGGTTCGTCACGGCCCGGCCGCGGCTCTCGCTGCTGCTCGCCCTGGTGGTCACGGCCCTGGCCGTGTTCGTGGGCGGTGGCGTCGCCGAGCGGATGAGCAGTGGCGGATGGGAGGACCCGGACGCCCAGTCCACCTACGCCGCCGCGGCCCTGGAGCGGGAGTTCCCGGCCTCCCAGCCCAATCTGCTGCTGCTCGTCGACGCCGGGCCCGGCATCGGGGCCGCCGGGGTCGACGATCCCGCGGTCGCCGCCGAGGCGGAGCGGCTGACCGCCCGGCTCGCCGGGGAGGAGGGGGTCGTCGGCGTCGGCTCGTACTGGCGGACCCGACTGCCGGCGCTGCGCTCCGAGGACGGCCGGCAGGCCCTGATCGCGGCCAGGGTGCTGGGCGACCAGAAGACCGCCACCGAGGTACTGGACCGGATCACTCCCCGCTTCCGGGGCGAACACGGGCCGGTGCGGGTCTCCCTGGGCGGACCCGTCGCCGTCCAGGCCGAGGTGACCACGACCATCCAGGAGGACCTGCTGCGCGCCGAGCTGATCGCGCTGCCGGTCACCCTCGTCCTGCTCGTCCTCGTCTTCGGCAGCGCCGTCGCGGCCCTGCTGCCGCTCGGCGTCGGCATCGTGGCCATCCTCGGCACCAACGCCGTGCTGCGCGGCCTCACCGAGTTCACCGAGGTCTCGGTCTTCGCCCAGAACCTGACCACCGCACTCGGCCTCGGACTCGCCATCGACTACGCCCTGTTCATCGTCCGCAGGTTCCGAGAGGAGCTCGCGGCCGGACAGGACCCGGCGGGCGCCATCGGGACCACCCTGCGCACCGCCGGGCGCACCGTGCTCTTCTCCGCGCTCACGGTCGCCGTCGCCCTCTCGGCCATGGCCTTCTTCCCGATGTCCTTCCTGCGCTCCTTCGCCTACGCGGGGGTCGCGGTGGTGCTCCTCGCCGCGGCGGCCGCGCTGACCCTGCTGCCGGCGGCCCTGATCCTGCTCGGCGAGCGGGTCAACTCCCTCGACCTGCGGCGCCTGTGGCGGCGCGGGCGCGCCTCCGGCGAGGCGCCCGGCGCCACGGCGGACACCGGGCGGGGCTGGGGGCGGGCGGCGGCTCTGGTGATGCGCCGGGCCCCGCTGTTCGCGGTGGCCACCACAGCGGGGCTGCTGCTCCTCGGACTGCCCTTCCTCGGGGTGAAGTTCGGCACCGTGGACGACCGGCAGCTGCCCAGCACCGCCGAGTCGCACGTGGTCCAGCAGCAGATCCGGGACGCCTTCCCCGGCAGCCCCGGCGGCGGGCTCACCGTGCTCGCCGAGGGTGCCTCCGGTCCCGCCGAGCTCGCCGCCTACCGGGAGCGACTGGCGGTCCTGCCCGGCGTGGTCCGCATCGACGGGCCGGTGAGCACCGGCCCCGAGGCGCGGTACGCGTACTTCTCGGTCATCTCACAGGGGGAGGGAGTGGGGCCGCAGGCCCAGGACCTGGTCGGTGAGGTGCGGAAGGTCGATCCCGGCTTCCGTACCTCCGTGGCGGGACAGGCCGCGCGACTCGTCGACACCAGGTCGGCCATCGCGGACGCCCTTCCCACCGCCCTGGCCCTGGTGGCACTCGCCACCCTGCTGCTGGTCTTCCTGCTCACCGGGAGCCTGCTCATACCGCTCCAGGCGGTGCTGCTCAACGCACTCAGCCTGACCGCGATGTTCGGAGCGGTGGTGTGGGTCTTCCAGGAGGGCAACCTCTCGGGGCTGCTCTCCTTCACCTCCACCGGGGACATCGAGACCACGCTGCCGGTCCTGATGTTCTGCATCGCCTTCGGACTGTCCATGGACTACGGGGTGTTCCTCATATCCCGTATGAAGGAGGAGTACGACCGGACCGGGGACCACGAGGGGGCCGTGCGGACGGGACTGGCCCGCACCGGCGGGCTGATCACCGCGGCGGCCCTGATCCTGGCCGTGGTGATGGTGGCCATCGGCACCTCGCGGGTGACCAACACCAAGATGCTGGGGCTCGGAATCGCGCTGGCGGTGCTGATGGACGCCATGGTCGTGCGCAGCCTCCTCGTCCCGGCGGTCATGAAGCTGACCGGGAAGGCCACCTGGTGGGCACCGGGCCCGCTGCGCAGGCTGCACGACAGGTTCGGACTGAGCGAAGGGGAGTCCGCCGTTCCTCCCGCCCGGCCGGAGGGCCGGCCGGAGCAGGAGAAGGTGCCCGTCGGGGCGGCGTAGTGGCGGGGGGCTCCGAGCGGCCGGCTGAGGGACGGGGGAGGGCGGGGGTGGTCGAGCCCCCCTCCCGCAGCCGGGTGCGGGGTCAGTCCCCGCCGCGGCCCCGGTTGCCGGGCCGCCGGGCCACCCAGGCGCGGACCGTGTCGGCGTACCAGTAGGGCTTGCCGCCCTCGACATGGTCCGGCGGCGGGAGAAGCCCGTGCTTGCGGTAGGAGCGCACCGTGTCCGGCTGTACCCGGATGTGGGCGGCGATCTCCTTGTACGACCACAGCTGACGGTCACTCATCCCAGGCACCTCCTCGTCCACGCCGCGGGGCCGGCCGGGAGGCCGTCGGGGGAGCCGGCGCGTGGACACTGGCGATCACTCGCGTTGTGCCCGGGGAACGACCCGGGGTGAGGGCAGGGGAGGGGCTGTCGAACGGCTGTGACCGAAGACCCGCGTAACGCGGACATGGGTGACACGGCGGAGACCCCTGTGACGGATGCGGCACAGGGGTGCGCAAGGGGAGCCGGGACTCAGCCCCCGTACAGGGGCGGGCGTTCCGCCAGCGCCACCGGGGTCCGTACGCCGGTCCGCGCGGCCGCGAGGCCCGCCTCCGAGACGGCCGCCGCCGCGTAGCCGTCCCAGGCGTCGGGCCCCGCCACCCGGCCGCGCGCCGCCGCGGCCACCCAGCGGCGCAGCTGGCGGTCGTAGGCGTCGGCGAAGCGCACCGTGAAGTCCTGGTCGATCTCCCCGCCCCAACGCCCCGCCGACTGCACCACCATCGCGTGGCCGTCGCCGATCCGGGCACTGCCCGACTCGCCCACGGCCTCGCACTGCACCTGGTAGCCGAAACCGCAGTTCACGAAGATCTCCACGTCGACGACGGCCCCGTCGGAGGTCTCCAGCAGCACCAGCCGGGGATCGCGCAGCCCCTCAGGGGCGGCCGCCGTCGGCCTCGGGGAGATGACGGTGACGGCCGTGATCTCCTGCCCCAGCAGCCAGCGGGCCGCGTCCACCTCGTGCACCACGGAATCGCTGATCAGCATGTCGCTGGTGAAGAACGACGGCGAGGCGGCGTTGCGGTGCCGACAGTGCAGGAACAGAGGCCGCCCGATCCCGCCCGCGTCGAGCAGCTCCTTCAGCCGCTCGTACTCGGCGTCGAAGCGCCGCATGAAACCCACCTGCACCAGGCGCCGCCCCAGCCGCTGCTCGGCCGCCATGATCCGCAGCGCTCCCGCCGGATCGGGAGTCAGCGGCTTCTCGCACAGCACCGGCAGCTCCCGGTCCAGGGCGTGCAGGACCGCCTCCTCGTGGGCGGGCCCCGGAGAGGCGATCAGTACGGCCCGGACCCCGGGTGCGCCTATCGCGGCCGCCGGGTCGGTGTGCGCGCTCGCCCCCTCCAGGGCGCCCGCGACCTCCTTGACCCGGTCCCCGTCGGGATCGGCCACGGCCACCACCCGGGCCCCGCCGACGCTCCGCCCGATCCGGCGGACGTGGTCGGCGCCCATCCTGCCCGTACCGATGACGGCGATGCCGAGCGTGCTGCTCATGGTTGTCTCCTCAGGGGGTCAGCGGGCGCCGCAGGAGCGCAGGTAGTCGCGGGTACGGCGGGCGATCGGCAGCGGCCGGTCGGGCGGGCAGGGGTACATGTCCTGCTCGACGATGGCGAAGAGGTCCACGCCCAGCCGCTGGGCGGCGGCGAGCACCGGCTCCAGCGCGGGCACGCCCGACGGCGGCTCGCACATCACCCCGCGGCCCACGGCCGGCCCGAAGGGCAGCTCCTGCGCGACGACTTCGGCGAGGATCCGCGGGTCCACCTGCTTGAGGTGGAGGTAGCCGATGCGCTCGGCGAAGGTCTCCACGGCCTGGACGCTGTCGCCGCCGCAGTACGCGTAATGCCCCGTGTCCAGGCAGAGCGAGACCAGGTCGGGGTCGGTGGCGTCGAGGAAGCGGGCCACGTTCCCCGGGGTGTCGATGTGGGTGTCCGCATGCGGATGGACCACGATCCGCAGCCCGTACCGGTCCTGGACCTCCCGGCCCAGGCGCTCGGTCTGGGAAGCCAGTTCACGCCATTGGGAGGGGGTGAGGGTGCGGTCCTCCAGCACCTCGCCGGTCTTGTCGTCCCGCCAGAAGGAGGGGATGACGACGAGGTGCGCCGCGCCCATCGCCCGCGTCAGCTCCGCGATCCGCGACACGTGGTCCCAGGTGGCCTCCCACACGGCGGGACCGTGATGGAGTCCGGTGAAGACGGTGCCAGCCGAGACCCGCAGCCCGCGCTTGGCGGTCTCCTCGGCGAGCCGGGCGGGATCGGTGGGCAGATAGCCGTACGGGCCGAGCTCGATCCACTCGTACCCGGCGTCCGCGACCTCGTCGAGGAAGCGCTCCCAAGGGGTCTGCAGGGGATCGTCGGGAAACCAGACACCCCAGGAGTCCGGAGCCGAACCGACGCGGATACGGGTCAACGCGGGCGGGGAGGACGTCATAACGGCCACCTTCGGGTGGGAGGCGAGCGGAGGGACAGACTGTGACCGGGACCGGTACCGGCGATCCGTCGGAGTTCGACCTGATCACGATGGGCCGGATCGGGGTGGATCTCTACCCGTTGACGACCGGCGTATCACTGGCCGAGGCCGAGACCTTCGGCAGGTTCCTGGGCGGCTCCCCGGCCAACGTCGCCGTCGCGGCGGCCCGGCTGGGGCGGCGGACCGCACTGATCAGCCGCACCGGGGCGGATCCCTTCGGCGCGTATCTCCGGGCGGAGCTGGGGAGGTTCGGGGTGGACGGCCGGTGGGTGGCGCAGGTCGCCGGGCTGGCGACGCCGATCACCTTCTGCGAGATGTTCCCGCCGGATTCCTTCCCGCTGTATTTCTACCGCCTGCCCAAGGCGCCCGATCTGGAGATCGAGCCGGCGGAGGTGGACCTGGCGGCGGTGCGGGCCGCGAAGGTGTTCTGGATGACGGGGACGGGGCTGAGCGAGGAGCCCTCGCGGGGGGCGACGCTGGCCGCGCTTCGGGCAAGGGGGCGTGGCGCGGGGGTGACCGTGTTCGACCTGGACTGGCGGCCGATGCTGTGGCGGGAGAAACCGGAGCCGTACTACGAGCGGGCGCTGGCGTCGGCGACGGTGGCCGTTGGGAACCCGGAGGAGTGCGAGATCGCCACGGGGCGGTCCGATCCGTACGCGGCGGCGGAGGCGCTTCTGGAGGCCGGGGTGGAGCTGGCCGTCGTCAAACGCGGCCCGGAGGGTGTGCTCGCGGTCCACCGGGACGGGACGGTGGCGGAGGTCCCGCCGGTGCGGGTGGAGGTGGTGAACGGGCTGGGCGCGGGGGACGCGTTCGGCGGGGCGCTGTGCCACGGGCTGCTGGCGGGGTGGCCGCTGGAGGCGGTGTTGCGGTACGCGAACGCGGCGGGGGCGATCGTCGCCTCGCGGCTGGCGTGTTCTTCGGCGATGCCGTTCTCGTACGAGGTGGAGGAGGTGCTGGGGCGTGCCGGTGGTTGCTGAGTGGGGGATGGAGTGGACGCGGCTGGTGGTGCTGGAGCTGGGGGCCGGGGAGGTGTACGCGCACGAGTGCGGGGACTCCGAGTGGATCGTGCTCCCGCTGTCCGGCGCGTGCGAGGTCCGCTGCGCGGAGCCCCTGGGTTCCGCCCCGGACCCCGCGCCTCAAACGCCGGCGGGGCCGGAATTGCCTCCGGCCGAGCTGGGGGATCCAGCCCGTCCGGCGTTTGAGGGCCGGGGGTCTGGGGGCGGAGCCCCCAGTTCCGGGAAGGGGCGGGGTGGGGGAACAAGCCCCGCAGGGCCCAACGCCACCCCACCCGGCACGTTCCGACTGCGCGGTCGACACGGGGTGTTCGGCGGGGTCAGCGACTTCGCGTATCTGCCCCGGGACGGGCAGGCGGAGATCGAGTCGGCCGGCGGCGGCCGGTTCGCGCTCGCCGGGGCCCGTTGCGAGACGCGGCTGGCCGCGCGGTACGGGCCGGCCGGGGACGTGCCCGTGGAGCTGCGCGGGGCCGGGCAGTGTTCCCGGCAGGTCCACAACTTCGGGGCCGCCGGGGTGTTCCCCGCGGACCGGCTCATCGCCGTCGAGGTGCTCACCCCCGGCGGGAACTGGTCCTCGTACCCGCCCCACAAGCACGACACGCACCTCCCCGGCCAGGAGTCCCGTCTGGAGGAGATCTACTACTTCGAGATCGCGCCCCACGGCCAGACCCCCGGGGTGGGATACCAGCGCGTCACGCCCTCTCCCGCGGGGAAGACCGACATCCTGGCGGAAGTCAGGAGCGGGGACGCGGTGCTGATCCCCGACGGCTGGCACGGGCCGTCCATCGCCGCGCCCGGGCACGACATGTACTACCTGAACGTGATGGCCGGGCCGCCCGGCGAGCCCCGGGAGTGGCTGATCCGGGACCACCCCGAGCACGCCTGGATCCGCGGCAGCTGGGACGGCCAGGCGGTCGACCCCCGGCTGCCCTTCCACCGAGCGGAGGACGAGGCGCGATGAGACTCACCGTCGCACAGGCGCTCGTACGGTTCCTGAGCAGGCAGTACACCGAGCGCGACGGGCACCGGCACCGGCTGGTCGCCGCAACCTGGGGGATCTTCGGGCACGGGAACGTCGCCGGGATCGGACAGGCGCTGCTTGAGACGGGCGCCGGGGAGATGCCCTTCTTCCAGGGGCGCAACGAGCAGGCCATGGTGCACGCCGCCGTCGGGTACGCCCGGCAGAGCGGGCGGCTGTCCGCGCATGCCGTGACCACCTCCATCGGGCCCGGCGCCACCAACCTCGTCACCGGCGCGGCCGGGGCGACGATCAACCGGATCCCGGTGCTCCTGCTGCCCGGGGACGCCTTCGCGACCCGGCCCGCAGACCCCGTGCTCCAGCAGCTGGAGGCGCAGGAGGCGGGGGACGTCTCCGTCAACGACACCCTGCGGCCGGTCTCCCGGTACTTCGACCGGATCACGCGGCCCGAGGCCCTCATCCCGGCGGCCCTCCAGGCCATGCGGGTGCTCGCCGACCCCGTGCGGACCGGCGCCGTGACCCTCGCGCTGCCGCAGGACGTGCAGGCCGAGGCGTACGACTGGCCCGAGGAGTTCTTCGCCGAGCGGGTGTGGGGCGTGCGCCGGCCCCGGCCCGACCGCGCCGAGCTCGACGCGGCCGCGGCCGCCGTGCGGGGCTCCGCGCGTCCCCTGATCGTCGCGGGCGGCGGGATCCGGCACAGCGCGGCCGGGGCCGCGCTGGCGGAGTTCGCCGAGGCCACCGGGATCCCCGTGGCCACGACCCAGGCGGGCAAGGGTGCGCTGCCGTACGACCACCCCGCCGAGATCGGCGGGATCGGGCACACGGGCACGGCGACCGCCGACGCGCTGGCCCGGGAGGCCGATCTGGTGATCGCCGCCGGGACCAGGCTGACGGACTTCACCACCGCCTCCGCGACCCTCTTCCAGAACCCGGCCGTCCGGTTCGTCGGGCTCAATCTCGACCCGTACGACGCCCACAAGCTCGCCGCCCTGCCGCTGGTCGCCGACGCGCGCGAGGCGCTCGGCGAACTCCGGGAGGCGGTCGCCGGGTACCGGGTGGATCCCGCGTACGCGGCCTCGTACGGGGAGGGCAAGAGGGAGTGGGAGCGGCGGGTGGACGCCGCCTGGAGCGTGCACGACGAGGATCTGCCGCCCACGCAGGCCCAGGTGCTCGGGCTGCTCGACGGGCTGGTCGACGCGAGCGACATCCTCGTGAACGCCGCCGGCTCGCTCCCGGGGGACCTGCACAAGCTGTGGCGGGCCCGCTCGGAGGACCAGTACCACCTGGAGTACGGCTACTCCTGCATGGGCTACGAGATCCCGGCGGCGATCGGGGTGGCGCTGGCCGCGCCCGGCCGCCCGGTGTGGGCGCTGGTCGGCGACGGGACGTACCTGATGAACCCGACCGAGATCGTCACGGCCGTGCAGGAGGGCGTCCCGGTCAGGCTGGTCGTCCTCGACAACCACGGGTACGCCTCGATCGGGGGGCTGTCGCGGGCCGTGGGCGGCGAGGGGTTCGCCACCGGGTACCGCTTCCGGGCGCCCGACGGCTCGTACGGCGGGGACCCCCTTCCGGTGGACATCGCGGCGAACGCGGCCTCCCTCGGGATGGCCGTGCTGCGCGCCCGCACCGTGCGTGACCTGCGCGAAGCCCTGACCGAGGCGCGCTCGGCAACATGTCCCACATGTGTCTACGTACGGACCCGAACGCCCGACACTGTGTCGGGCCCGCCCCCCGCACAGGCGTGGTGGGATGTTCCTGTGGCCGAGACCGCGAACCGCAAAGCGGCGGCTCGGGCCCGTGAAGAGTACGACCGGCAAGCCGCTCAGCGACGTCGCCATCTGTGAAGGAGCAAGGCACATGAAGACCGTCAACCACTGGATCGGTGGCAAGACCGTCGAGGGCGCCTCGGGCAACTACGGCCCGGTCACCGACCCGGCGACCGGCGAGGTCACCACGCAGGTCGCGCTGGCCTCGGCCGAGGAGGTCGACGCGGCGGTACAGGTCGCCAAGGAGGCGTACCTGAGCTGGGGCCAGTCCTCGCTGGCCGCCCGCACCAAGGTGCTCTTCGCCTACCGCGCCCTGCTGGACGCCAACCGTGACGCCATCGCCGAGCTGATCACCGCCGAGCACGGCAAGGTCCACTCGGACGCGCTGGGCGAGGTCGCCCGCGGCCTGGAGATCGTCGAGCTGGCCTGCGGGATCACCACGCAGCTCAAGGGCGAGCTGTCGACGTCGGTGTCCAGCCGCGTGGACGTCGCCGCCATCCGCCAGCCGCTGGGCGTGGTCGCGGGCATCACCCCGTTCAACTTCCCGGCGATGGTCCCGATGTGGATGTTCCCGCTGGCCGTGGCCTGCGGGAACACCTTCATCCTCAAGCCGAGCGAGAAGGACCCGTCGGCCGCCAACAAGCTGGCCGAGCTGGCCACCGAGGCCGGACTGCCGGCGGGCGTGCTGAACGTCGTCCACGGTGACAAGGTCGCCGTCGACGCGCTGCTGTCCCACCCCGACGTCGCGGCCGTCTCCTTCGTGGGCTCGACCCCGATCGCCCGCCACATCCACACCACCGCCTCCGCCAACGGCAAGCGCGTACAGGCGCTGGGCGGCGCCAAGAACCACATGCTGGTGCTGCCGGACGCCGACCTGGACGCGGCCGCCGACGCGGCGGTCTCCGCGGCCTACGGCTCCGCGGGCGAGCGCTGCATGGCGATCTCCGCCGTCGTGGCCGTCGGCTCCATCGCCGACGAGCTGGTCGAGAAGATCCGCGAGCGCGCCGAGAAGATCAAGATCGGCCCCGGCAACGACCCGGCCTCGGAGATGGGCCCGCTGATCACGGCCGCCCACCGCGACAAGGTCGCCTCGTACGTCAAGGGCGCCGCCGACCAGGGCGCCGACGTGGTCCTGGACGGAACCGGCTACACGGTGGACGGCTTCGAGAACGGCCACTGGATCGGCCTGTCGCTGCTCGACCACGTGAAGACCGACTCCGACGCCTACCGCGACGAGATCTTCGGCCCGGTGCTGTGCGTGCTGCGCGCGGAGACCTACGAGGAGGGCGTGGCCCTCATCAACGCCTCGCCGTTCGGCAACGGCACCGCGATCTTCACCCGTGACGGCGGCGCCGCCCGCCGGTTCCAGCTGGAGATCGAGGCGGGCATGGTCGGCGTCAACGTGCCGATCCCGGTGCCGGTGGGCTACCACTCCTTCGGTGGCTGGAAGGACTCGCTCTTCGGCGACCACCACATCTACGGCAACGACGGCATCCACTTCTACACTCGCGGCAAGGTCGTCACGACCCGCTGGCCGGACCCGTCCGAGGGCCACATCGGCGTGGACCTGGGCTTCCCCCGCAACCACTGACCGACCGGGCGCACACCGCCCCGCGGCACCGCTCGCCCCCCGCAACCCTCACTGCGGGGGGCGAGTCCGTTCGTACGGGTACGGGTACGGGTGCGGGTGCTGCGACGGCGGCCGGGTCAGTACGTGCGGGTCAGGTCCCGCTCGGTGTCCGGCTGGTCCACGTCCTGTGCCGGGCGGCCGACGGCGCGCCGGCGCAGGACCAGGAAGGTCGTCAGGGCGCCCGCGAGGACGAGGAGCAGGCCGACGGCGGGCCAGGGGACGGCCACGAAGTCCGTCTCGGACGTGGAGACCAGGTCGGGGTGGGCCGTCGCCCCGGCGGTGATCCTGACGGTCACCCAGTCGGACTGGGGCGCGTCGGGCCACGGCTCGGTGAGCTCGATCCGCTGGCCGGGCAGCAGCGCCAGTTTCAGTTCCCGGGCCGGCCGGTCCAGCACCGTCCGCCCGAACAGGCCCTCGGCGGTCACCGTCACCCTGGGGTCGACGACCACGTTGCCCCGGTTGACCAGTGTGTACGTGATGGTGGCGCGGGCGTCCCGGACCCAGGGCAGCAGCGGCGCCGACCGGTCGACCTTCACGTCCTCCACGCTGAGCCCGGGCGTCAGCGGGCCCGGCACCCGGAAGTACAGCCGGGCGCCCACCGAGCGCCGCACGCCGACCTGGACCTTGCCCTCCTGCTGGACTCCCTCCACGGCGGTGTTGAGGGCGACGATCCCGCCGACGTGGTCGCCGGGCGTCGCGTTCGCCGGGACCTTCACGGTGAACGGAACGTCCTTGCGGCTCTTGGCGGGCACGGTGACGGTGGAGGCCGTCTCGGGCGGCAGCGCGATCCACGTGCCGACGTCCTTGGGCTTCGTCTCGACGGGCAGCAGGGCGAAGGCACCGCCCGAGGGGGTGTTGACGGCGTCGGTGGCGAAGATCTGGAACGTCAGCTCCTTGTCGGAGGAGTTCAGGATCGTGACGCTGTCCTCCACGGAGGTCCCGGCCTGGCCCTGGTGGAAGAAGTAGGCGCGGTCGGTCATTGCCGCCCCGGCCGCGGGCGTGGGGAAGACCCCCCAGGTGCCGTTGTCCGCCGCGGTCGCGGCGGTGGCCGGGAGCAGCCCCATGCCCAGCAGCAGGCCGACGAGCAGACCGTACAGAGAGGTGCGGGTGCGCATGGGAGGTTCTCCAGTCGGCGCGGAAGTCGGGAAAGGGGTGGTGGGGGGGGGGGGGGGAGGAAAAGGACAAAAAAAAAAAAAAAAAAAAAAAAAAAACCCCACACCCCCCCCCAACAAAACAAACACGAGGCGGCA